>JAFXLS010000076.1 GCA_017530965.1 Fibrobacter sp.
CCATGAATTTATTTTTCATTGCAATTTTTTCGTTGTTTGTTTTTATAAGCTGCAGCAACAGCGATTCGTTCACACCACCCGCAGACGATGTTTCTGAACCTTCTTTAGCCGACACGACCGAAATTTCACCCGCCACAGAAGATTCCATTCCAGAGATAACAATCGAGGGCATGCTCCGACTTGCCGGTGGCAAGGTTACCCTCGGCACAAACGACAAGAACTTCAAGGAAAACGAACGCCCCGCCATGGAGGTCGTACTCGATTATGACTTCTACATGGGCATTCACGAAGTCACTTGCGGGGAATACGCCGAGGTCGCCAAGAAGGCGAAGCTCAATACCTTCGGCAAATGCGAAAACGACAGCCTCCCCCTCACCGACATTACCTACTACGACGCCGTACTCTTTGCCAACGCCAAGAGCAAGCTCGAAAAACGCGATACGGTATACACCTACCGCAGCGCACTCTTCGACGAGGAAAAGCACTGCACGAACCTGGAAGGTTTCGCGTTCCATGCTGAAGTCGAAGGTTTCAGGCTCCCGACCGAAGCGGAATGGGTCTTCGCGGCGACACGCGCATGGGACCTCAAAAAAAGCTGGAACAACAGCAACTCCGGATACAAGCTCCACCCCGTCTGCAGCAAGGAAGCCGACTCCGCCGGGCTCTGCGACATGGCCGGGAACGCCCTGGAGTGGGTGAACGACTGGATGGGAAAATTTCGCGACACGACCGTCATTAACTATGCAGGAGCCCCGAATGGAGGAAATCAGGGGGAACGCGTCGTCAAGGGCGGCTACTACTCATTTTCTGAAAATCAACTCAGCCCCTACAGCCGCGGGGACGTCTACACGGTAACATCATCAACAATGGCAGAATACGTGGGCTTCAGACTCGCAATCGGAATCATCCCCAACGCGCTATGGATGGGAAACGACGGAAAATCTCAAACAAGTTCCATCACGGCGCTTGCAAGCAACGAGACCGTCAAGGCCATTACAGGCTCATACAACGTCAAGCTGGCATTCCGCAATGACGTCACCGGGAACATATCCTACATAAACTACCAGAACATTCCCATTTCCATTCAGGAAATCACCGACGGCATAGACGCCTACCACCCCGAAATCTCACCGAACGGAAGCTGGGTCGCGTTCTGCACGGGGATGGAGGGAGTCTCGGGAAAATCGACGATCTACGTGCAGGGCCTCGACGAAGACTCGACAATCCAAGTAAAGCTCAACAGCAACGGCGCTGTCATCCCGCGATGGCGCGTTCTCGACAACGGCGACACGGTCATCGTCTATGTTAGCGACGCCGGGAACAACAAGGATGACGCCACGTTCAAGAGCGCGTCCACCTGGCAGGTCAAGTTCTCCAACGGCAAGTTCGGCAAGCCGGAAAAGATCTTCGACGGCGCCTACCACGGTGGCATCAGCGAAGACGGGAAGCTCGCTGTATCGGGAGCAAGATTACTCCGCGCCCGCGTATTGGGAAAGGACAGGGTCTGGTACAACAGCGAACAGGCATGTAACGCCTCGCTGGCCCAGGACGGGACAAAGCGGACGGCATTCCTGGACTTCGGAGGCAGAACAGGACGTGAATTCGCAGGCAGCAACTACGCCACGCACCAGAGGATCCTCATCGCCGACAGCAACGGGAAACTCCTACAGACAATAGAAGCCCCGGCCGGTTACACCTTCGACCATACCGAATGGGCTACCAACGGAACCAAGTCGACCATCGTAGCCACTCTCACCAACGTCAACGGGGCCCACGAAAAAATCGTGCTCGTGGATCCCGACGACAACAGCGTCACAGAACTCGCAGAGGGCGAAGAACTTTGGCACCCGAATCTTTGGATAAAAAAGAAAAAAACTATTCAGCCCTCGATAACCTCTTCATCAGAAGAGTTCTCATCGTCTTCGCAAACAGAGTCTTCCTCACCGGAATCCTCCGAAAGCGCGTCCGAACCCGAACAGCCCTTTATACTTGATTATGACAGCGCTGGCGTGTACTATAATTCAACAGGAAACTACATCGCCGCTCAATGGCGCTATAAGATGGAAATCCTGTGGCAATACATGGATTCAGCGAACATAGTCGTTTTGGGAAGTTCTCGAGCCCTGCACGGAGTTGATCCTCAAATTTTCCAAGTCCCATTCTTCGGAATAAACTTGGCCAACACGCAAAACACCCACCATGGTTCACAATACATTTTCCATAATTACGTATTGCCCCATTTAAAAAAATTAAAATACGTCATCATCTCTGTTGATTTAGACCGTTGGTACAAACCAATATCACATAGTTTCTTCTATAAAAAGTACCTGAACTTTCCCGGCTACAAATACGACGCAAACCACGAATTTTGGACAAAGGGAAAGCCAACAGATCTATTCGAATACACCTACGAATCCCTCGGTAACGAGGCATACGGAAAGGTTCTTCGCCAAACAAAAGGGTTCCTAACCTCTAATGCAGAAGGATGGGAGCAAAACAACGTTCCGTTAGAACGGGATTCAAGTTTGTTTAGCGAAGATTCTCTAAACTACTATGAGAACTACAATTATCTGCTGGAAATCATAAAAGAGGCTGCCGAGCACGACATCGTCGTCATTGGAGTGGAATGCCCCGAAAGTCCTGCTTACAGAGAAACAGGATCTTATGGCAAATATGGACTCAAAAGAAGTCAAATGCCAGTGCTACTCCAAGAAATAGAGGACATTAGCAAGACCTATCCGAACTTCGTTTTCTTCGACGAAAACAAAATGGGAAATCACGACTATACAGACGATATGGCCTTGGATGCAGATCATCTTGCAACTTTAGGCGCAGAACAGCTCTCACACCGTCTAGACTCTCTCATCAGAGCCTTAAATATTTTCTAAATTTACCTCCGAAAAATTTAGCTGGCACGTGTTTTGCGCCCGATTGATGGAGCGAAACGCATGCCAAAGAGGAAAAGATGAAAGTTTCTTTGAATTGGCTCAGACGTCACGTTGATCTTCCGGAATCTGCGGAAGAAGTTGCAAAGGCGCTCACCTCTATTGGCCTCGAAGTCGAAGGCATGGAAGAACCGGGCAAGGTTTATGAAAAGCTGATTGTGGCTAAGGTTCTTACCTGCGAAGCCCACCCGGACAGCGACCACTTGCACATTACGACCGTCAATAACGGCAAAGAAACCATCCAGGTTGTTTGCGGCGCTCCGAACGTAGCCGCCGGCCAGACCGTGGTGCTCGCCCCGATCGGTGCAGAACTTCCGCTCCCCGACGGCACCATGCTCAAGATGAAAAAGTCCAAGATTCGCGGCGTCGAAAGCTTCGGTATGATTTGCGCCGAAGACGAAATCGGCCTCAGCGACGACCACGCCGGCATCATGGTTCTCGACGACAGCATTCCTGCTGGCACCCCGTTTGTAAGCCTCGGCCTCTACGACGTGTGCTTCGAACTGAACGTGACCCCGAACCGTCCGGATGCCTTAAGCCACCGCGGTGTCGCCCGCGAACTCGCCGCCAAGTTCGGCCGTCCGCTCAAGCCGCTTGCCTACGAACTCAAGGAAGATTCCGAAGCAGCAAGCTCCGCCGTGAGCCTCGAAGTGGTTCCCGGTTGCGGTTGCTCCCGCTATGTAGGCCGCGTCATCAAGGACGTGAAGGTTGAAAAGTCTCCGGCTTGGCTCGCCAAGCTCCTGCATGCCGTGGGCATGAACAGCATCAACAACGTGGTCGACATCACGAACTTCATTCTGATGGACGTGGGCCAGCCACTCCACAGCTTCGATATGGACCAGCTGCACGGCAACAAGATTAAGGTCCGCCGCGCCGCCAAGGGCGAAAAGATCGAAACCATTGACCACACCGCTCACGAACTTCTGGAAAGCGACCTCGTGATTTGCGACGGCGACCGTCCGGCTTGCGTTGCCGGCGTGATGGGTGGCGTTGAATCCGAAATTGTCGATGCCACCAAGAACGTGTTCCTCGAAAGCGCCTGGTTCAACCCGACCATCGTCCGCAAGCAGGCCAAGCGTCTCTGCATCTCGACGGATTCCAGCTACCGCTTCGAACGCGAAATTGACTTTACCACCCAGGACGAATACAGCCGCTACGCCTGCGCCATGATTCAGGAAGTCGCGGGTGGCCGCATTCTCAAGGGCACCGTCGAATACGCCGGCGACGACCACAAGAAGAATTTGAACGAAGTCACGCTCCGCACTGCCCGCGCCGAAAAAGTCATCGGCATGAAGATTGCCGCAGCTGACATCGAAAAGTACCTCACGGGTATCGCCCTCGAAGTCGTGAAAAAGGATGCCGAATCCATCACCTTCAAGATTCCGGGCTACCGCCCCGACCTCGAACGCGAAGTCGACCTCATCGAAGAAGTCGCCCGCCTTATCGGTTTCGACAACATTCCGTACACGCTGCCGAGTTTCAAGATGCAGCCGAACGAACTTCCGCCGATCGAAGTCCTGAACCGCAAGATTCGCAAGACCTTGTCTGCAATGGGTCTGCATGAATGCTTGAGCCTCCGCTTTACGAGCAAGGCCCGCACCGAAGCCCTGTTCGGTGCCGAAAACGACGACCGCCGCAGCAAGCCCGCAGCGCTCCTCAACCCGCTTTCCGATGAACTCGGCGTGGTTCCGACAAGCCTCCTCCCGAACTTACTCAAGAGTGTTGCCGAAAACGAAAAGAACCGCCCCGGTTCCGTTCGTCTGTTCGAAGTCGCCAAAGGACAGTTCAAGCGCGACCGCAAGGACGTGCGCGATCCGGGCTTCGACGAATCGAACCTCGTCGCCCTCGCTGTTGCAGGCGCCTTTGACGTGAACCCGCTCAACGACAAGCCCGCCCAGATTGACTTTGCCGCCTTCAAGGGCTTGGTGCAGAGTTTCCTCAAGCGCGTGGGTCTCGTCGTAGAATTCCGCGTGCCTGCCAAGGCTGAAATCTACCTGCACCCGGGCAAGCAAGTCGAAGTTCTCGCCGACGGCGTGGTGCTTGGTACCATGGGTGAACTCCACCCGACCGCCATGGCCGCTTTTGAAATCGGCTACACCACCTACGTGATGGAACTTGACATGGACAAGATGGAACACGCCACCCACAAGAAGATTGTGTTCGAACCGTTCAGCCGCCAGGTGCCCTCTAGCCGCGACATTTCCATCGAAGTCGCAAAGACCATGACTCACGAGCAGATTCTCGCACGCATCAAGGGCCTGAACCCGAAGAACCTCGCAAAGATTACGCTCAAGAGCATCTACGAAGGCGACAAGATCGAAGCCGGCAAGAAGAACATGGTCTACAGCCTCACCTACCAGGCCATGGACCGCACCCTTACCGACGACGAAGTCAACAAGGCCCACAACAAGCTGCGTGACAAGCTCGTCGCAAACGGCGACATCGTGCTCCGCTAAGACGCTCATCCTATTAAAAAATCAAACCGCTGAGGCAAGCACCTCGGCGGTTTCTTTTTTCAAGATTTGCAGCGTATTTACGCAGCTAGCCAGCGCTTATTCCAGCGCTTCCCTAATCTGCTGGATAAAGTCCATTTCTTCGGGGCTGACGTTGCTTTCGTTGTCGTCTTCCTTAGAGGCGTTCGCTACACGGAGCATCGATTCCAGCACCTTGCACTTGAATTCACCCGGTTCATTCTTCAGGGCTTCAATACAGGCAGCGGCACGGTCCTTGGCAGACTTGAACTTTGCGTAAGTATCATTGAAATCGTCCCAAGAGACTTCCGGCGTCAGTTCGTCATGAATCGCATCTAGCGTATCGCTTTCGGCTTCCGTTGCCGAAGTAGAACCTTCAAGGAGTTTTTCGGTCTCATTTTCGTGAAAAAGGCAAGCAACCTGCCAAGAAAGAATCAAAAGAGCCAAATTAGGATTCATCGTAAACCTCGCTAGTTATCTTGGACAAATAATACAAAAATTGTGTAACGACATCATCCATTATCCATCATCAATTATACATCACCAATCACCCCACACTCCACATCATCCATTATCAATTATCAATCTTCAATTTTTACTATATGGCGTTCTTTCAGAACGCATATAGTACGGCTCGGCAATGTCAAAATAACAAGTTATTTTGCCGCTGCTCTCGCCTTTTACTATATTCCCGCACATGGCATACGTAGCAATGGCCCGAAAGTGGCGTCCGCAATCTTTTTCCGACATGGTCGGCCAGGAACATATCGCAAAGACCCTTCAAAATGCAATTGAAGGTGGTCGTTTGCACCACGCCTTCCTATTTACCGGAACCCGCGGCGTCGGAAAGACTACCAGTGCCCGTATCCTCGCCCGCACGCTGAACTGCACCGGCGGAGACCCGTTGCACCCCTGTGGACAGTGCGAAAGCTGCAAGGACATTTCGGGCGGAAACCCGATGGACGTCTTTGAAATCGACGCAGCCTCCAATACCGGCGTCGACAACATCCGCGACGTGATTGAACGCGTGCAGTACCCGCCTGTCATCGGCAAATACAAGATTTTCATTATCGACGAAGTCCACATGCTTTCGACGGGAGCCTTTAACGCGCTCCTCAAGACCCTGGAAGAACCGCCAGAACATGTGATTTTCATCTTCGCAACCACCGAAGTCAACAAGGTGCCGCAGACCATTTTGAGCCGCGTGCAGCGTTTTGACTTCAAGCGTTTGACCATCGAACAGATTCGCAGCCGCCTGCGTTACATTTGCGAACAGGAAGGCATTAACGCCACCGACGAAGCCCTAGATATCTTCGCCGAAAAGGCCGACGGTTCCATGCGTGACGGCCTCACCTACTTCGACCAGGCCTATGCCTTTACCGGCAACGAAATGAGTGCAGACGCAGTCCGTAGCGTCCTTGGCATTCCTCCGGTAGAACTCTTCTTTACGCTGATTAACGCCATCGAAGCCCACGATCTCAAGGGGTGCTTCAAGATGGTGGATGACGCCTGCAAGCGCGGCATCGAATTCACTCCGCTTTTGGACGGATTCGGCAAGTTCCTTAGGAACCTACTCTACGCCCGCCTTGACGCATTCACTCCCGACGTATTGAACATATCGGAAGAGCTTTACACCAAATACAAGAGCGTGGTTCCCGAGCTCAAGAACGGCGACATTCTGCGTATCAGCAAGCTTTTGATTGACCTGCAGGCAACACTTCGCTACAGCACGAACCCGCGCCTGCTGGTAGAAACGACATTTGCCCGCATGGCTTGGCTCGACAGGCTTACCGACTTAAGGCGAGCGCTTGCAGCCATTAATGATCCGAAAAGCGCCTCCGAAGAGGCGTTAAAAAAAAAAGTAACTGAAGTCCAAAACTACATTGACGCCGAAGAAGAAGCCAAGGCGTTACAGCAACGCGAAGAAAATCCCTTCGCGGCTTTGCAGAGTTCCATTGCCGGCCCTAGCAACGGCGACACTTACAGCCGCTACGAAATTTCTGCCGCCTGGGGATCCATCAAGTCCAAAATTGCAGATTCCGGTGATTTCGCCTTCTCGGTAGCCCTCAACGAAACCGTACTCGAAACAGGCGATTTGAAAGCCACCCCCTTCCCCATCGCCCTTACCTACCTGGGTGACAATGCCAGCGATGCCTGGGGCGTAAAGCAGATGGAAGAACATCCCGAGTATATGGACCGTATCAGGCAAATGCTCGAAGATATGCTCCAGACTCCGGTACTTTTGACCCTGAAAAGCCGAGCCTTCAACGAATCGGAACTTAAAATTCGCAAGCAGGCCCAGATGTCGCCCTACCAGTTGGATTTGGAGAAGGAACCCGGACTCCAGAAGCTCAAGGAACTCTTTGCCGCTGAACTGATTTACACCCACAAGAGCAACCGTCCTGTAGCCCCTCAACAAGCCGAAGGCTGCGATGTAGACAGCGACGAAAACTAACCCCTTTTACTATATTACCGCAAAAACAACAAGGAAAATACTATGGATATGAGCAAAATGTTGCGTGACCTTCAGAAGATGCAGAGCAAGATGATGAAGGCACAAAGCGACCTCAAGGCACAGAGTTTCGAAGCCGAAGCCGGCGGCGGAATGGTGAAGGTCGCCATGAACGGTAAGGGTGTCGTCACCATGATCAAAATCAACCCCGATGCCGTCGACAAGGACGACGTGGAAGCCCTCGAAGACCTGCTCATGGCAGCCATCAACGCTGCCGTCAAGAAGAAAGACGAAGCCACCCAGGAAAGTATCAGCGGCATTACCGGCGGCATGAAAATCCCCGGCCTGATGTAACATCAGCATAAATCCAATTTATAAGAACTCTATCTCTTGAACAGCGGGAGTTTCCTGCCAACGAGATATGAGTTCTTTTTTTATGCCCTCAAGCACAAATCACACAGTCGTCATACAATAATTAAAAACCATAAAACAAAACACTCCTTTCGTCTTCTATAAGAAGACAAATCGCCACATTTATACTCACAAAGAAACACATTAGCTTGTATACAACTTCTTAATGTTATTGTAAAATTTAAGAATAAAATATTTATTTCAAAATTGGTGATATATATTTAAGAAACCACTAACAAATAAATAAGGAGTGAGAATGAATAAAAAAATCACATCGATAATCGCGATGGGTTGTTTCGGTATTTCTATCGCAGCCACAGCCAACTACGATCTTCTTGGACGCCGCGGGAGTAAAATGAATTCTCCGATGGTCTACAAGGATATTGACTATTCCAAGATGAAGAAGAAAAACGACCAAAAAGTCGGTTCTTCGTTAACCTCCAAGGCTTTGGCAAAGGCTACAAATCCTGGATTAAGAGGGAACGCGGATGCCATAACAGGCATATTCAATAACAGAGGCCTTGAAAGACAGAATACTACATACCCCTACTACTTGAAGCGATATTTTCTACAGGGAGCCCCCCTTGAAAATTGGTTTAGCGGACTGACAGGGTCAAACGGCTATATGGAAAAATCCAACGAGGTATTTATCCCTGTGCCAATGCAACGTACAGAGCCCACAGGGTTTCTGTACGGCACAAGGACAAATCTTCCTACAAGCGCCTATCAGCTCACAACATCGAATTACACATTCAGCAACCCCCAACAGCCATCCCCATACGCCTACTCGAACTACGGCAATACGCAGATGATTACATACATGCCATTTTCTGGCGTCGAAAGCAACGCTCAAAGGTATTCTCTCTGGTGGTTCGATTACCCATCATCTCCCCATTACGAATGGGATGACGTCGGCATTTACATGTCCATCGACGCTCTTCCGACAAAACTAGACCCCTCAAAATCGGTTCCTTATTTCAAGCTAGCCTCTGGCGAAGTATTTAATCCCACACCCGCATCAGAAATGATGTCCTCTAGGACTTACGACATTCTAAAGGCTTCTACAAAGCATTCAGCAATCTTCGTCGGAAAGGAAAATCCGGTATGGCCTATAGACCACCCTTTAAATCCCGATCATCGCAGTCCCTTGATTTATATGGGAGTTAGAAACCGTCAATACGGGAACGTAGACAACATGGTTGCAAAACAATACTCTTTCGAGTCGATGGCGATTGACAACCTGATTCTCACTACCCGTCGTATAGAAGTTATTGCCACCGGCAATTTTAGCGTTAGAAACAATTCCGGTCACCTGGGCTTAGAAGCACACGCAGCCAACGCCATTACAGTTGGTGCTGTAGACGCAATCACCGGAAAAATTACGACATACAATTCGACCTATAGCCTATATTGTAAAAAAGGCATTGGTAATTGCAAAGACGGAAACAACGTTTGGGAAGGTTCAAAAAAGCCGGAAATTTACAATTATTCCCATTTCTATTTTGACAACCAGAGCAACAACAATTACCCAAGCGAACAAAAGAGAGTCTACAAAGACAAATCTACAGGAATAGACTATACCTACAATCCGTATTACGACGGTTCAGAAGCCGCAGCAGCCTATACGGCAGGCATGATAGCAAATCTCTTGGCTGCCAACCCGTTCTACCGTTGGCATCCTGAAGTTGTCAAGGCTCTATTACTGTCTTCGGGTGATATCAATATAAACACCCCGTACCCGAATGAAAACCCTGTGACAACAAAGATTCCTTCTTACCGTAGCGTAGTGTTCGATAAGGACCACAATGAAGTATTCCACGAATCACGCTATTGGTTGGGCGAAATCAGCAAGCTGTACACACACAGCACTTCGAACGGCAAAAAGGAAATCCGTTTCTGCGTCAAGCGCCCTACAGACAAGACGAACTTTTCTGCAGCAATTGCCTGGCTGAGCTCCGGTTTTGACATCGATGACGTTCACAGAGTGCCGCAAGATTTCGACCTTTTCGTATACGAAAATAGCACCTCTAACGTGAACAACATCGATGTAAATCACCCATTGACAAGCTCTGAAGACGGCATGAACGCATACGAAAAGATTTCTTTTACGTCAAACGCCAACTACCTTGTTTTCCGCATTCTTCTCTGGACCGATAGGACCCCATCGGATTCCGAGCGCTTCGATCAGATGGCGTTGGGATTCGACGTTGCGGGAATTTAACGATCCGCAAATATCTATTGCGCCTAGCAAAATTTTTTCCCGTCAGCCTGCCCCTCCGGCAGGCTGTTTTTCATCCCCCAAATAACGCATTTCATCTATCTATTCACACACAACCCCTTATATATGGGACAACATTTTTTTACATTTGCAGCGCAAAAAAGTGTATATAGGAGTAAAAATGCCCAGGCATTTAGCAGCATTATCGGCTATGGCATTGAGCCTCGTAGCCCCGCAATGGGCGGGTGCTACAACCTACACGCGCGACGAAGCAGTCAGGATAGCCCTTGAAAAGTCCTCGGACGTCAAAACTGCCGAAGAAGAAGTCATTTCGGCAAATTCCCAGGTCGATGCCGGTTACGGCAACGCCTTGCCTTCAATCGACCTTGATGCCACCGTCACCCGAATTTTCGGTCTGGACGATGTCAACCCAAGTGACTCTTCGATGGCCATGGAATTGATTTCCTTAGGCCAGGAAAAAGGCTTTGGCGACCCATCTCCGTGGGACGCGATGGCGCTTGGCGCCATCAACGGTGTCGTAAACGGCATGAAATCGCAGGCTTATCGCTGGCAGTCCAGCGTGGGCCTTACCGCCACCCAGATTCTTTACGCCCAAGGTAAAGTCGGCACCGGTATTGAAATCGCCAAGGCCTACAAGCACGTCAAGGAAGTCAACCTTGAAAACACCAAGGCAAACGTCCGCTACAACGTTGAAAACGCCTTTGACCAGCTCATTTTCCTAGATTCATCGATTGTTATCCTGCACCAGTCCAAG
Organism: Fibrobacter sp.; assembly: GCA_017530965.1. Taxonomy (GTDB): domain Bacteria; phylum Fibrobacterota; class Fibrobacteria; order Fibrobacterales; family Fibrobacteraceae; genus Fibrobacter. The sequence goes on from JAFXLS010000076.1 coordinate 11,273, forward strand.
GACATGCTTCAGGAAAACCTGAATTTTGTGGAACAGGGGCTCAAGAGCGGCATGATGACCGAACTCGACTTAATTCGCATACAGCTCAAGATGGACCAACTGAACTCACAAATCAACAGCACCGAAAAGAAACGCGTGCTTGCCCGCAATGCCCTGCTCAACACCATGGGCCTTGAATGGGAATCCGAAGTCATGTTCCAGGGGGACCTCCGCGATCCATTGCAGGGCTACACCTACCCCGATACTTCCATGGCGAATGTGAAAAAACGCCGCAAGGAACTGGTGATGCTCGAAGCAAGCGAAGAAATGCTCCAGAAAAACGTTTCTATCGAAGAAGGCGGATACAAGCCCACAATCGTTCTCGTTGGCGGTCTCAAGTACAGCAACAACAAGAACCACTTCTACCAGTGGGACGCTCCGGATTGGGACGACAACATCAACAAGTATGTAGCCTTGAACCTCAAGCTAAACCTCTTTAACGGCATGAAAACCAAGGAAGCGGTCGTTCAGGCAAAATCCAACTTGCGTAGCACCCAAATTCAAAAGGAAACTGCCGAACGCGGATTCCGCGTACAGATTGAATCTTGCGCCAACACGCTCGAAGATGCAAATTCCCAAATCGAAATTGCCAAGCGCCAAATCGACCTGGCTCAAAAGAATTACGACCTGACCAACGACAGTTACAAACTCGGAAGAGAAACCCAGCTGAACCTTCTCAATGCAGAAAACGACCTTCGTACAGCGAAGCTCGGTTACATGCAAGCAATCGTGAATTGGAACCAGGCTTACAACGCCCTCCTTCAGGCCACCGGTGAATATTAATAAGAGAGACGAGGAAAGAATGAACAAGACAGTTAAAACCCTCCTGACTATCGCTGTCGCATCGCTGATGCTTGTCGCCTGCGACAAGAAAGAAGAAAATGCCGAAAAGAAGGCATCAACTATCGAAGAAATCCAGAAAGAAAAAGGCAAGCCCGCCCGCGTAGTCAAGGCAGCCACATCTAAACTTACCGACATACGTAAGTTCAGCGGCACAATCGAAGGTATCAACCAGAACAGCGCCATCTGCAAGATGGGCGACCCGATTGCAAAGATTAACGTGCAAGTGGGTTCCACCGTGCAGAAAGATCAGGTGATTGCCGAATACCTCTACACGGGCGACAACACCCAATACCAAGAAGCGCAAGAAAAAATCGCTGTTCTTGAAAAAGCAACCGAACGCATGCGTGAGCTCCATGCCAAGGGTGGCGTTAGCCAACAGGACATGGACAGCCAGGAAATGCAACTCAAGGTTGCAAAGATGGGCCTCGAAACCGCCCGCCGCGCAACCTTGATTCTTGCTCCCGAAGCTGGTGTGGTGACCGAAATCAAGTTCAAGGTCGGCCAGACCCCAGGACAGGGCGCTCAGTTTGCAACCATTGCAAAGCTCAACAAGGTTGTCTTGAAGCTGAACGTCACCAGCAAGGACATCGGATTCTTCAAGAAGGGCGCATCTGCCAAAGTCACTATCGCCGACGAAACGCTCACGGGTAAGGTAACCTTGATTCCGCTCGCCGCAAACCCAACAACTCACTTTTTCCCGGTTGAAATTACATTCGACAACAAGGCCAAGAAGCTCCTGCCCGGCATGTACGTGACCGCAGAACTCGACGCCCGCCAGGTGGAAGGCATCGTGGTGCCTGCAGAAGCAATCGTTTACCGCAACGGCATTAACGTCATCTGGACGGTCGATGCCGAAGGCAAGGCCCTCCGCAAGATCGTGAAGCTTGGCGTGCAGACCAAGAACGACGTGCAAATTACAGAAGGCCTTGAAGGTGGCGAAACCGTGATTGTCGAAGGCCAGTCCAAGATGAACGACGGCGATAAAGTGCTGATTGTAGAGTAGGAGATGATTCTGAATGATTAAGGCCAGTATCTATAAACCGATAACCATGCTCATGGTCATTTTGACCGTGGTGGTTTTCGGTCTCTACACCTACAGCATGATGGTGGTGGACCTGATGCCGAAATTCGACGTCCCCGTGGTCACCGGCACCATCATCTATCCGGGTGCAAACCCCGAAGAAATCGAAACGACCATCATCAAGCCTATCGAAGAACAGGTGGAACTGGTGGACGGTATCGACTACG
>JAFXLS010000008.1 GCA_017530965.1 Fibrobacter sp.
GAAACGGGCGTCAAGCAGTTCGCTTGCTCCGAAACGCAGAAGTACGGCCACGTGACCTACTTCTGGAATGGTAACCGTTCCAGCAAGTTCGACGGCGAAACCTACCTTGAAATCGAATCTGACGTTGTTCCGTTCGAACAGCGCCCGTGGATGAAGGCCGCCGAAATCACTGACGCCATGATTGAAGCTTTGAAGAGCGGTAAGTACCAGACGCTCCGCTGCAACTTCCCGAACGGCGACATGGTGGGCCACACCGGTTCCTTCCGCGCCGCTACGATGGCTATCGAAGCCGTGGACATCGGCCTCGCACGACTCCTCCCGGTGATCGACGCCCTCGGTGGTGTTGCTATCATCACGGCTGACCACGGTAACGCCGACGAAATGTACGAAATCGACAAGAAGACCGGCATGCCGAAGGTCAACAAGGATGGTACCTTCAAGGCAAAGACCAGCCACACCTTGAACAAGGTTCCCTGCATCCTTTACGATAACGTAACGGGCGGCAAGCTCGGCCTCAAGGAAGGCGACTGGGGTCTTTCCAACATCGCCGCTACGACAGCCAACCTCCTCGGCCTCGAAAAGCACGAGGCTTGGGACGAATCTATGTTAATCGTTAAATAAACGATTAACATATAACGAGATTAAAAATGGAACCTGCAAAGGTTCCATTTTTGCTACGCCTCCAAATCCTTGTTAAGAGCTGCGGCAGCCATAGGCTGGCGCATCTCTAAAAACAACGATTTCGTTCGACGAACGGAGAGCATAAAGCCCTCCTCCCGCACCATAGGTGCGGAGTCTCACGAGAGGCTTGGGATGACAGCATGTTGATCATCAAATAATTGATGATTAACATAAGGCAAAATTAAAAATGGACCCCGTAAGGGGTCCTTTTTGTTTTTATAAAGTATATTAAGACAAGCATGTACAAGAAACTTTTATCATTTTTTCTAATGGCATCATCATTTGCCAGAGAAAACCCAAAAAAGGCACAACAGGTTGCGGAGCCTTCTTCGCGATAGTCCTTGCTTCGGGAACCTTCGTTTGGATTTTCAAGTCCCTATCGGGGTTTTAGGGGCAGAGCCCCTAGGAGAAAGGGTAGCGGCAGACACGGCGAAAGCCTGACCGCTAAGCGAACATTCGTCGGCCAAAGGCCGACCTTTGGTCACTTGGCCTTTAGGCCTTAGTGAACATGGCCACCTTTAGGTGGTGCCATGTGAGCGTGCGGTGCAGGGCGAGCCGTGGCTAAAGCGAGGGGAAGGCATTCCCCTTTGTCACTTTCCCAGCGTGCCGCGGGCGTATTCGTTGATGCAGGTGACGGCCTTGCGCTTGCAGGGCGTGCTTTCGTCGTAAAAGACGACGCGGTCGTTGCGGAAGACTTCGCCGAAGATTTCCTTGCCGGCGGCGTTGCTCGCCTTGTTGTACTTGACATCGTAGAAAATGTCAGTGTCGCGGGTAACCACGCGGATTTCAGCATCAATCTTGTAGGCGCCGTGCGAACCCTTAAGTTTAAAGCCGTAAGGAACTTCTTCCATCTTCAGGAACTTGAATGTCGGAGCTTCGAAATCCAGCTGCATCCAGGAACGGGCGCCGCCCTTGTCGCGGAGGTTGAACCAGCCTTCTAGCGACCCTTCGGTGCTTTCGTTGGCAGATTCCATAGCCATGTTGAGGCATGCAATATAGCCATCGCGGGCAAGCGAAAGATCTTCCTTAAATTCGTGATAAGTATCCATGTCGCCATCGTAGGCGAAAAGCGGGGCAACTATAAACGCAACAAGAATAAGAACAAGTCGTTTCATATCCCAAAAATAACAGAATTATTGCTTGTGATTCTTGCAAAAATGCCGAAATCGCAGCTCCATTTACTATATTTAGGCCACGCCCGAGCCCGGGTGGTGGAATGGTAGACACTGGGGACTTAAAATCCCTTGAGGGCAACCTCGTGCGGGTTCAAGTCCCGCCCCGGGCATTTACGGCAAACCAGGGAGCCATTATGATTGAATTCTACCCGAACAGCATCTACTATCCTCGCGAAGCAGTCGAAGAAAAGCTCGCCAAGGGTGAACTCCAGAAAACCGAAAAGCACCTGATGGGCTGGACGGAACGCCACCGTGGCGAAATCTGGGACTGCGCTCGGGACGACTCCGACAATCCTACCGACGAGATTCTCCTGGACAACCTGCGTGCCCTTCTGCTCTGCAAGGGTTCCTTGCAGCCTGCCGCCGAAATGGGCGACATGATCAAGGAAATCAAGAAAGAAGAATGGTACAGGAACGAATCCCACCACGAAGACCCCGAAGAAGTGGCCGAAGAATGGAAGGCCAAGTACCTGGTCAAGTGGCGCGAAGCCCGTATGTTCGAAGCCTTTATCTTGATTGAAAAAAGAACCGCCGAATTGTTGGCGATTCTCAAGAATCAATAATCCGTTTTCCACACAAAGGGAACCCACGCCACGAACTTTCCTTGTACGCTGCGGGGGTAACGCCAATAGGTCTGGATTTGCGAAAGCACCAGGCCTTTAAAATTTTCGTCTTCCACATTGGTGAAAAGAATTTCGGGAATAAACAAGCCCGTAGAATCCAGCGTGAGCTTGATTCCCATGAAGGCGTTGGAATCCTTGTGTGCATTCTTGCGGTTTGCCTTAAAGTAGGCGGCAGAGGCAAAGTGAAGGCCTGCCGCACGGCCTTTCAAGAACTTTTCGAACTGGACGATGTCTCGACCGGCAGAATTATCCAGCACATAGATGTCATCAAGGGAGGGCATGACCATGCGTCCCGTAAAGCATTCCGATTCAACCGGAACAGGAACATCAGATTCAGTGTTTATCACTGGAGTATAAAGCTGAACCCTGGAAAGAGCGAACATGAGTACCGCAAAAACCAGAATCAAGAAATATATCGGCAAGTTATGCATTTGTCATCCTAGTTGTTTACGGGTTCGATTCAATATAGGGCTCTATGGCCTTGACGCAAAGCTGTAAGGATTTGCGATCGTTAAAGTAATTCCAGGTGGGTTCAAAGATTACCGATACGGGCTTGCTGAGCAGACTCTTGAACTTGCGAAGTCCAAAGCCGATGGCCGGATACACGCGGCTCCCCGCCTGGGAAATATCCATCTGCAAATGTCCGCCCTTGAGTTCGCGAAGGCGGTGCACCTTGACGTTGTCAGCACGGAAGGTGGGATACGGGAAGTTCCCACTGAAAGGTTCCAGCAAGTCAATAAAATCCAGAATGGAAATCAGCTGGTTCTTGTTCGCCCCGTTGCCAGCACCGTAATCGCGAGGAGACATATACTGGGCCGCTTCAACCACAAGTTCGTTCAATGAAATGCGGATGTCATAGGAGCAAGGTGCAGATTCTTCTTCGCACTCTTCTGTTCCGGTATAGTTCTGGCTTGCAGCAGATACTTCCAGACGCTGGCGAAGCTCGTCGATTTTATCGGCTGGGAGCGAGAAGCCCGCCGCATTGGCATGGCCACCCCAGCGATCAAAAAGTTCACGGGAATCAAAAAGGGCCTTGTGCCAGTTAAAACCTGGTACCGCACGGGCGCTAGCATGGGCCATTCCTCCCTGTATCGAAAGCACAGCCGTGGGCCGGTGATATTCCTGGGCCAGCTTTGCAGCCACAATTCCAATGACACCCACATGCCAATCGTTACCGGCCACCACAATCACCGTAGGCAAGTTTTCGCCATACATGGCTGTCATCTGGGACTGGGCCATCTCGGTAATTTCAGCTTCCTTCTGCTTGCGTTTACTATTCCATTCGCGCAGTTCGGCCATCAGTGCATTAGCCGTAGCCATGTTCGGACTGAGCAAAAGCTTAAGGGCCGGATCCGGACGTTCCATGCGACCGGGAGCGTTCAACAGCGGAGCAAACTTGTACATCACATCGATGCCGCCCACACTGCCGTGGCCCTTCATCAAGTTGCTATACATTTCCTGAAGGCCAGGCCAGTGGCTGCTTTCAATGGATTTAAGCCCCGCCTTGGTAAATGCGCGATTTTCAGGCGTCATCGAGACAAGATCTGCAAGCGTTCCCAGTGCAACCAAATCCAGGAATTTGGTAGGCTCCGGCATAGAAAGTTTCGAGTACAAAGCGCAAATAAACTTATAGGAAACACCGACACCGCAAAGTTCAGGATTCGGGTAGGTATCACCTTCTTGGTGCGGATCCAAAAGTACATCGCATTCCGGAAGCCCATCGCCCGAAGGCTGGTGGTGGTCAATGACTAACACCGACATTCCCAGCTGCTTGGCCAGCGCAATTTCGGCATTGGCCGTAATACCGGTATCCACCGTAATTACGTAACGGGCTCCCGCCTGATGCATTTCTTCTACTGCCGAAGACGAAAGACCATAGCCATCACCAAAGCGGTTCGGAAGTCTCCAATCCGACTCCATGCCAAGTTCGGCTAATGCGCGAGTCATGAGCGTTACGGCGGACATGCCATCCAGATCGTAATCGCCAAAGACAAAAACTTTTTCGTGCCTGTCGCGAATATCCAAGAGCCAGGCAACAGCAGCATCCATTCCCTTGATCAAGAAGGGATCCAATACATCGCCAGCATTTCCGCACAGCATGCGGTGCGCTTCGGACACAGAACGGACTCCACGAGACACCAAGAAACGCGCCACCACATGGGGAATGCGCAGGCTTTTCGACATTGCCGAAGCCAGATGTTCGTTCAAGATTCCGTCCTGCACCTCAGCCATTTATTTATAGCCCTCAAAAAGTTTTAGGGACAGATTCTGCAGGCACATGGATGCAGACACACGTCTCGATTCAATTCGCGACATTGTTTCTTGAACAGCCACGAGGGCAAGCTCCAGAGCAGTCGCATCGACACGCGGGTAATTGGAAAGACCTACCGCCGTAGTAGTTTCGGGCATTCGCAAACGAGCCCCAGCCTGTTCACGGAGCAAGTCCGCCAGCAAGAACGACAAGACTTCCAAGAAGCGGTTAGCATCATAGGCTTCGTCCAGCGTGGTATCCTTTAGCTGCATGAACAATTCGGTGTAGTTCCCACGCAAAGAATGGATCACAAAGTCAGACGCCAACTTACACCAGGACTTGGCATGTTCCGCATAGTAGAGAGCCTTGCCCGGAGAGCCAACAGCAAGTCCAATCACATCATCGGTAAGGGACGTTTCGTCGAATTCTTCACCAGCAACCCGAAGGACTTCCGACCGCACTTCGTCGTCGGAAAGGGGCAGCAGATGCAATGCCAAACAGCGGGACCGAATGGTCTGAAGCATCTTCTCGCGGGAGCTGGTGGTCAAGATAAAGTAGGTGTTCGCCGGAACATCTTCAAGAGTCTTGAGGAAGGCATTGGCCGCCGATTCGTTCATGCGGTCTGCCTCGGCAATCACAATGGTACGAATGCGGTCGCCCTTCATGGCAAAGCTGGATGTCATGGAGCGAATCAAGTCTACAGAAATATAGGCTCCCGTCGAAAAGATATCCACCCGGTAAGGGTTCTTCTGGATTTCTTCGATGTAGGCCTTTTTAAAGTCTTCAATGGTTTTCGCCTTGCTGCCCGGAGCCACGTCATCGGAACTGCGGGCGCGAGCCTCGTCGGCTTCCATGGGGACAACCCAACCATCGGTGGCGCCACTGTCTTCTGCCATACGGCAACCAAAGCAATGTCCGCAGGGTCGCATATTCGGATCGGTACACTGCAACGCCTTGGCAATTTCCATTGCAAGCCATTTTTTCCCGATTCCCGCAGGCCCATCAATCAAAATCGCCTGGGGAAAACGGTTCTCGCGTAACGCAGACATCACCCGGATGCGGGCGCGTTCTTGAGACGCAGGACCATGTAAAGTATATTCGATCATTTCTGTTTCAACCACTGCAAGGGGTCCACGGTTTGTGTACCTTCGCTCACTTGGAAGTACAATTTAATTCCATTTAGAGAGGCAACATCGCCCACTTCGCCAATTTCTTCGCAATTTCGCACTTCTTTGCCCTCTTGCACACGGATTGATGCAAGGTGACCATACACGGAATAGGTTCCGCCCTCATGTTCAATAATGACCGAGGGACCGCGGCCATCGATTTCAGCCACCATCACCACCGTACCAGCCGCGGCAGCACGAACGGCCGCGCCCCGTTTTCCACGAATTTCCACACCCAGATTACGGGTCATAATATGCAGCACCGGATGTTCCTGCAAGCCGTAATTGCTAATGACATCGCCCTTAAGCGGAGTACACTTGGGACCCTTTACCGATTCGGCCACAGTAACTTTGGGCTTCTCCACCGTCTTTGCCGGAGCCTTCTTGTCTTTCTTTTTGTCCTTACCGGCTTTTTCCTTGGCCTTGCGTGCAGCTTCGTCTTTCTTGGCCTGTTCGATTTCCTTTTTACGTTTTTCTTCCAATTTCTTGATAAGAGCCAGCATGGTCTTCTGGTTCTGCTCGAATTCCTTCAAGGCCCGGCGTTGCATATTCTGGTCATGCTTCAAGGACATGAGCATTTTTTCCTGCCCGCTCATTTGCGAGACGAGGCCCTTTTCTTCGGCGGCCTTCTTGGAACGCATCTGTTTAAGATCATCCAAATGGGCAATTTCCATTTGCTTCTTTTCGTCACGCTCTTGCACCAGTTGTTGCAGCATTTCAACTTCTTGCTGATCCTGATTCAGAATATGGTGCACCCAATACACCTGTCGGTCGGGATTACCTTGTTGCGTGAGCAGACCATAAAGAACGCGGGCTTCGCTGTTGCGACCACTAATGTAGAGCGTCCGGATTCGCCTTTTCATGGCGTCCCGACGGGTCTCGATTTTGCGGTCCAGGGAATCAATATCTTCCGAGAGCTGCACAAGCGCCCGTTCCAGCATGAGTTCACTCTTGGAGAGTTCCGAGAGGTAGGTTCGGGTCTGGTTCAAGTTCTGGTCGAGAATGGAAATGGTATTCAGAACGCCCTTTTCTTCGGTTTCAAGGAGAGCCAGTTCCTGGCGTTTTTTCGCCAAGTCCGATTCCAATTTTTTTAGGGCGTTTTTCTGCTCGTTAATCTGGGCGTCGGTCTTTTTTGTCGCAGAAGATTTGGATGCAGACTTCGTGGTAGCCTTGGTCGACTTTTTGGCAGGGGCGGATTTCGCTGGCGCACTCTTGGTGTTTTTTGCGGCAGGCTTAGCGTAGGCGTTTTCGGCGCCAACCCCCAGCAACAGGCAAAAAAGCAACACCACAAGCCGCATCGTTAATCCTGCTCATTGCGCTTGATCGAAAGGAACCCGCGCACCGTACGGTAACTGAAGTAGCCCGAAAGAGCTGTCACCAGAAGGACCACTAAGGCAAGACAAGAACCAAGGCCTGTCAGGTTCACCGCCACAATGGGGAACGCATCGGCTACAGACTCTAAAACCACCGCCAGCAAGATAACAGCAAGGCCGCTACCTACAACACCTTGGAAAGCCCCCTGCAGCACAAAGGGAAATTCAATAAAGAAATGGCTACCGCCAGCATACTTCATGTTTTCTACCAGAAGCCTACGGGAAAGGAGAGATAGCCTTACGGAATTACAGATAATCAGGGAAAGGGTGAACAGAAGCAGCACACTGACACAGATTGGCCAGAAAAGCATACGGAACTTCCAAGCCGCAATTTTTTCGACCCACTGTACCGGGGCCTGCACTTCTTCAAAAAATTCCAAGCGGGCAAGATTGTTCTTTACTTCCACAAGGGTAGCAGGATCTTTATTAGCTTCAGCAAGAGTCACCCGGAAAAAAGGCGGAATGGGGTTACCTTCCACAAGGTCCAGCATTTCCCCCGAAAAATGCTTGCGAAAATCCGCCAGGGCGGAATCAGCACTGACAAAGGTCACCGAATCGATAAACTTGGTATGTTCCAGACGGTCCTGAATCACCTTGAGGGAATCTTCACCCACCGATTCCGGCAAAAAGGCCTCGATGGCATACAGGTTCCTTTCCATGGAAAGAACCCGCATGACGGCCCCGAAAGCAGTAAACGAAGCTGATAAAAGCAAGGAACACAGGAATATGGTGGCAAAGGACGGAAGGATTACCGTACGGTGTTGCCGCATTCCGCGAAAAGATTCCGATATTAAATAGCCAAGTTGTCCGAACACGAAGTGAATTATAACTAAATTTTAGACAGTCATTCGAGAGTTCTATGGGAAACATCGTTCTAAAAATAACCGCACTGATATTTGGCATTGCCCTTTGGTTCCTTGTCATATCGCAAAAGGATTTCCAGCTTTCGGTGAATGTCCCGCTGAACTTCGTTAAACTTCCCGAAACAATGGCGATTGCCTCGAAGCCGCCCCACTCCCTGCACATTACCGTCGAAGGAAAGTCCTGGGATTTGATTCGCTTAAACAACCTGGTCAACGATCCCAAGCAAAATACTATCGCCATGGTAGTAGACCTGCAGCAAGCAGAACTAGGCGCCAAGCGCATACACCTGGACAGCAAGAATTTCGTTTCGGCAGGTTTCCCGGATGTCCACTTTGTGGAACCCGAAAACCAGCTTTTGTTTGTAGACCTGGATATCGACACACGCATTACGAGAAACGTCCCCATTAAATCCGTCGCCACGTTTACAGCAGCGCAAGGCTACCTAATTGCCGATGAACCCGCAGTGTCTCCCGAAGAATTGCTCGTGTCCGGAGCCCGTAATGCCCTGACCCGCATTATCGACATTCCCACCGATTCCTCGTTCTTCGACACCTTGCGCAACAGCCAGGAATTTACGATTCCGCTGGACTTCAGTATGCTACCCGCCTTCGTTTCGCCTAGCGATTCTTCGGTGAAGATTTCGGTGAACATCCAAAAGATGGCAAGTCGCACCTACGACAGCATCCCCGTGAGCCTCATCGGATTTTTCGACAAACAAATTTATTCTCTTGAGCCCAAGAGCCTTTCTGTGGAAATCACGGGCGGCGAACAGGCACTTGATTCCATTACTGCCCAGAACATTGAACTGGTAATGGAATTCAACCGCTTCGCCATCGAAGATGCCGACAGCCTTTCCCCGACAGTCAAGCTCACGCTCCCGGCCCACATCAACCGAGAAATGGCAATCAAGGCAATTCAGTTGAAGCCGGAAAAAGTTACGCTCCGGAAAAAAGAAGACAAGCCGGCCGCTCCTGCGGACTCCCTCGAAGAGGTTGCACCATGATTTGGCTAGGAATTGAATCCAGCTGCGACGAAACCGCCTGCGCCATTTTGCAAGACGATCCTGTAAAAGTCCTTTCGAACCCTCTTTACAGTCAAATTGACGAACACGCCCTTTATGGAGGAGTTGTCCCTGAAATTGCGGCACGCGCCCATTTGCAGAAGATTTCCCCCATTGCAGAAGCGGCCGTCAAGGAAGCCGGTATCGAACTGAAGGATATCGACGCCATTGCCTACACCACGGGCCCGGGCCTTATGGGACCGCTCCTTGTAGGTGCTAGTTTTGCGAAGGGCCTGGCCCGCGACTTGCAGATTCCGGCCTATGGCATGAACCACCTGGAAGGCCACCTTGCCGCCGCCTGGCTCACCCACCCCGAAATTGAACCGCCGTTCCTGACGCTTACCGTTTCGGGCGGACACACGGAACTGGTGTTGGAAGAACCGGGATTCAAGTACACAAGCATCGGCCGCACCCGCGACGATGCCGCCGGCGAAGCGTTCGACAAATGCGGCAAGCTACTGGGTCTCAAGTACCCAGCAGGCGCCACTATCAGCCGCCTGGGTAAAGACGGCAACCGCAAATTCGTAGACTTCCCGCGAGCCCTCCATGTGCACGACAACTGCGAATTTTCTTTCAGCGGATTAAAAACGGCCGTACTCCGCTATACCGAAACTCACGACCCCGAATTCATCCAGAAGAACATCGGCGACATTTGCGCCTCCCTGGAAGACGCCATTGTCGATAGCCTCGTAACCAAGACGATTACCGCCCTCAAAAAGACCAAGATGAAGACACTCGTAGTCGGCGGTGGCGTGAGTGCAAACGCATGGCTCCGCACACGCCTGCAGGACTACTGCGACAAGCACGGAATCATGTTCTGCATTCCGGAACGCAGCCTAAGCACCGATAACGGCGCCATGATCGCGGCAGCCGCCATTCGCCGCAAGCGCCAAGGCAAGCTGATTTCGGTAAACGAAGTCAAGCCCTGGATGCCGCTCGCTATTTAATTTGGAATAAAGATTTATAGTTAAAAGCTATAATTGCCGATGCGGATAAAGTAATTATATTCGCTCAGGTGAGTCAAATCACCAAAGGTACCGTAATCCACGACACGGCTGATTCCTGCATAAGCGGTAACCGAGCGGTATGCGAATCGCAAGGCCGGTTCAAAGACGAATTTGTCTACATCAAGATCCGCATAGGGGCTGTCTTCAAAATCATGGTAATAGGCGCCGAAAATCCAGGCTCCCAGATAGTTTCCATGAATTCCGCCATTCAAGCGCAACATGGCATACTCATGAGAAGAAAGCTCCGGATTATACCATTCGGTAGACCAAGGCGTTGCCGCAGCATGCAGACGGTAAGCCACATCCAAGGGAGCTTTCTGGAAAGACTTGGGTGAAACGTAACCGTGACCTTCATCGTGATAACGCTCAATGGCACCCACTGCTGCCGCAGTCAAGGTGACAAAGGGAACCGGCGAAATGGAGTAGCGTGCATCGGCCAAAAGTTTCCAATAGATAGGCACCACATCAAGAATGCCATCATCGAAACCGATGGATTCAAATCCACCCCACACATTCAGAACATAGCCCTCATTGGCAAACCAATTGTCATCAGCACCATTCAAATAACGGTAATGCAACATGGGCGATACCGGAAATGTCTTGATGGGGCGATCGCCATAATAGGCGGAATCCAGGTCGTAATACCGGGAGCCAAAAATAAATTCCGCCGAAATACGTTGACGGCTATCCATCGTATACAAAAGGTTCATCGTCAAATCGCTCCGTTCTTCGGATTTAATCCGGAGCCAACGATGCACGTTGTTGTAGGATTTTAAAGGAACCAATTTTAAGTAGTCGTAACCAAATTGCAAATTCCAGTGACGGTTCCACAACTTTGAAATGTTCAAACGCGGGCGAACTCCGTAAGAATACCCACCCCAGAAACCGGCCAATACCAATTCGATTTCAACATGATCTACATAATGAACAGCCGCTTCGGCATAGGCGTTGGGCCCGAACGCATTGGAACCAAATCCGCCTGCCGCCAGGTCTAGCATTGGATGCACGGCAGATTCCACCGCAACATTACCACTAGGCTGCATGTCCAAAGTTAGCGAGTCATATGCCGGATTCTGCAACATGTCCAGAGCAAAATTCTTGGGAGCAACCAATCCCGTATCGGAATCTTCCCAATACGCCTTCACTGTATTTTGAACTTCTGACGAAAGGGTATTGTAGGTGGGTTCAAAACGGAACCAGGGCTTTGCAGAACTACGATTGACAGAATAGTCAACACGGCGACCATTCAGCACTTTAAAACCTGCAAGCTGTTTTTCTAGAGACGAAAAACCGGACTGAATCCACACCGAGCGTGATGTGTCTAAAATCGTATGAGCCCTTACAACTATTCCCGGCTGGCTGGCAAGTATTTCGGCGGCATGCTGTTTGATAAGGCGAGTCCGTTCATCGCCCACAATGGGAGCGCGCAACGGGTCTGACGCCACGATAATCGAAAGTTCCTGGGCATTGTCTTCGACAGGCATAGCGTAATAGGGGCATAGTTCGCCAGACAAGCCTGCGGAATCATTTCCCCAAAGCGGAAGCGAGGCAATGACCTCCGGAACAGAATTGCCAACGACAACGGGATTTCCCGATTCGCAAGACTGCACCGCAAAAGGAATGCGGATTTCTTGACGCTGGCGATAAAGGCTCTCCTGGAAACGGAGCCTTGCAAGGGCACGCACCACCTGCATGGAATCCGGCGTAAGGGATTTCTTTTCGGTACGGATAGAACGAGACGTATCCATCATTACAGCAAAGCGGCTTCTAATGGTGGGTATACCCGATACAGAAATCGGTATCTCGTATGAATCCGTTTTCCTATAGCCTAGTTCACTTCCGACGGCCGATAAATCATGGCCCACAAAGTCCACAATGGCCGAATCCAGCATGAGTTTCTGGATATCATCTAGCGGAACACCACGAGTCCACAAGGATGCAATCCATGCTCCCCAGGAAGTGGCCACCACAGAATCTACAGGAATGCCATATTCCTCTATACCGTAAAGCACTCCCAACTGGAACCAGGGAGAACGTTCGCCGCCACCCAGATAAAGAACAGTCTTGGTTGGAGCTGCGGGAACCGTCGACACAGAACTATCTGGTGCCTTCGGGGCATTCACAGAATCGGCCTTGGCAATGGAATCAGCGGAAGCTTTCAGCAAATCAAGAGAAGGTACCTCCTGCAACGAAACGGAATCCGCTTCGTTGGAGAACGCCCACGTTACGCATAGCGCAACCGTCGCCATCAATTTGCCTACAGCATTTCGCACAATGTTACCCTAACCGAGCCGGATTCGAAACCACACGGATCGCATCTTCAGAAGATACATAACCCGCCTTCACAAGTTCTGCAAGGCAATCATCCATAAGCATCATGCCTTCGGAGGCAGAGGCCGCAATAATCGATGGCAAGGTGTAATGTTCACCGCTGCGGATTTTAGAGGCCACGTTCTGGGTTCCGTACAAGATTTCCCAAGCAGGAACAACACCCTGGGCACCCGGCAACAAGCGCTGCACCACAACGGCCTTCAATACAGAAGCCAGCATGTTGCATGCCATATCGCGGTTTTCAAGGGATTCCGACGAAAGCAACGCATCAAGAGCACCTACCGCATTACCCGCCGTTACGGTAAGCACCACAAGGGCGCCCGCCTCGGCAGCGCGAAGTACGGGTATCAGGGACTGTCCCTCGAAATTGCCCAACCATATCAGGTCAATTCCACTGCGGAGCGCCTGTTCCATTTTTTCAGGAATGGTTCCCGTAGAATTTTCAAGCACCAAACTATCGCCTTGCTTTACAGGCATTTCGGCATCAGGATCCAACAGACTCACACGCATAATGCCCGACTGGCAAAGGGCCGACACGTAGGCAGTCGCAGTCGTTGTTTTTCCGCTACATGCAGGGCCGCTAAAGACCACCAGACCCGAGCGGATTCCGAGCAGGTTCATCATGGATTCGGGAACACCAAGCGCCGTAAAATCGGGGCATTCATCAAGTACCGGGCGGAATATGGCAGAGCTACCTAAAGCAGTACGGTTGTAATGGACTCGCCACTTGGAGCCACACCAGGGGCCACCCATAATCGTTCCCGATTCGCCTTCCATGGAATTCAAGAAGTTGCGAAGAGAACCAGTTTCTACAGCAGGGGCATCGGGAATGGCACAAACCTTACCCGCCAAACGCACCGCAGAAGCCGCCCCCTCAGTAATGACCAATTCAGAAGCGCCAACGTTAAGCGTATATTCCAGCAAAGATTCAATTTCTGTAGCCATAATATCCCCTTAATTCTGAGAGCGGTATGCCGCAAAGCGACGGCTATCGCAAGCGCGTTTCCACGCTTCCACACCCTCGATATAACCCGATTCCACGCACTTCTGCAGGGAATCGTCCAGCGAAATGCCCTGATCCTTTTGACTGCTAATCGATGCAGAAAGCTGAGATATTTCACCGCGGCGGAGCATGTTGGCCATGGTAGAATTCATCTTCGCTGCTTCCACAGCAAGCACCTGGCCCTGATTCTGTACAATAGGAATCAGGTGCTGCACGATAATTCCCTTGAGCTGTTCAGCCAGGGAATTAGCAAAGGCCGTACGTTTTTCTGTTGATACCGATGAAAGCAAGCGAGAAAGCAGGGCGTGAATATTGTTGCCCGCCGTCACCGCAAACACCAAGGCGCCCGCGTTGGAGGCTCGTAACAGCATAGAAAGTTCATCCATATTTTCAAGGTAATCGAACAGGATCACGTCGGCGCCACTCTGCATGGCAAGTTCAATGCCTTCGACACCCGAACGTACATGCAAGCCTACTTCTCGCTGGGCAATAGCACCGCGCGGATTCTGGAGCACTCGTTCAATGGGCTTTTCAACCGTCTGGATATAAACATCGCGATTGGCCGCAATGGTTTCGGCGAAAGTCGAAATCGTCGTAGAGCGACCGCTTGCGGCAGGACCCGCCACAAGCACAAGCCCACTGTTCAGTTCTGTAAACTGGTTACAGAACGTAGGCAGGTACAGGTTTTCAAGAGTGGTGGATTCCTGGGGAATCACACGAATGGACACACTAGGATTTGTGCCATTCCATGTAACCGTGATACGAGCGCGGCCGACGCCAGCAAGACCGATAGTCTTGCTAAAGTTCTTGCCAACAACAATCTTATAGCCGTCCGAAAATCCCTTGGATGCTTCATCCAAACGTTCATTGATACGCGACAAATCCAGCACATCATCCGAGGCTACGAAAAGTGCCCCCGACTGACGCATAACCACCGGACGGTCCGCATACAGGTAAATATCGGTTGCACCGAACTTACGGGCAAACGCAATCATCTGCGAAATGCTCGTCATCGGGCGAATCTTTTCGGGCGCCTCGACCGGAGTTCCTTCGCCTGTCAAGATGGCAAAGCGGCTCGGCAATTTTTCGGATTCTTCTTCGGAAGATTCCTCTTCCGTTTCTGCCTGCACCTGCACCGTGCTGATGCTCGTCGATTCCAGGCCGGCCACCGCTTCGACTTCTACATTCGACGTCGAGACTTCACCGTACAAGCTGCTGTTGCCTTCGATCTGCAGGCCTTCAGACTGTGCGGACTGCGGAGCAGGAGCCACTGGAGCCGACGATGCCGGCGGAGCCTCAAAGCGCGCGGCAGATGGTTTCGGCGTAGCTGCGGCAGCATTAGCGGCAGTAGCCGATGTAGACGCCGAGCCCGTCGTATTCGCCGGAGCAGCGCCACCTTCAGCCGCATTCTTCGCCTCTAAATTTTTGACAAAGGCCAGAACCTTGATGTACATCGGGGGCGGGAGAATCCCTGCATCCACAAGCACCTGACCAATATCTTTCTTGTCGGTGATTTCACCCCAGTGAGCTTTAACCTGAGCCTCAGTAACAACCTTGTTATGCACAAGGACTTTCGCCATATATTGGTTTCTCATAGGAAATCCCTCCGGCTAAACCACCAGCTTGCAATCGCAAGGAACAAGCCGATGTAGCCAAGCGCATAAATACTATTCCAGAATACGTACATATCAGGGAGTGCCACGCCATGTACCACATAGCTCGTCACATTGTAGCGGTACAGCCCCGGGAAAACGGCATGAATCACTTCGGCGGCCTTCTGGAACACCAGGCTAGAAGAACCGTTGAGTTCACCCATGCGCGTCGCAAAACGAACCTGTTCCAAGAGCTGATCGCTCAAGTGGCCCGCAAAGTAGACACCCAGCGTAAACAGCGCACTAAGCACCGTGCTGCTGAAGCTACTGAACAGAAGCGCCACCGCAATCACCACCGCCATCTCGCAGAAAATCAAGTAGATGGCCGTAAGCAGGCTAAGTGTGGGGGCAGAGCCCGTCAGGAATAGCATCACGTAGTAGATGGCTGTCAGAAGCATCAGGTGTACCGCCACCACCGCAAGCAAGCCAAAGTACTTGCCCACAATGAACGAGGCGCGGCTAATGGGCTTCGACAAAAGCGTAAGCACCGTACGGCGCTGAATTTCCTTTTGCACCAGGCTGATGCCCACGAAAATAGAAATCAACAGGCCCGAAAGGCTCATCACCGAAAGCGTAGTCGACTTGATCACGTAAGCGCGGTCGAACACCGACCATTCGCCAAGCACAATGCTAAACAAGGTGAGCGCAATTGCCAAAAAGCCAATGTTATAGAGAATCTTGTCGCGAATGGATTCGCGGAATGTATTGAGGGCAATGATGCCGATATGCTTAAGCGTCTGCACGGGCAATCTCCTCTGTCAAAATGTCTTCGAGACTCGGGCGCTTATGGTCCATACGTTCCACAGCAACGCCCTTGTCCAAACAGTAACGCAACAGGCGGTCGCGGGCGGCATCGTCGGCGCACACACATTCCTGCGGATGGCCAGCGGGGGTTACACCCTCGGGCAGTTCCACCTGCGGAATCGCTTCGCGGGTACGCACGTGGTATTCCACGCCGCAAGATTCCGTAATCTCGTCTACGGTTCCTTCGCGCACGATCTTGCCGTCCACAATCATCGCCACCTTATGGCTGATCGATTCCACATCGCTGAGCAAGTGGCTCGAGTAGAAAATAGTCACTCCCGTGCGGTTCAGTTCCATAATGGCTTCGCGCACGTCGCGGCGGCCCATCGGATCAAGACCGCTCATGGGTTCATCGAGAATCAAAAGCTTCGGCTTGCCGAGAATCGCCTGGGCAATGCCCACACGCTGCATCATGCCCTTGGAGTACGAACGCAAGCGGCGGTCGATCCAGTCCTTGTTCGCATGCAAAAGTTCCAGAGACCAGTCGATGCGCTTGTCGAGTTCTGCACCTGTTAGTCCCACCAGCTTACCGTAGAACTTCAATAGTTCGCGGCCCGTGAGGTAATCATAAAAATAAGGCTGTTCCGGAGAGTAACCGATAAACTGGCGGCTCTTCACATTACGCGGAGAAATCCCGTTCACCAGAACCTTGCCCGAATCAAAATTCAAAAGCCCCGTAAGCACCTTGATAGTCGTAGACTTGCCCGCGCCGTTCGGCCCGATAAAGCCATACACCTGTCCCGGTTCTACACTAAAACTCACATCTTTAAGCGCAAGCTTCGGCTTCATCAAGAAGCCGCTGCGGTACGTCTTATGCAAATGTTCAATCTTAATCATAAACAACCCAATCACTTGTCCGAATCGTCGGACTTTTTACCAAAAGCGCGTTCCTCGGCATCTTCGATTTCCCTCTTGCGGCGTTCTTCCCTTTCCTGCTTCTTGATAAAGAAATGGATAATTGCACCTACGGCGTAGCAGGCCACGCCCGTATAGAATATCGGATTGATCGAACGGCCCTCGAGCCCGGGGAACAAATTCAAGACAATGCTGTGCCCAAAAAGCATCAAAAGCACCAGCACAAAGCCCAACGCACGGAGCACATAAGTCACAATCACGAGTTTTTTCATAGATACCTCAAAACTGCACCAAGACGGTGCATCCTTTTTGAATGAAAAATACACAATTATTTAAGTAAAGGAAAAGGCTCTCCCCCAAAAAAGCCTAAAAAAAAGGAAATGCCCGCTTACACGGGCATGACAAATGAGGCCGGGACCAACAAAGTATTACGAAGTTCTTTAGCCTTTGGTATGGATGGCGGCGGCAAATTCAGCCAACAGCTTCGGATCTTCGACCTTTTCCCAGAGAGTTCCGGTCACAATGATGTTCGCGCCTGCGGCCACACGAACTGCTGCTGTTTGCGGGTCCTTGATTCCACCGCCGGTAATGATAGTCATCTCGGTCGCCTTGCGAGTGTAGGCGATGTGTTCCACAGGCACGGGTTCCTCGGCTCCGCTTCCGGCTTCGAGGTACACGTAGCGCATGCCCATGAGTTCGGCAGCAATGGAGTTCACCATGCTGAGTTTCGGCTTGTTGGCAGGCACAGGCATGGTACCGCTAATGTATTCGACCGTGGTACGCTTGCCACTGTTAATCAGCTGGTAGGCCGTCGGAATCGCTTCCATATTCAATGCACGCACGAGCGCACCGCCACGCACCTGTTCATCAATCAGGTAGTTCGGATTGCGACCACTCACGAGCGTCATAAAAAGCATCGCATCGAAACCAGGCACCACCTGAGACGCACCACCCGGGAACAGCACCACCGGCAGGTCCACATTGGCCTTGAGGGCAGCCACCTGCTTGGGCAGCGTAAAGTTACCCAGGTAAGAACCGCCCACCAGCAAAAGGTCGGCACCGTTTTCAGCGGCCATCGCGCCAGCCTTCACAAAGGCAGCTTCGTCCGATGTATCGGGGTCCAGCAGTACGGCAAAAAGCGCACCGCGTTTTTCGATTTCAGCATTCAGACGAAGTTCAGTCTTCCCAGGTTTCATACAATTCCTTTTCTTGCGTCTATTCCGCAAGATATCATAAAGATACAATATTTTTCCTTCCATGCCATAAAAAAAATGAAGAAGGAGGGCTAGAGGCCCTCCTTCTCGTTCTCGGCCTGTTCTCCCCCAACCGAATCCTCCTAACCGGTCCTTCGAACAGGCCTAGCACCCAAATTCGCTATTCGTCTTTGATGCAGCGGACAAAGCCAGAGCCAGGCAAGTCGTAACCAAGCACTAGCGCCTCAAAATACATATTTGCCCCCTTCCTACGGCTAGAAGTTTGAGTTGCAAGAGCTCCCACGACATCACCCGCTGCATTTCCACGGATTTCTTCAGGCGTCACCACCGGTTCAAACAGATACTCACCCACGCCCTTAACACTAAACAAAAATAGACCTTTTTCACCACGAATTTCTGCCAGAAGATCCAAGCCGAATCCCGTAGGATTTCCATAATTCGCCAACAACAGGGTCAATGCCGGGCCTTGTCCAAGACCATCAAGATAACTAAGCAAAGCATTCCAGTCTTCATACTTCGGCATGCGCCAACCTTCCGGACACACCTCAAAATTTATAGCCTCGAGCGAATCAATCACCCTGTCCCAAAGCACATTATCACCATCGTCGCGATAATCGCCATATTCAAAAATTTCATCACAATCTTCTTCTGCCCTACCCCGCCAGTACAATGTATCGTCCGACAAACTTTCATTCAAGTACTCAAGAGCTTTAACATCAACGCACCCTTCTTTAGTCGTATACTTTCGGTAAGACGAATCCAAACCAACCAACGGAGAATACAACCGACCGTATACAGAGCAGTACAACGAATCGCCCCTAAAGCAGCCGGAATTTTCCGCAACATACCTTAAGTTTTCCGCCATCCATGTCTGCGAAGTTCCTCCCAAATCAATAGTCACCGTTTTATATTCCTCGTTATCACGGGAATCAATCATCGTCCCAAACGTATGGGTAATATTCAACCGGCTCGTTTCGCGATACACAAATTCCCAGGAACCGGACACGCACTTCAGTTCAAAGAGTTCACCCTGAACATCGGCAAACGCCCCCTCGTTTTCAGACAAGCATTGTCCTACACCGAAAACACTTGCCAACAGGTTCGCATAATAAGCCTTAAATTGCATGCACTCCTGATAAAAAGCCTCATCCCTCATTTCAAGGGCCTTTTGCGAAACGTTCAACAATCTCCAATAGTGCGTTCTCTCTACAGCATCCGTCAGAGATTTTTTCGAATCTTCCGACAAGTCCGCCAACGATCCGGACTCGCCAAGTTCCACTTTCAAATGCTGCAGCAAATCATACGCGACCAGTTCATTAAACGCCTTACGCCACACAGCTACATTCGAGGAATTCATCAAGCTTTCCTCCACGAACGGATTTTGCGAGCCAAAACCTAGCGCATTTGCAACTTCAGTTTCAGCCTGGGCCTTCGCCGCCACAAACGACATTCCAGATTCAGCCAGCTTCCGTATGCGATAGGTCGCCAAATGACTCAATCCATCAATCACAAAGGTATTTGCATCCCGGATATCCACAATCGCACTCAGCGATACTTCACCCGATACAGCTTCCAACAAGACAATCGGACTCCTCAGCGAAACACTATCAAAACTGGCCATTCCGTCGTCACCAGGAACCCTTTCTCCTGTGAGCGAATCTATGACGTCGCCCTTAAAGGACTCCGTAATCGTGGAATCATCCAATGGTTCAAGCGTCACCGTATCCAGTTCCGTCAGAATGATCTGCCCTCCATCGAAGAACACATTCGTTGGAACAGAAACAGAAACATCTTCTGACGAACCGGCCTCATTACCTGCAGGCGCATAATAAGCCCTGGCACTCAAAGAGATTTTTTCGTACGCAACGATTCTAGGTTCATCAGAAGCGCCACCCATCTCCGTTCCCGGGGTACCATCTACCTTTGAAACGGCGTTCCCATCTTCAGTAGAGCAGGCCGCGAACATCAAGGCGAGCGGCATCGCCATTTTGCAGACAAACTGTCCAGCTATTTTTGTGTAATTCATGGTATCCTCCTAACCCTTTTTTGAACCATTTTTATTTGTCATGGGGAAGAACTGGATGTTCAGGCGGTACACCTCATCCGTTTCAGTTTCCTTAGTGGCAATTTCAATAACGCGCTTGCGGAACGCATCGATTTCTTTGACGATTTCATCGTAGGCACTTTGCGTAATGCCCAAAGTCACCCCCGAAAAAATCCGTTCATTTTGCGGCACGCCCTCAATCGTATCAAGCGCAAGTTCGCCCATTTGACGGTGCAGCCCGCGAATAACAGCAGGCGTCACCTCCATTGGCCCTGCCGTTATGGACCTATTGGTCTGCACGTAATTGCCGTCCGCATCTTTCTGCAGCATGTTCGCCTTGGTCAGAAAGTTGAGCGACTCGGTTACTTCGGCAGCGGAAATTTTAGGACGGCAGGCTTTCGCAAGCGCCAGCGGTTTGGCCCCCGGCATGGCAGGAGCGAGTTCGCGGAGCACCGGATTTTTCCAGCTATCAAAATAGCGGAAGGCATCCGCCTCAATGACTTTCGCCTTGCGGCTTTCCGCCATCGCAATCAACTTCTGGAAGGATTCCTTCTTGGCCTTGTCCGTCTTGGCGTGGTCAAAGCGAACCATCTCTCGGAAAAACTCGAGATCGCCACCAATCAAGTGCATCGCCGCGGCAACACGGTCGACGGCCGCGTCGCTCAAGTTGAAGCGCCCTTCGCTCACATATTTTAGGTAGACCGGCGAAGAGAACCCCGCCGCAGAAGCGAACTCCGGCCAAGTAAACGCAGATTTCGCCTTTTTGTCGGCGTAGTAGTCCGCGATATACTGACGGTAGCTCGTATATTCAAGTATATCTTTCATTTGTCCTCCTCTTAACCCCCCGAAAGCTCGGCCCAAGTTAAGTACATCCTAAATATAAGCAATCATTTTCAAAAAATCAATAGTTTTTACAATAAATTTTTCAATAATTTTTAAAATTTCAAGCATTTTCGCAATTTTAACACAAAAATTAATGATTTTCCACAATAAAAGTCATACAAAAGCAATATTGTGCATCTTCAATCAGAAACGCCCTTAGGCATTTCCAATCCTTGTTGCTTTTCTATTTAAATTTGTAGCATGAATTTCTGTACGAAAGTAGACCTTCCCGCCACCGATTTCAAAATCGATTACAACAGCCGTTTGGCATTTTTCGGATCGTGCTTTGCGGACAATATTTCCGCGCAGTTCGCGAAACGGAAATTCAAGGTGATGGCGAACCCCTTCGGCACGGTCTATAACCCGGTTTCTTTGGCGAGTCAAACCAAGGCTATTGCCGACGGGAAAGTTTTCGGAGAAAACGATGTCTTTAAGGACGAACGCTGCGACGGACTTTGGCACTGCTGGGATGCGCACAGTTCACTTTCGGCCCATGCCCGCGAGGAATGCGTCGACAAGCTGAACGCCGCGACAACGCAGGCACGGGATTTTCTGCGAAAGGCAGATGCCGTCTTTATTACGCTCGGCACCGCGTTCGTCTACTATTTAAAGGACAGCGGCAAACCTGTTTCAAATTGTCACCGGCAAGACCCGAACCTGTTCACGCGCCGAATGATTTCGGTAGACGAGGCAACCGAAGCCATCTGCGAAACCATTGCAAGCATTCGCCAACTGAATCCACACGCACACATCGTCTTTACCGTATCGCCACTGCGCCACATGAGCGACGGCGCCCACGGCAACAACCTTTCCAAGGCAACATTACAACTCGCCATTCACAATGCGCTGGAAAAGACTGCCGCCGAATATTTCCCGAGCTACGAAATCGTGATGGACGAACTGCGGGACTATCGCTTTTACGATAGCGACATGATTCATTTGTCCAAAACCGCTGAAGAATACATCTTCGAGCGCATGGTCGAAACCTACTGCGACAGCATCACCCGCGAGAACATCGCGAAAGTGGAAAAGTTCCTGAAAATGGCCAACCACCGAATTCAAGACGAAAACTCCCCCGCCACGCAAGAATTCAAGGAAAAACTCGCAAAACAGGCCGCAGAACTTGAAAAAAGGATTACAGGGCTGAAGTTAGACTAAAAAAAACGGAACATTTAGTTTCACTTTGTTTACATCTTTCGACGCTGTTTTTGATTATTTTATAAATGAGTGATCGTGTGGGGCGATAAAATAAGGAGAAGTAATGATGAGCAATCATTCCATTGCGGGTCTCGCATTATGCGCGACCCTTCTCGGCACGGGACTCACAAGCGCCTTTGCCGCAGATGAAACCCTCAGGTCACTTGCAGAAAAAAACAACATCTACGTCGGAGCCATTCTAAATTCCCAGTGGTTCAACGGCGGACTTCCCGGAAACTACGAACAAATTCACAAGACGCAGTTCAACATCGTCGTTGCTGAAAATGAGATGAAGTTCGACGCCACCGAACCCAGCGAAGGCCGATTCAGCTACGGCAACGGCGACAAGATGGTCAAATACGCGAAGGCTAACGGCATGCGCGTCCGCGGCCATGCTCTCGCTTGGCACAGCCAGGTTCCGAACTGGGTAAACAACTACAAGAACGATAAGCAGAAACTGCTCAAGGTGCTCAAGAACCACATCGAGAACGTGGTCGGGCACTGGAAGGGCCAAATTGATGAATGGGACGTAGTGAACGAAGCCATCAGCAACAACGAACCCCAATGGCGTTCCTATTCAGTCTGGTACCAAGGTATCGGTCCCGAATTCATTGATTCCGCCTTCGTCTGGACACACGCTGTGGACCCGGATGCGGAACTCTGCTATAACGACTACAACCTGGAACAGGGTATCAATTCCAAGGCCAAGGCAGGCTTCTTGCTGGAGCAAGTGAAGCGTTGGGTCGCAAACGGCATTCCTATTCATTGCGTAGGTTCCCAGACGCATGTGGAAGACACCACCACCGACAAGCATTTTATCGGTTCGCCAGACAGTCTCCGTTCCCTTGCCAAGGAACTTGCAAAACTGAACGTCAAGCTGAAAATCACCGAACTTGATATCGGCTTCAAGAGCGGCATCAATGTCAGCAAGAGCGACCTGGAACGCCAGGGACAGACATTCCGTCAATACCTGGACATCGTACTCGAAGAACCGAATGTGGATACTTACTTGATTTGGGGCGTGTCAGATAGATGGAGCTGGC
This sequence comes from Fibrobacter sp., assembly GCA_017530965.1. Taxonomy (GTDB): domain Bacteria; phylum Fibrobacterota; class Fibrobacteria; order Fibrobacterales; family Fibrobacteraceae; genus Fibrobacter. Next base: position 23,226 of record JAFXLS010000008.1, read on the forward strand.
TTGGCGGCCTGAACAGGCAGCAAGGCCTAATCTACGACGAAAGCCTGAATCCAAAACCGGCATTCGACAGCATTCTGGTGAGACTCCAGACATATGAACCACCTCAAGACACCGCCGGTAAGGATTCCACCAAGAAGGACTCGACTGCAAACGATTCTACCGACGCAATCAAGACCTTCGCCAATATGAGCAGCCTTTCGATGCACCTCTCTGACCGCACACTCTTTATTACAGGCGCCACCGACGCCAAGGTCGAAGTGTTCGATATGCAGGGCCGTCCGGTATTCAGTGCAAAGAACGTAAAGGGTTCTGTCAACTTGAAGGTTGCAGATGGACTCTACGTGGTACGCATCCGCGATGGTTCCAAGAGCTTGATGCAAAGAATCTCCATCAAATAATTTTGCTACAATCTCTCAAACCGAAAGGACTAGGATCGACACCCTAGCCCTTTTTGTTATCTTTAGCGACGGTGTAATGGGATGATAGAGGCATATATGAAACACACTCTGTCTTTTTCGCGCATTGTATTGAGCGCAACTCTTATCGGCGCAGGATTTTCCAGCGCCTTTGCCGACGAAACTATTCGAGACCTCGCCAAAGAACGCGGGCGCTTTATCGGCACCATTCTGAATAGCGAATGGTTCAACGACGCTATCGAACCGGAATTCGAAGAAATTCACAAGACCCAGTTCAACGTGGTTGTGGCCGAAAACGAAATGAAGTTCGACGCCACCGAGCCCAGCGAAAACAAGTTCAACTACACCAAGGGCGACAAGATGGTCGAATACGCCCAGGCCAACGGCTTACGCGTTCGTGGCCATGCACTCGCCTGGCACAGCCAGGTTGCCAGCTGGGTAAGCAACTACAGCGGACAAAAGGAAAAGCTCCTCAGCGTGCTTAAGAATCACATTGACAGCGTTGTCGGCCACTGGAAGGGAAAGGTCGCCGAATGGGATGTGGTGAACGAAGCCGTGAATGACGAATACGACGCCGGTTGGCGTTCCACAAACTCCGTATGGTACGAAGGCATCGGTCCTGAATTTCTGGACTCCGCATTCGTCTGGGCACACGCCGCCGACCCGGATGCGGAACTCTGTTACAATGATTACTCCCTCGAATGGGGCCTGCGCGAAAAATCCAAGGCAAGCTTTGTCGTGGAACAGGTCAAACGTTGGAAAGAAAACGGCATTCCTATCACTTGCGTGGGCACGCAGACGCATATTGAAATCTCGCACGAGACAACTCCGCAAAATGTTCGCGCCTTAGCAAAGGCCCTCGCCGAATTGGGCGTCACCTTGAACATCACAGAACTGGATATCGGATTTCCGAAAGGCTCCGCCGACCAGCTCGGGGCAGACGACTACGCAAAACAAGGGCATTTATATCGCCAATTCATGGACGTTTTCCTCGAAGAACCAAACATGGGCGAATTCGTGATTTGGGGATTGACCGATGCGCACAGCTGGCTTGACGATCAGCAAGGCAAGACACAGGGGCTCCTGTACGACAAGCAATACAAGCCGAAGCCCGCCTTCGACAGCATCATGGTCAGCCTCAAGGCGCACCCGGCATCCGAAGTGAAGTCGCCCTATCCGGAATCTTTATTCAACCCAGAGGCCATCAAGTCCTCGGCTAAATCCACCAAACTTTCCATGAATCTCGTTGGCCGCACACTCTCTATTGCAGGCGCCACCGCCGCCAGAATTGATGTATTCGATATACAGGGCCGCCCGGCATTCAGCGCAAGAAACGTGAAGGGCTCCGTAGAACTGCAAGGCGTTTCTAAAGGTCTCTACGTAGTCCGCATGCAAGAAGGCCCCAAGAGCCTAATGCAAAAAATCACCATTAAGTAAAAAACATTGATTTCATACAAAACGAGCTGCGATTTATTTCGCAGCTTTTTTTATCGCTTGCGGCGATCCATTCCCGCATGAGTTGCGTAAAAAGCCTTTTTGTCCTCGTACATTCGGGAATCGATGATGTTCACAAAGGTATCTTCACTTTCTGTTTTCACGTTGAACTTGTGAGTGCCAATTGAAACCGACAGAAAGTACGGAGCCTTTTTTTCTTCATTGAATCTTTTGAAATGCCTTCTAATCTTGGCAACGTAATTTTCGACAGCCTCATCGTCTTGAGTGTTTAGAAGGACTATAAATTCATCGCCCGCATAGCGGACAACGCAGCCCGCATCACCGACAGCAGACTTAATCATACGACCAGAAACCACCAAGGCATCGTCACCCACGGAATGTCCGAATTCGTCGTTAATATGCTTGAAACCGTTCAAGTCAATCATGATGCCCGTAATGTTAAGCTTGGGACGCTTGGTATATTTTTTCAGCAAATAATGCATGTAGGAACGATTGAACAACCCCGTCAACTGATCATGATATATCATCTCGTTCTGCAAGCTGGCCAGCACGCCCGCAATGGAAATAGCGATACTGGTGGGTATAACCGAAATGCCATAAAACAGGGACTGTACGATTCCACCCATAAAAATTGGAACGATATAAACCCAAATAGGGAAAAACTTAAGAACTCCGCCTTTCGCTTTAGCCTTAAAATAAATCACCAAACTGTTGATGACCAGCATGTAGTCTACCACAAGGTAAAAGGCATACAAATCAGAGCGGGTATAAAGGTTATTTTCATCGATATAGAATACGATGGGCTTAAAGAAATTCACCACCAGCAAGGCAAGTCCCACAAAGGCAACCGCATTCAACGCTATTCTGGAACTCCGACGCATGCCCCCATTCAAGTAAAACGCCAAGAAGCGCACCCAGAAATAGACAGCAAGCATATTCGCCGCAAACAGCCATGTACTGGTAGCATAGACCGCAACCCTAGGGAGCATTCCGGGCAAACCTTTCATCGCATAGGAAAACGGATCAGCAATGCAACTGGTCAAGGCGAGGAACATCATCGCCATCAAGTTTTTGTCGGCCCGGCTACGGGTCTGGAAACGCCACAGGTTACAGACAATCATGACCGCAATTAGGACAATACCAATTGCGTTTGTAACACAAATACTCTGTAGATTAAAAAGCGGTTCCATCGTACGCCTTCAGTTTAAATTATACAATTTATTCTAGGCTTTAGCACGATGTATACAAAAAAGGCTGCGATTTACCACAGCCTTTTTAAATGATTTTGCCAAAGTGGTTATGCGCCGACCGTGAGCCACAAGCGACTTGTATTAACAAGTCGTGGTGGCGAGAGCGAAGCCCAATCACAGGTTCTTTTTTGAACTTAGGGCTGAGCGGTCAGTTTCGCGCGGATCCAGTTGTTGGCGTTGGCGATGGCACCGGCAATCTTGTCGACTTCCTTGGTACCAGCCTGAGCGCGGTCCGGACGTCCACCGCCGCGGCCACCGCAAGCAGCGGCGAGATCCTTGACGAGGTCGCCAGCCTTGATGCCCTTGGCCTGCACATCCTTGCCAACCAACACGGCGATACTGCCAGAACCGTTATCCTTATTGGCAATCACCGCCACGGAATCGGTTGCGAGTTTGTTCTGAACGCCGTCGAGCAAGTTCTTGTACTTTTCATCCGGGATGGAAAGTTCGCGAACGTAGAGGTTCACGCCAGCCACGTTGATACCGCCGTTCAAGAGTTCGGCAGCGGCAAGCGTTGCAAGTTCGAGCTTCACGGACTGCAGGCTCTTTTCGAGGTTCTGCGTCTTGGCAAAGCTCTGCTGAATGCGGTCGAGAACTTCGGCATCCTTGCAACGGAGCTGTTCGCGGAGGGCCGTCAAAATCTGCGTACCGGCGCGGAGGAGGCTCAAGGCGCCACGGCCAGAGACGGCTTCGATACGGCGCACGCCAGCGGACACGCTAGATTCAGAAACAATCTTCACGAGGCCGATGTTACCGGTGTTCTGCACATGCAAGCCACCGCAGAGTTCCTTGGAGAATTCTTCGTTGGCACAGCCCATCTTCACCACACGGACTTCGTCGCCGTACTTTTCGCCGAACAATGCCATGGCACCGCTTGCCTTAGCTTCATCAACCCCCATCACCTGAGTGTTGACCGGCAGGCATTCCATGACCTTCGCGTTCACGATGTCTTCCACCTTCTGAATTTCTTCGGCAGTCATCGCGTTGAAGTGGCTGAAGTCGAAGCGGAGGAGTTCGTTCGAAACGAAGCTACCCTGCTGCTGCACGTGAGTGCCGAGCAC
>JAFXLS010000077.1 GCA_017530965.1 Fibrobacter sp.
GCGGAATCCAGAAGCGTGAAGGACTTTGCTTTTGCTAGATGAATCGCTGAAAGAGAGAATGGATGCATTCCGCGTCCTTGTGCTTTGGCAGAAGGACGGTAGCTTTATCAAGGAAAGCGGACTTTCGCCTTTTGCGATGGAACTTGCCTTGGGCGTATGCCGTAGGCATTTGTATCTGCTATACTTTTTAAAAACTCTCGTAAAGAAAATGCCTTCGCTTGAAGTAGCGACGGTACTTGAGATGGGACTTTTCCAGATGTTCTTTATGGAAATCCCGGACCATGCCGCCGTTTCTACAAGCGTTGAGCTGGCGAAGGCGGCGAACCTTCAAGAAGGTTCCGCGCGGCTGGTGAATGCCGTGCTGCATGCCGCGCACAGGTCCGGACTGCCGGCGCTCCCACCTCAAAAGGTGCGGCGCGTGTCCATCGAGAATTCGGTGCCCGAATGGCTGGTGCGCAGGTGGTTCGATATTTATGGCAGTACACGCGCCGAAGCGCTCGCCAAGGCGACGCTTACGCGCCCCGCAGAATGGATTCGCGTGAATCTGCAAAAGACGTCGGCTCCGGTGCTCTCGCAGAAGCTTGGAATCACGGGTGCAAGCATCCTTTATGACCGCTACATTCAAGTGCCCGCTGATGCAAAGCTTAAATTGATTCTAGAATCGGATTCTTTTGCGAAAGGCGAATTCAGTATGCAGAATCCGTCTGCTTACGAAGTCGTGAAGCTTCTGGATTTGAAGCCTGGCCTTAAGGTTTGGGACGCGTGTGCGGCTCCTGGCGGCAAGGCAGCCCTTATGGCCGAAATGGATTCTTCCCTCGATATTCTTGCAAGCGATGTGTCCGAGGCTCGCGTGCTCAAGATGCATGACCTTGTGGACCGCCTTGGACTTACGAACGTGCGCGTTGAATGCCTTGATGTACTTGGGGGCGTTGCGGGCTCTCCCGCTAGAAGGGGTAGCGAGCAACGGACTCGTGCGAGCGAGGGGGAGACTTCCCCCTTTGACAGGATATTGCTCGACGTGCCCTGCAGCAACATGGGCGTGATTGCCCGCCGTCCGGAATCGGTTTACCGCATTACGCAGGAATCAATCAAGGAACTGGCCGAGTTGCAGTATGCGATTTTGCAGGCCGCCTCGGCAAAGCTTGTTCCGGGCGGAATTCTGGTGTATGCCACTTGCAGTCCGGATCCGGAAGAGACTACCAAGATTGTGAATCGTTTCGTGAAAGAAAATCCCGAATTTGAAAAACATGGCGATGCGGTGCTCCCGGGTACCGAAGATTCTCGCTTTGACGGATTCTTTGCTCAGGCTTTGCGCCGAAAATAATAAAAGGTTTTTTATGGGGAATTTAAAGAAAATCTTTTTGTTTGTGGCGGGTGTAGCGCTGGCTGCGTTTGCCCAAAGTGAACCGATGGATGTAAAAGATGTGGCGTTTTCGAAGGCCTATATCGGAATCGAAGGCGGCGAAATTTATCCTTTCGGTGATTTGATCGATGCGGTTTACAACACCTATTATGGCGGATTCAATTTCCGCTATTCTTATTGGAAAAATGTAGACGGCGTCGTGATGTTCCATTATGCTTACTTTGAACCGCGCCCGAAAGCGGTGCCTTATGATGGGGTGCACCAGGCATCGGGAAAGTTGGGCTTGGATTGGAATTTCCCGATTATTCATCCGGTCGGATTGGGTGGCGGCTTTGCTTGCAACTGGACCCGCGCCGATTTAGATGATGGCGTGAAGAAAGATTTGATTTACAATAAACCGGGTGGAACCCTGGGGGATAATGAAACCGAATTTGGCTGGTATGCCCGGTTGAATTTGAAGATTTTGAATTTGGAAAATTACCGCATTGGCTTTAACATGATGTGGGAAGAAATTTGGACTTTGCCCAAGCGTTCTGATATGTTGTATGTGGGACTGTATATTGAAAGGAAGCTTTGGTAATGAAGAATTTTGCCCTGATATCTTTGTTGTGGGGAGCGGTTGCTTTTGCCCAAGTTCCTGCAGAAATGGACGGTATGGAATATGAAACCCGTGCCGATGGAACTTTTTTGATTGGTGGCCCGACATACGCCTTCGATAGGGTGATGGGCGCTGGCGGCGTGCATTCTGAAAGCGAACTTTGGACTCCTGCGAAATTGCGTAATCGCCTTCTGTTTAATCGCCTGTCGGGAACTCCGGACTGGACTCCCTATGAACCTTCGGTTTGGGTCAAAACGGGTAACGAGCTGGGCGACTTGATATATCAGGATTTTATTACCGAGTCTAACAGGCCGGACAACAGGACTCCTATTTTGGAAGGGGGCTTCCGTTCTCCGAGCTTTATGGGCTTTTGGGCAACGGTGCGACTTTTCCAAGATGACCATTTTTGCAGCGGAGCGTATACCTATCGCCGTGATGCAGTAGAAGGAAATTATTCTCATTTTGGAGAAAACTGGCCCATGTTCAGTTCGGCTTACGGAGGCCTGGGCTATACGAATTCCCTGGTGAACGCCTCGGTGTTGGCGGGTGAAGAATATTTGTGGTTCTACACGGAAAGCTCCCGATGGATTCCTGCCCATTACAAGCCCCGTGTAGAGGCACGTGCCGATGTGGGCAACCTGTCTGTAACCCTGGCTTATGAGGATATAGAATACCAGTTCAAGCCTAAAAAAGAAGAAGGTTCCCGTAAAGAATTGAACGGCTCTGTTTACTACAAGTGTGGCAAGAATTGCCAACAGGGAATGTTCCAGATTTCTGCCGGTATGGCTTTCCGTGCCGTAGACGACGAGGGAACTGTCTACACCGAACTTGAAGAAGATAGAGTGGCGTGGCCGTTTATGGAATTGCGTGTACAGCCGGTGCAGCGCTTAACGGCTGATGTCACTTTCGGTGTAAATGAGAGGGATTGGCTAGTTCAGGATAGTGTTGAATACTTGGCCCCTGCTCCCGAAAAGATGGGCGTCGTGGTTGGCGTCAAGAATATTTCGGGTTCCCGCCTGAATCCCCTTGCGGATACCAAGGAATTCTTCGACGGACATGAAATTGATTTGACTGCCGATGGTCAGATGAATTTGGTTCAGGCCTATGCCGCTTATGTGGATACCTTGGGCGGTATAGTCTCTATTGGTGGCCGTGGCAGTTTCTGGGCTGAGCATGGTGCCGAAACCTTTGATGTGGATGCCTACGAAGTGGATGAAAAGAATGGAATGAAATTCCGCTATGGCGATGTTTCGCGTATTAATCATTGGATTAAGGGCTTGACTGCTGAGATGTGGCTAAATACCTGGTATGGCGACATGTTCAAGTTTACTGCCATGACTGGCTTTGAACATATTGATGGCCCTGTGAACCAGGCCGAGGTGATGCCTGTCGAGTTCTATTCGGGCTTTATGGGCGACTGGCTCTTGAATAAGACCTTCAAGATTTCCCATTCTTTGCGTTACAGAAGCGATGCCCGGTGGAATCTGAGATTCTCTGATCCCATGGTGGTCAAGGGTGACTGGGTTTGGGATGCTTCTTTTTCGCAGATGTTCCCCAAGTACGGAATCACTTTGACCGGCACTTTGTTGCATGTCCTTGCCGATGAAGACGTAGAAACGGTGAATGGTGGCTATGATCGCATTCGCTTCATTTGCCAGGCGAAGAAAACTTTCTAAGCTTTTAGAAGGGCGAGAGCCTTCAAGCAGAAGCTATTTGCGAAAAATTCCTGGGCAAGGTTGCGCTTGACCCATTGAATTTCGCTCGCCTTGTTGGCGGGCGCTTTTTTGCTTAATTGAATATGCAGGACATCGCATTCGATTTTATGGATGGTGATGTTGTGCCTGAAGCTTCCGATGCTTTGTACGCCTATAACTTGGTCTGCGTCAATGTAGGCTTCTGCCGGGGCGGGCAGGCCTGCAGTCGCGTTGCGTGGCAATTCAAAGTGGGGCAGAGTAAACTGGTTCTTGAAAAATTTTTGACCACCGTGAACCGCTAAAATCTTGTGGTCCGCGCTTTCGATAACGAGGACGGTGCCGTGCCAATCTTTTTGAATGTGTTTTTTGCTGGGCGGAAATTCGGCGGTGCGGTTTTCGGCACAGGCCTTGCAGGCGCCCTGGAAGGGGCAGTTTTCGCAGTCGGGATTCTTGATTTTGCAAACGGTGCGGCCCAGTTCCATGAGGGCTTCGTTATGCACGTATGCTTTGGGACTGTCCGCGATTTCGCGGGCGTAATCCCAGTAGGTTTTTAGCGCCTCTTTGGAATCCGTCGGCAAGAAATCGAGGGCGTAAAGTCGCGAAAAAATGCGTACCAGGTTGCCGTCTAGAATGGCTTCCCGCTGGTGGTAGGCAAGGCTTAAAATGGCGCCTGCGGTGTACGCCCCGATTCCCGGCAAAGTTTCAAGTTCCTTGCGGGTGCGGGGTAGTTCCTTGCTTTCTGCGACGATTTTTGCGGTTTTCAGAATGTTTCTTGCGCGGCTGTAATAGCCCAAACCCTGCCAGTACTTGAAAACTTCTTCTTCGGATGCTTCGGCGAGGATTTGAATATCTGGGAAACGCTTCATCCATCTCACGAAATAATCGCGAACGGTGGAAACCTGAGTCTGTTGTAGCATGGTTTCGCTAATCCAGACCGCATAGGCGTCACGCGGAGCGTCCAAGTCAGCTAAACGCCACGGAAGTTCCGCAGCGTTTTTCTTGAACCATTCGCGCAGGCGCTTAAGGAAGGCGTTGTCCATTACATTCCGTAGGCTTCGCGCTTCAGCTTTTTGAAGAATTCAAACTGAGCCTTAGTGGAAGATTCCATGGTGTACTTGAGACTGCGCTCATGGGCGACCTTGCGCATTTTAGCGTAGGTTTCGGGCTGTTCCAGGTACAGTTTGCGGCATTCTTCCAGAGCGTTCAGCCAGGCGTCTTCGTCAATGGGCAAAATGCGCCCTGCGGCTTCGTCCATGACGATGTCGTGGGGGCCGCCGTAATCGCTTACGATGGCGGGCGTGCCTGTAGACATGGCTTCGACGACCACGTTTCCGAAGGTGTCGGTGATGCTGGGAAACAAGAAAAAGTCGGAATCGGCGTAAAGGCTTGCGAGAGTTTCGCCGCCCTGTTCGCCTGCAAAGTGGACACTGTTGTCGCCTTCGAAGAATTTCTTGATTTCTTCCAGGTACCAGCCGTAACCCACGTACATGAGTTCCACGTCGTTATGCTTGGCAGAGAACTTTTTCCAGACGTTGTTCAGGAATTCCAGATTCTTTTCCTTGGAAATTCGGCCGATAAAGGAGAATCGTACCTTGCGGTTGCCTTCGCTCTGAATGGCCTCGGTAGAGCCATTGTACTTTTCCCAGGCTCCCTTTCCACGTAATTCCATCGAGAATTTTTCCAGGGGAAGCCCGCGGGGCAAAATCTGCACCTGGTTTGCGGGAATCTTCAGCTGGGACGTCAGAATGTCGGCGTAGTCCTTGCACGGGCTAACCACTGGCTTCGTCATGCCGTAGAAAATCTTCATGAGCCAAAGCACGAAGTGGAACATCCACTTGGCCTTTACCAGTGTCTTGGTATAAGTCGGGACGTCGGTGCGGTAATGGCTAAAGACCTTGATGCCGGCAACCTTTGCGCAGAAGCACACGAGCCATGCACCGGGACTAGGCGTTTCAAATTCAATCAAATCGACGGGATAGCGCTTGAGTAATCGTAACACCGGGCCTACGCGGGGAATGGCCAGTTCGCTGTTTGCGTAACCCAGCTGTTCCATGCTGAACATGCGCGGGAGCAAAAGGCAATAACTGTTTTCCACCACTCCGCAAGGGCGGGTATTGAAGGCGTTGCCGGCGAGGAATGCATGCATGCCGTGGGCGCGCATGTAGGGAATCACGTTTCTCAAGTTGTTCGCGATACCGTTGGTTTCGTCCAAGTTGTCCGAATAGAATAGAATACGGACATCGTCGACGGGGTGTTGCTTGCGTTCCTTTTTCAGGTAAGAACGCAGTTTTAAAAGCTTGGGAATGTTCAGAATCAGCGAGCCGAAAACGATGGGCGGAATCATACCCGTGCGCAGGTTTCCGGGGGGCTGGTGCTTGAAACCGAACATCTTCTTGAAGGTGCTCGTGACGGTGCGTCCAAAGATAGCCGGACGCGTGTCTAAAACGTCGGTCGGCTTAAGCTTTGTTGAATTTGACGCAGTCGGCATACTTCACTCCTTTTCCACCGAACAGGTCCAATGCCGATCCGATGGTGAGGTCTATCGTTCCGTTTGAAATTTGCTTACAGTGTTTCAAGTCGGCGAGCGACTTGGCGCCGCCGGCGTAGGTGCATGGAATGGGGCTGTGTTCGGCGAGGAACATGATCAGTTCGTCGTCCATGCCTTGCTGCTTTCCTTCTACATCGGCAGCATGAATCAGGAATTCGTCGCAGTAGCGGGAAAGGTCTTCCAGGGTTTCTGTATTCACTTCGATGTCGATGAGGGTCTGCCAGCGGTTAATAGCGATTTTCCAGCGAGGTTCTTCTTCAGGAGCGCTGACGCGCTTGCAACTTAAATCGAGAACCAGATGTTCCTTGCCCACGGTTTTGGACAACAGCTCCAGGCGCTCGCGGTCCAACTTGCCTTCGGGGAAAATCCAGCTGGTCACGATTACATGAGACGCTCCTGCGTCCAGGTATTCCTTGGCGTTTTCAGCTGTGATTCCGCCACCAACTTGCAGTCCGCCAGGGTAGGCGGCGAGGGCTGTCTTTGCGGCTTCGGTGTTACCTTTGCCCAGCATAATGACATGGCCGCCGGTAATGCCGTCGTTCTTGTAGAGTTCCGCAAACCAGGCCGGAGAACGGTCCGTTTCAAAATTTGTCTTGAGACCGGTGCCGCTGTCGGAAAGCGAACTGCCTACAATCTGTTTTACGCGGCCGTCGTGCAGGTCTATGCAGGGACGAAACTTTGTCATTAGTCTTTAACTCCGGTAATGCACCAGTCTAATTTTTTTCCGTGGCTTGCTTCGCTGCGGCCTCTATAGAATAGGACTTCTCCGCCGGCGACAATCTTGAAGGCCTTCTTGGCAAACCAGCCGTCTACCTTGTCCAGGAGACTAGCCTTTTGCAGGGTCTTTGCCACATTGAACTTGAGTGTAGGAATAGAGGCGTCCTGCCATTCGAAGGTCATGTCGCCTTTCGCAAATTTCTTGCCGCTGTAGTTGCTTTCGTCTTCCTTGATTGTCTTGGGCTGGGCAACCTTGATTCCATTCTCGTCATTGTAGAGCGCGTAGCCGAAAGGTTCACCACTTTTGGCAATGGAAACGCGTCCTGCGAACAAGGGAGATTTGGCGCTTGTGCTAAAGTTGATAGAGCGTGCCGCAATATCGATTGCCTGTACGGTTTGCCAGGTTTGGTCCATGTAGGCGTAGCCCTTGACGGCAATGGTGTCTTCGTTGTAGGCAATTTTGCCTGAAACGCGACCATAAGGAATATGAACGTATTGTCCAAAGGATTCCTTGCCGATTTTCCACACGCCGTTGCCTGTAACCTTTCCGACTACAGCCGATTCGAAGGTCACGTCGACCAGGAATTTGCCACCCTTGTCGGCGGAAAAGAATACGCGGTGACCTTTGCCGGGCTTGTGTTCCATTGCGTATTCGCCATTGATGTCGATACTTCCCGATGCTTTGTCTGCCTTGAGGCGCTCGGGCGGATATTGGCGGCCTACGGTGTATGTCTTACTTTTGAAATTCCAGAAACTCATGTCGCATGTGACTTTGTAGCCTGCTCCCGGAATGTTCAGCGTAGAATAATTGATAAAGGCGCGGGTGCCGTTATCAAAAACGAATTGGTAACTCCAGGTTTCGTTAAAATCTTTAGTGCTGTTCTTGTGGGGCATAAAGTCATCCACAGAAACATTGCGTACGTTACCTTGGGGTGCAACGACATCGCCTGCAAACGCAAGCGATGCGCTAAACAAAAACGCAACAAAAAGAGCAATCATGTTTTCACCTCTCATCACACATCTCACATTCCACATTTCACATTCTACAGTCTCAAATCCTGCCCCATGCCCATTTTAAGTTCGGTACGGCGACGGAGCACCATTTCGTTGAACAGGTCGGTAAGGCAGTCTTCGATGCTAATCATCGGTTTCCAGCCCATGTTCATGGCCTTGGTGGGGTCACCGATCAAAAGCGGAATGTCGTTGCTGCGTTCGTAGCCGGGGTCAAATCTAAAGTCTACGCTTACGCCGGCGATATCGACGAGCATTTCGGTGAGTTCGCGGAAGGTGTATGACTTTCCGCAGCAAAGGTTGTAGACTTCGCCCGGTTCGGACTGGTTCAAGAGTTGGATCATGCCGCGGGCTACGTCGCGAACGTCCACGAAGTCGCGGCTGATGTCGAGGCTGCCCGAGTAGATGGTGGGCTCTGTACCGTAATACTTGATTTTGACCAGCTGGTAAGTAATGGAGGGAATTACGAAACGGCGGCTATGGTGCGGGCCCGTAAAGTGGAAGGGTCTTACAAATACCACATGAAGCCCGTAAGCGTTCTTGAACTGGTTGCCCAGAAGTTCCATGCAGGCTTTTGAAGTGGCGTAGGGGGTAAGTGGATTGGGAGCGTCCGTTTCTTTGTGCAGGTAGGTGCCACCCGTTCTTGAGCACCGGCCTGAGGGTCATGTCCTTGCAGATGTCCGCCACGATGCGCGCGATGCGTTCCTTCGAGGAAAACAGGTTCTGCATCTTCGCCCACC
>JAFXLS010000078.1 GCA_017530965.1 Fibrobacter sp.
GCGACTTGCTTAAAGCGCTGGTATTCCAGCATTTCCTTCATGAGCTGTTCGCGGTCTTCGTTGTATTCCGCTTCCATTTCGGGGTCGCGCTGTTCGGCCGGCAAAAGTTCCTGCACCTTGAGGGCCATCAAGCGGCTTGCCATGTACAAGAAATCGCCCGCCTTCGACAGGTCGGTGCCCTCGTACTCGTTCACCCACTTTAAAAACTGGTCCGCAATTTCGGCAATCGAAATCTGTTCGAGCGGAACTTCCTTCTTCTGAACAAGATACACCAACAAGTCCATCGGGCCATTGAACGCCCCGATGCGTACTTCGTATTCTTCCTGTTCTTCGACTTCGGTCATTTGAGCTAAATGTAGTTAATTTCTTGTATGACGGGGATGTTTTCCCGTACCTAAAACTTTGTGGTCATGTCTAAAATGATTTTACAAAGAAAATAGGACTAAAATCAGACACTTTTCTCAAAAATGGCGTGTTATATAGAGGAATCTTGTAAAACTTTTTGGATTCCGTAAAATACAAACCCTATTGACTTGTAACCAAAAAATGGTTATATTGAGAATAGAGGTTTATTATGCTGGCAGTCGTGAATCAGCCCCGTATGCGAAACACTGAGCCTGTTTCTTTTAAGGTCGTTGGAAAAAATATTCCGAAGTTTGTGCTGATATTCCTTGAATCGGCATTTCCTCAATCTGTTCAGGTTGAGCTGGATGAAGACGATAACGGCAGTACTAAACTCGAAGATTGGGATTGGTATAAAAATATCAATGCGTCTATGACTCCAGGAGATGCCGTTAAGGCTGATCGGGGACTTCGTGCATGGACACAGAAACAACTGGCTGAAAAATTGGGAGTCTCCGTTCAAAACGTATCTGAAATTGAACGGAATGTTCGTCCGGTATCGCGAAAAATGGCTGTGAAGCTTGGCAAGGTTTTCAAAACCGACCCTTCTGCGTATTTCGATTTCGGAAAAGAGTAAAACGAATCCGCTTATTCCACGGTCACGCTTTTGGCGAGGTTGCGCGGCTGGTCCACGTCGTTTCCGCGGAGCACGGCGATGTGGTAGGCGAGCAGCTGGAGCGGCACGCATGTCACGATCGGCATGAGCATCGGGATAGTCTTCGGGACTGTAATCAGGTGGTCTGCAATTTCGTCGAGCGGGTGGCAATCTGCGGTCGAGATGGCAATCACCTTGCCGCCACGGGCCTTGATTTCGCGAACGTTGCTGATGACCTTGTCGAACAAGGCATCCTTCGGGGCAATCACCACGACCGGCATGTTTTCGTCGATCAAGGCAATGGGCCCGTGCTTCATTTCGGCGGCGGGGTAGCCTTCAGCGTGAATGTAGCTGATTTCTTTGAGCTTGAGTGCGCCTTCCATGGCGACGGGGTAGTTGAAGTGACGACCCAGGTACAAGAAGTTGTTTGCCTTCACGTACTTGTTGGCGATACCTGCAATCTGGTCCGAAAGCTTGAGGGTTTGTTCCACAAGTTCCGGGAGTTCCTGCATGGCCTTCACGATGTCGGAGCCAGCTTCAAAAGAAAGTCTGCGCTGGCGGCCAAGCAAAAGGGCGATCATGGCAAGCACAGTCACCTGGCTTGTGAACGCCTTGGTCGATGCCACGCCGATTTCAGGGCCTGCGTGCAGGTAAACGCCGCCGTCGCTGGTGCGGGCAATGGTCGAACCCACGCCGTTACAAATGGCAAGTGCGGTTGCGCCTTTCTGCTGGGCTTCCTTAAGGGCGGCAAGCGTGTCGGCTGTTTCGCCGGACTGGCTAATGGCAAGTACGAGCGTACCCGGCTTGATAATCGGGTTGCGGTAACGGAATTCCGAGGCGTATTCGACTTCGACCGGGACGCCGGCCAAGTCTTCGATCATGTATTCGCCGACCATACCGGCATAGTAGCTGGTACCGCAGGCGGTAATAATGATACGGTTGATGTTCCTCAGTTCCTTGATGTTGGTGTCGAGGCCTGCAAGCTTGGCGTTGCCTTCGGCGTACAGCAGGCGGCCGCGCATGGTGTTGCGGAGCACTTCGGGCTGTTCAAAAATTTCCTTGAGCATGAAGTGGGCAAATCCACCCTTCGCAATGGCGTCGGCATCGAATTCCACGTCCTGCACTTCGTGCTGTACCGGCTGGCTGTGCGTATTCAACAGGTTGTAGCCGTCTTCCTTGATTTCGACGATGTCGTTATCGTCGAGGTAAACGACTTTCTGCGTATGCATGATGATTGCAGAAACGTCGGAGGCGAGGTAGAATTCGTTCTGGCCGATACCCAGAATAAGCGGAGAACCGCGGCGGGCTCCAATCAAAGTTCCCGGTTCGTCCTTGCAAATGACGGCGAGACCGAAGGTTCCTTCAATTTTTGAAATGGCCTTGAGAACGGCCTCTTTCAAGTTGCCCTTGTAGTAGCGGGCAATCAAGTGTGCCACGACTTCGGTGTCGGTTTCAGACTTGAATTCGACACCTTCGGCCTGGAGTTTCTTCTTTAATATGGCGTAGTTTTCGATAATGCCGTTGTGGACAATCGAAATCTTGCCGTCAAAGCTTTGGTGGGGGTGAGCGTTCTGTTCGGTGGGTGCACCGTGGGTGGCCCAGCGGGTGTGGGCGATGCCGACATGGCCATGGAGAGGCTTGTTTTTGAGTTTGTCTTCAAGGGCGGCAATCTTGCCGGAAGCACGAACGGTCTCGATTTTGCCGTCTTCGATGAGGGCAACGCCCGAGCTGTCGTAGCCACGGTATTCCAGTTTCTTGAGTCCACCAATCAAGACGGGTAAAGCTTCGTTTTGGCCGATATAGCCTACAATTCCGCACATAGTAAGGGCACCTTCTTTTGTTTACGAAACGCAATATACCAATTTCTTTTGGTAAAAATGAGTTACAAATGGTCTTTTGTTGTAAGATTTTGTTATTTTTTCCCCTGTCTAACCAAAAGAGGAATAAATGAACAAAAAATTTCTTATTGCTGCAGGCGCTCTCGCCTTTGCTTTGACCGGTTGCGACCAGTTGTGCCAGGGTCCCAAGACCAAGACTGCCTTGGTGACCGAAAAGGACAAGTATAGCTATGCTCTCGGTGCTCATTTCGGCAACCAGGCTCGCTTCCAGCTGGTGACTCGGGATTCTATCGATCTGGATCTCGACCTTTTCATTCAGGCTTTCAAGGAACGCTATAACGAAGATTCCGCTCATTTCTTGATGAACGATTCTACCATCTTCCAGACCTTGACCGACCTTTCTCAGGCCCGTCAGGCTGAAAAGAACAAGAAGGACAGCCTCGCTGCCGAAGCCAACAAGGCCGCCGGCGAAGCATTCCTCGCCAAGAACAAGACTGCCGAAGGCGTCGTGACCACCGAATCTGGCCTCCAGTACAAGGTGATTACCGAAGGTACGGGTGCAACTCCTGCCGATGGTGACATCGTGAAGGTTCATTACACCGGTACGCTCCTCGACGGCACCAAGTTCGACAGCTCTGTCGACCGTGGCGAACCGCTTGAATTCCCGATTGGTGCCGTGATTCCGGGCTGGACCGAAATGCTCAAGCTCATGAAGGTGGGCGGCAAGGTCACCGCTTGGATCCCGAGCGACCTCGCATACGGTCCGCGTGGCCGTGGCCCGCAGATTCCGGGTAACAGCCTCCTCGTTTTCGAAATGGAACTCATCGACACCCATTCTGCCGAACAGCCCGCTGCTGAACCGGCCAAGCCCGAAGTGAAGAAGGCTGCTGCTAAGCCGGCTGCCGCTCCTAAGGCTGCCCCGAAGGCTGAAGCCAAGCCGGCCGCTGAAGCAAAGCCTGCTGAAGCCGCCAAGCCCGCTGCCGAAGCCCCGAAGGCCGAAGCTAAGCCTGCTGAAGCTGCTGCTGCCGCTCCGGCCGCCGCTCAGTAATCGGTTCGTTTAAAGCTTTGAAAAATCCCGCGCTTAATGAGTGCGGGATTTTTTTATATTATGCAATCATTCTGAGGTTTTCGTGAAATTTATTCTGTCGATTGCGTTGTCTGCTTTTTTTGCATTTTCGCTACTTGGCTGTAACGAAGAAAAGAAAATTCAAGGTTTGAAAGATGAAGGCGACCGCTTACGTGCGCAAATTGATTCCCTTACGAATGAAATTGAGCAGCTGCAAATGCAACCCGGCAACTGGACTGTGCATAACGATACCGTCCGTGCGGGCGATGGCTTGTTCCAGGTGCTTGTGCGCATGCAGATTAACGAGCGCGAACGTGGCAAGATTGTGCTTGCCCTCCAGGATAGCGTAGAACTTTCCAAGCTCCGAGTGGGGCAGGTCTTTTATGCGGCCATTGATTCTGCTGGTAGCGTTCAGCGTTTTCGTTATGCTCCGAACCCGGCAACTGTGCACATGCTCAGCCGCACCGAAAACGGGTATGTCTATAGTCTGATCCAGAAGCCGGTAACTCGCCGTCAGTCTATTTTCGAAGGAGCCCTTACCGAAGGCAGTACCTTGAATGGAACTCTTTTTAAGGTGGGGATTCCCGGTCGCATGGTGGGCATCGTGAGTGGTGTGCTTCAGTGCAAGGTGGCTTTCCCCTTGGCCCGCGCCGGCGACAAGTTCCGCATTCTGCTCGAAGAGACCTTCTACCAGGATTCTATCTGGATTGACGGGCGGGTCGTTTATGCCGAATTTGACGGCCGTATCGTGGGCCACCATGAAGCCTTCCGTTACGAAGACCCGGATCCGAAAAGTTCCTTTAATGCCCACTATACCGAAAAAGGCGAAGCTTTGGTTTTTGACGGGCTCCGTTACCCGCTGGATCGTCTGCACGTTACAAGTCCCTTCGGTAGCCGCATTCACCCCATTACGGGCCAGCGCAAGACTCATTACGGTATTGACTATGGTAGCCCCACAGGTACGCCGGTTTATGCCGTTGCCGAGGGCATCGTGACGGTTTCTGGATTTGACCCGTTTAGCGGCAACAAGATTGCCATTCGTCACAGGGACCGCTCCGAAAGCTGGTACATGCACCTGTCTGTTCGCGGCGTAAAGGTGGGGTCCAAGGTGGCTGCGCGCCAGTGCATTGGCCGCGTAGGTTCTACGGGCCGCAGCACCGGCCCGCACCTGCATCTGGGTTTCAAGAACGAAAAGGGCGCCTGGATCAATCCGGCCTCCAAGACCATGATTGCCGCCCCCAAGCTTGAAGGGCAGCGGCTTGCTCGCCTGAAGGACCAAGTGGCTGAAATCCGCAAACAAATAGAGGCGACTCTCGCCGCCCCCGCCGTAAAAGCAAACGACACCACCGATGTGATGGTGCGTATGCGTAGTTTGTAATACTTTATTTCTTAAAGATCTTATATCTCGTCTTCAGGTCCCTGAGGGTCGGGATTTGCTTGCCTGTAGAGGATTCTTCGCGGGCTTTTGAAAAATGATTCAGTTTTTCGGTGCCATAGCCTGCTGTACGTATAAAGGTTCCTTCTTTGGCGAGTTCTACCGCTTTAGCCATCTGTTGGGCCGGGTCGAAAATTTGGAAGTCGGGGACGATACCTAAGTCATGGTAACTCTCGCCGTTCTTGTCGACACCCTGCAATGCGGTAATGAGCGCCAAACCTTGGATGCCTTCTTTCTTTGACAATACAGCCTGACCGATGCCTTTGCCGTAAGAGGTGATGCCGACAATCGGGGTTTTCTTGTTTACAGAAACCGCAGACAAGAAGGTTTCTGCGCAGCTAGCCGAGGAGTCGCTGGCCATAAGGATGTAATAACGATCTTTGCCGATTCCGTCATGATCGTTTATATAGGTGATTGTATCGAATGCCTGGAAAACTTTCTTACGCCCGTCGATTACCGCAGTATCTACGATTGACTGTACGTCTATAATGATTGTATCTCCGGCTGACAGAAGAGCCCCGGACACCTTATTGCATTGGTCAACGTCGCCACCGGGGTTTTGGCGCAAATCGATGATTGTGGAACTGTATCCTTCCGTTTTTTTCAGGGCTTCCAGAAATTCGCCGTAGGTCCCGTCCTTGTTGGATGTTGTTGCGGAAAATTGCAGAATTTCGATTACAGGGATGGAGTCTTCGTAATGGAGCTTTACTGAGGGGGCGTGGTATTGGTCAAGTTTCGCGGTGATGTTTAGGGTTTCTTCGCCACGGCGGACTACAATCTGGATGGTGCTTCCTATTTCGCCGGAACAAAGCTTCTCAAAGTTTTCAGGTTTGGTAATGGGTATTCCGTCTACGGATACAATGATGTCGCCTTCTTGAAGTCCTGCGATTGCACTAGGCGAATTAGGGTAAATCTGGGTGACTACTAGATAAGAGGATTCTGCGTCTGTGACGGTTTCGGCTTCTGCGCCAATACCTACGACTTCATCGGTTTCCATGACGCTCTTATAAACGACTTCTGCAACATTGGGATCGAAGTACTGGGTAAACGGGTCGGCCATCTGGTTGTACATGTAGCATACATCGTAATAGTCTTGTTTGCAGTAGCCCTTGACGGAGTTTACGCTGGAGGTTCCCTTGCCCAAGTAAATACGGTAGTTATCGCCAATTTCGTTGCGGGTATGGCCATATAGGTAGGCTAGGTCAAGATAGATGAAGTTGTTGTAAACTTCCAATTGAAACTCGTCTTCGACATCGTCTATGGGGTATGTGTTTTGCATGACGTCGTCTTCAAAGGTTTCGTCTGGATCGCTGCTATTGCTGTCGCATCCGCAGAAAAACAGCATGGCTGCCATGCCTAAAGAAATAAATGAGTGCTTTAAAATCAAGAGACCTCCTTATAAATTCTCTTTTTCCCCATCGATAAAGGCGCCTCCTTCAAGGTTGCTCTGGGTGCGTTGAAGGGGTCTGACCAGATAGCCGGGAATATGTGTCTTGGTGACTTTCTTTCCGTAATGCTTTTGAATGGCCTCTAGCCCGCAAATAATCGAGGGTGATTTGCAATAGTATTTGGGAGCGATTCCTTTTTTATTGTAGGAGTTGCCATTGGGTGTCAGGAATTCAAGATTTGTAATAATGGCAAGTCCTCCATTCAGGGTGTTCCAGGTACTTTGCCCGATTCCCTTACCATAGGTGGTATCGCCAGCGACAGGAATTTTAGCGCCTTCTTGGAGAGCTGCCGCAAAGATTTCTGCGCAACTTGCGCTGTTCCTATTTACAAGGAGCATAAACTTTTTGCCTTCGCCAGCATCGCCCTGTTTTGCCATTTCGTCGGCGGTGTTATAGGTGGGGGTGCCGTCGCCTGCAAAACCTCGCCAGGAACGGGTGGATAAAATTCCATCTTTGATAAATAGGTCTGCCATGGCGGTGCAGTGCTTTACGTGTCCGCCGGGATTGTTGCGCAAGTCAATGAGCCTTGGGGCGGTTGTATTTCTTGTGGCGTTTAAGTAGGTTGTCAGCTCGCCTAGGGTGCCGTTTTCCTTGTCGACGGTATTGAGCTTGAATGATGTGATGGTGATGACTTCGGTGCCGTTTAAGGTGTCGATGAAAACGGTGGGGGCGTAGACATCTTCTTTCGTGATGTTGTATGTTACCGTATCGCCTTGATGGGCGACTTTTATAGCTAGGTTCCTGTTGAAGGTGAGAACGGAATCGTAGATGGCCTTTGCGCGTTCGCCCACGATTTCTACGCCGTTTACGTTCAGGATGTTTCCATAGCGTGGAATCCCTGCTCGGCCTGCGGGGCTTTCGGTGTACACGCGGTAAATAACGAGCGGATGTTCACTCTGCAGGAATGCGCTATATTCCATTCCCACATCGCCAGGCACAATGCTTGTGTTGATCTGGTTCTTGGTGGCCTCGCTTTTTGCTGGCGGAACGTAACGAGTGAAAGGGTCTGACAGCTTATTATAGAGTTCACTGACAGAATCTCCCTGCTCATCCAGCAGAGGCAGTTCGTCTTCGAATAGGTAGGTCCTTTGCAATAGCCAATAGTTATAAGTGTATTCTGTCGGGGCAGGAGTGCTGTCAACCGGCTCGAAAAAGTCGCTACAGGCCGTGAGGAAAAAGGCGGTGAGCACGCTCGCTGTGCTCGCTTTGAGCCATGAGCGTGGGTGCATTCGCCCTTTTTGCTTTTTTATTTCAAATATCAAAGCGAAACTCCTCTCAAACCTCAAAGCGCAGCGACCTCATAGCTCAGCGGCGCTCTGCGCCGACCTACTGATCAATGCTCAGACCCTTCTTGTCCAGGAGCACGCGGGGAATGCCGCCTTCCATGGGGTTTTCGACCACGGAAATGGTTTCGAGGCTGTCGCATTCGGCAAGGGCTTCGGGGAGTGTTTCGAGCTGGTTTGCGTCGAGTACCAGTTCCTTGAGCTTTTTCAGGTTGCTGAATTCAGAGGGGATGGCACCCAGGTTATTACCCGACACCATCAGGACTTCAAGAGATTCCAGGTGGCCGAGGGTGGCCGGAATGGAAGTCAAGTCGTTGTTGTCGAGGTAGAGCTTGCGGAGCTTTTTCAGCTTACCGAGGGTAGGAGGCACTTCGGAAAGCATGTTGTCGTGCAGAGAAATCTTGGTGACGTTTACCCATTTGCCGACTTCGAGAGTCAGATCCAAAAGCTGGTTCTTGGCGATGTTCACCGTCTGGAGCTTCTTGAGGTTACCCACGGAATCCGGAAGTTCCGAGAGGCTGTTGTAACCCAGGTACAGGTGTTCAAGATTTGTAAGTTCGCCGATAGTTTCGGGGAGCTCCATCAGGTCGTTTTCGCTGACGGAGAGTTTTTTCAGTTTCTTGAGCTTGGAAATATCGTCGGGGAGTTCCACGAGCATGTTGCGGTCGAGGATGAGCTCTTCGAGGTCTTCCAATTCGAAAAGTTCCTGAGGAAGGATTCTCAGTTCTTTTTGGGAAAGGTCTAACGAGGTGGCTTTTTCGGCCTTGGCTTTATTAATGATATCTAGCAAATTCATGGGAACATCTCCTATAGTGTAAATCATAGCATTTTTGCCCTGAAAAGATTAAACTTTATTCAAAAAAAGTAAAAAAGTATGTTTTTTGCACAAATGTTCACTGTAAATGGGGGCGTTTTTGAAAAAAAATGAAAAAAATGTATGCTTTTTGTTCACAAAGGTACATTTTGAAACTATTTTTAGGGTGCAAAATACGATATTAAGGGTAAGGTGCCGCATTTGCACCCGACTTTTGCTATTGTAAAATAACAGAACTGAGGAAAAAATGGAACTAACCAAATCGCAGGAACGCCGTCTAGCATTTGTGGCTAGCCTCTTGAGTCTCAATCCGAACGATCCTACTGACAGAATTAAGGCACTCCGGCATCTAAACCTTGATGAAAACGGCTGCTTCCATGGTTTCCAATATTCCCAAGGCTTTATGGAATTCTTCATCTTCCTCGATGAAGACACTCCGCTCGAAAAGGTCGTTTCTCACCTGAATTCCGACCTGAAGCAGCTCCAGATTGCCGTTTTCCGCACCAGCGATCCTCCTAATCCGTTCTTTATGTCGCTCCGCGAAGAAGCTGATCCTTGGGCTGTTAATAAGATTTCTGACGACGAAGATGAGGAAGATTCCGATTCCCCGGCAAGTCGCCCCTACATGGAAACGCTGGAAATTACGGTGCTCCGTACCCGTGCGACCCGCGACATTACCGACTCCGAACTGGAACGTACCCTCAAGGACATGCGCCGCAAGCTCGGCATTTGGAAGAACGAAGTCAAGGCAAAGCTCGAAATCATTGCCGAACATGACGACTTGACCCGCGACTTCCGCAGCGCCGACGACAAGCTTGAAATCGTGATGGATTCCGATCCGCTCC
>JAFXLS010000079.1 GCA_017530965.1 Fibrobacter sp.
GGGATGCCTGCACCCGGGAGCGTGGTATCTACAAAGCCGCTTTCCAGTTTCTTCTGGAGGGCAGCCTGGTTCGCGGTCTCGATAGCCTTGTCGATAGCCTCGGAGACGGCGACCTTAAGTTCGTTCACGAGCTTGCCGTAAGCCGGACGTTCCTCGGCGCTGAGCGTGCCCATCTGCTTCATGAGGTCGGTCACGGCACCCTTCTTGCCCAGGTACTTCACGCGGAGGTTGTTGACGGCTTCTTGGTTCGTAAGGTCGGTTTGCGCAAGTTCTGCGTCAAACGCCTGCTTCACATTGTTAATAGCTTCACTCATAGTGGCCGTAAATTTAGCAAAAATATTATTCCGACTTTGCTTTCCCGGTATAGTTCGTGCTTGTAATCTTGAATACGGTCACGGTGGCGGCTTGTTCAGGCGTGAATTCGAACTTGTGCGGGGCGCCGGAGGCTTGACGTTCCATCAGGAGCGAGAGTCCGCGGCATTTCTCGGCGACGTCCTCGACGATTTCCGCTTTGCCCTGCCCGACGACACTTGCATAGAAGCGCCCACTCTTGCAATAAACGTCTTCGTGAATCTCGATGCGGTTCTCGACGCACATGCTGAATGCCACATTCGGATTCTTGCGAATGCAATCCAATTTCTTGCCGACATGTGCGCAGTGGAAATACAGTTCCAAAACACCGTCTTTCAAGCTGTACCCGAACGAAAGCGGAATCACGTAGGGCATGCAAGTATCTGCATCGTCCATCATCGCGACATGGCAGGTCGTGCACTGCTCAATAATCTTCGCGATATTTTCATCTCCCAGAACTTCTCTATCCTTGCGCCGCATATCGTCTCCTAAGAATCTTTTTTCAAATTTAATTTATTTCATCAAACGCAGAGTGACAAGCTCATTTACACACCTCTTACACAAAAAGAAGTTTACTTTTGTTGTTTTTTACAGCAACGGAAACTATTATTGAAATAGTGTCTGCATCGGGGATTTGGTCTATATTACAAGAAAAAGGAGTGTACAATGAAATTGATGAAGTTGCCTGTAATTGCGGCATCCGTAACATTGAGCTTAACAGCCTGTTTCGAAGACAATACTACGAACGCGGTACCCAACGGCGAAGCACCAATCTCAGCCGAAGACCCCATTGGCAACGAATTTTTCGGAACAGAAGTTCCCGGTACTGAAATTCCTGGTAACCAGATTCCGGGCAACGAGAACCCAGGTAATGAAAATCCGGACAACCAAGTTCCAGGTAACGAAAATCCAGGCGATCAAATCCCAGGCACAGAACTTTCAAGTTCCAGCAACCAAATTCCGGGCAATGAATTTTACAGTTCCAGCAGCTCCGTCCCAGGAAATCCTCCCAACCAGAATCCAGGTAATGAATCCGGCGATAACGAGAATGACAACGAGGATTCTAGAACACTGGACGGTACGCAGATACTCCTGAAGCTTGCTGGCACCACTGCCACCATCGAGAACAACAACGGTTGCGTCGAAATTGCCGACAAAAGTGCGACCATCACCTGTCCGGGCGCCTACTATGTAACGGGAGAATCCTCCGACTTCCAGGTAGTCGTGAACACTCCAGGTGCAGAAAACGAGGGTAACACCGGCATTTACCTCTATAACGCCACCTTGAAAAGTTCCAACTCCCCCATCCTCGTGAAAAATGCAGAAAAAACAGTGATTCACTTGGTCAAGGGCGCCACCAACACCGTTGAGGACGGCAACGGCAATCACATGTTCACCAAAATCAACGGCGCACAAGACACAGCAAAGGCCGCGATTTACTCCCGCGACGACTTGAACATCAAGGGCGCAGGCACCTTGACCGTCAAGGGCAAGTTTAAAAGCGGCATTCAATGTAGCAACGATCTTAAAATCAAGAACGGCAACATCACTGTCGAAGCCGAAGAAAATGCAATCAAGGGCAAGGGCAGCCTCCAGATTTCGGGCGGCACGCTGAACCTTACCGCCAAGAAAGGTGACGGCCTTGAAAGCGACGAATGCGAAGAAGTCAATGGCGAATGCAAGAACATCGTCGAAGGCAAGGGCATTATCGATATCAGGGGCGGCAATATCACCATCAAGGCTGGCGACGACGGTATCGATGCAGCGAACTTTATCCGTGTAAGCGATTCCACCGAAACCTCTACGGTCAAGGTGACGTCTACGGGCAAGGGACTTGTTGCCGAAAAATACATTTATGTCGATGGCGGCAAACTTGACGTGAAATCCGAAGGCGATGACGCCCTGCACACCCACTGGCAAATCTATATGAATGGTGGCGATGTCACAATCAACGCAAAGGACGACGGTATTCATGCGGATTCAGCCCTGTACATGAAAGGTTCCACCATCAACGTGGTCACCGCTAATGAAGGTATCGAGTCCTACAAGATTTTCGCCGAGGGAGGCATCACCTCTACGTTCGCAACAAACGATGGCTGGAACGGCGCCGGTGGCCCGAAGGATAACGTTGGTCAATACGCAGCATTTAGCGAGAGCGGCGGCCATATCGTCGTTAGCGGAGGCTACCACTATATCAGCGCGAAGGGCAACATGGTCGACGTGTTCGACGCAAACGGTTCCGGAAAGATGACCGGCGGCGTGCTGATTCTTGAAATCACCGGCGAAAGCTACGAGAACCAGGGCGGATTCAACTTTGGCGGTTGGGGCGGCCAAGGCGGCATGGGTGGCGGTAACGGCGGATGCTCCTCCAACATGGCAGGCGGCCTGATCGATACGGATGCCGGCTTCGAAATTACCGGGGGAGTTCTCCTCGCATTCGGAAACTACTCGACAGACCTCCCCAAGTGCGCCACAGTTACCTACAACAACACCAGCTACTACGGTTCCGACAAGGCTGCATTCAAGCCGACTTACCAAGGTAACGCCATTATCTACGGCGGCGAAGTGACATCAGTTGCGCAGGTACAGACGAACGGCTGGACAGAAGTCAAATTCCCCAACGGCGTAAGCTACATGCATAAATAAGAAACGGATTCTATTCCGATTCTATTTCGTCGACCCACGTGTAGACATCTGAAATTTATATTGCAAGCATTTTTACTAATCGAAAAAGGCTATTTTTCGACATGTCAAAAAACTTGAATTTCAATGAAACACCGTACCAAAAAGCGCACACCCATGAACCGCTCGCAAATGATGCAGGCGGTTCATTCGGAAGATACCAAACCAGAAATTCTGGTACGCCGTGCGCTTTTTAAGGCAGGCCTACGTTACAGACTCCATCGCCGCGATTTGCCAGGCACGCCCGACCTGTTTATTCTTAAATACGGCGCAGTCATCTTTATTAACGGCTGTTTCTGGCACCAACATGGTTGCAAGTTTACGAGTCGTCCCAAGAGCAATCCCGAATTCTGGAACGACAAATTCACGAACAACGCTGTTCGCGACATCAAAACGAATTGGAAACTTTCATTACAAGGCTACCGCGTCGCCACCGTATGGGAATGTTCCATCAAGAACGATTTCGACCGCACCATCGAGCGCCTCAAGGCATTTATCACAAGCGACGAAGAAAGCATCGAGATTTGAGTCGCACACGATAAAAAAGACTATCTTTCTGACAGATTTTAGGAGGCGTTATGCAGATGAATTATGCCGAATGGGTTTGCCCGGAATGCAAGACCAAGAATCGCGAAGCTTGCAACATGTGGATGTACGGCAGCCCGATTCGCGAGTGCAAGGCCTGTCGCAGCGAATACCTGGACAGGCGCTGGCGCGAGGTGGCAATTGACGGTTTCGACCCGCGCAGCAAGAATGCAAAATTCTACGCGAAGGGAGCGCTGTTCCTTTTGTCGATGGCGATAATCTGCGGAGTCTTGCTCCAAACTTCTGTCGTAC
>JAFXLS010000080.1 GCA_017530965.1 Fibrobacter sp.
ACACCCTCGACGACAAGTTCAACGAGTTCGCCGTCTTCCATGATGGCGATACGTTTTTCGTAAGGGGTCTTACTAATCAAAATTCCGCGCTTGCACTTATTTGCCATTAAAGCTCCTAAAAGTAAGCAAAACTTGTTGGACGTCCCTAAGAAGCTTTCCAAAAGTATGGACGCTTCCGAACCCACGTGCTTCTCTTACGGAAAGTACCGCATTTCCACAGCGTAAAGTCTAGGGAACATAAATATAATAAGTCCGTATTGCAATTCCGGCTTTCAAAAAATGAAATAAGGCGTAATTTAGAGAAAAAAAGGCAAAAAAGACAAATAATTACATATATTTAAAATCAATAAGAAGAGAGGAATATATGGGATTTAATTTCCGCGGGCTTGCTTTTAAGCAGTCCTTGATGATTTTAGCCGCCATCACTATCGTATTCGGCATGATCTTTGGCATTATGAGCTACAAGACTCAGGAAATGCTGAACCGCATGACTGTCGAGAACGGCGAAGAAACCAGCCGCGCAAACGTCAACTACATCGACAAGCTCTTTAATGCGGGCAAGGTGGTAGGCGAAGACCTGGCCACTAAAATCGGCGAGCATTCCATGTCCAAGGAAGAATTGGACGATTTCTTGCTGCAGTCGCTATTTAACGCCCGCAACCTGATTCCCCAGGTGGTCGCCGTGGTAGTTGCCTACGAACCGGGAATGGGCCCCGAAAACACAGAAGGCGAATACATGCGACTCGCCCGCTTTGACCACGTTGATACCAAGCTTGTATCTGGAGCGAACTACCAGAACAAGGAATGGTACTACAGCGTAAGAGACGGCAAAACGAGCCGCTGGCAAGAACCCTTCATTGGCGAATTCGTCCCGGAACCGATTGCAGTCTATACCGTTCCCCTTTTCAAAAAAGACAAGAATGGCGAAGATACGCTGATTGGCGTACTCGCCGTCGACATGTCGATTGAATTCTTAAAAGACGAAGTCGGATCGATTCCTGTTTCGAACTCGGGATTCGCCCTGATCACCACAACCAAGAACGTGGCCGTCGCCTACCCGAAAAGCCTTGCCGAAGGAAAAAGAAACCGCGACATCATTGTCAGAGAAAAGCGCGGACAAAAGCAAGTTGAATTCGACCGCAAGGGCCGCGATAGCAGCGGGCTGTTTATCGGTACGGTTGCAGGCGGCGAAGAATCTGCCATTTACTACACCACGATCCATTCGACCAACTGGACGTTCATGGTCGTGTGGCCGATCCAGAAATACCTCGAAGACCAGAGCCTGATGCGCCAGCTGTTCCTGATACTTTCGCTTGGCGGCTACGGCATCATCCTGGTAATTATCCTCTTGATTTCGTTCCGCGTGGCAAAGCCGCTCAAGGACTTGGCCATTGCAGCCCGCAAGCTTGGCCGCGGGAACTTTGACGTAGCGATTCCTAAAATTACGGGCCACGACGAAGTGGCCGAATTCGCGTGGGCATTCTCGAACATGCTCACCGAGCTCAAGGATAACATCGAAAAGCAGAAAGACATGAAGCGTATCGAACGCGAACTGGACCTCGCCCGAAACATCCAGCTTTCGATGTTGCCCGGCGAAGAACGCGAAGAAAATTCTGACGACGACCGCCACGAACTGGCGCCGTTCCTGCTCCCTGCCAAGGAAGTGGGTGGCGACTTCTACGACTTCTTTAAAATCGATAACGATCACTTGTGCGTGGTGATTGGCGATGTATCTGGCAAGGGCGTTGCAGCCGCTTTGTTCATGATGGTCGCCCGCATTATCTTGCGCACCATGACCAAGAACTTGAAGTCGATCAGCGAGGCGTTCAACAAGACGAACTATGCTCTTGCAAAGCGCAACCGCTTGAACATGTTCGTAACCGTGTGGGCAGGCATTATCGACTTGCGAACGGGACACATCGATTTTGCATCGGCCGGGCACAATCCGCCTGTCGTACGACACAAAGACGGTTCCACCGAATTTGTTCCGAGCAAGTCGAGCGTAGTCATGGCCGCCATGGATGATACAATTTACAAGCAACAGACTTACGACCTTCAGCCGGGCGACACGCTGTTCCTTTACACCGACGGCGTCACCGAGGCGACCAACTCCAACAATGTACTGTTCGGCGACAACAGGCTCCTTGAAATTATAAGAAAGGGTGGCGAACAAAGCCCCGCCGACACCTGTGCGTTGGTCAAGAAAGAGATCGACAACTTTGTACAAGACGTTCCGCAATTCGACGACATCACCATGCTCGCCGTCAAGTTCAACGGAATCGACGAACCCGTATGGGAACGCTACGAAAAGACTATCGATGTTTCCGACAACGGCAAGAGCCACGAACTCAAGTCATTTGTCGAAGACATCCTTACACCAATGGATGGAGTAAAGAGAATGCAAATGCAAGACGCCTGGGAGCGTTATGAAAAAATAGTGGATGTAATCCCCGAAAATCAGGACATATTGACCGCATTCGTCGAAGGAATCCTTGCGCCTATGGAAGGTTCCATGAAATCGCAGATGCAGATCAACATTGCGATCGACGAAATCTACAGCAATATCGTGAAGTTCTCGGAAGCAACCGAAGTGACCTTGATCGTGGAAATCCGCAAGGCAACCCTTATGGCAAGGCTCACCTTTATCGATAACGGCAAACCTTACGACCCGATCAAGCAAGCCGACCCCGACATTACGCTGCCGGCCGAAGAACGCGAAGTCGGCGGTCTTGGAATATTCATTGTGAAGAAAACCATGGACAGCGTATGTTACCGCAGAAACGGTGACAAGAACGAACTGGCAATCACCAAGACCTTGTAAAGTCTTGTAATCTTTTATAAATTTAAGAGAAAGAGGGAAAAATTATGCAGATCAACAAGACAAACGATAACGATAAGTTGACCATCGCACTTGAAGGTCGCTTGGATACTCTGACCGCCCCGCAGCTCGATGCCGAAATCCAGGGCAAGCTCGACGGCGTGAAGTCGCTGGTGTTTGACTTCAAGAAGCTCGACTACATTTCTTCTGCAGGACTGCGTATTCTGCTCATGGCCCAGAAGATCATGAACAAGCAAGGTTCCATGGTCGTCAAGAACGCAAGTTCTGCCATCAAGGAAATCTTCGAAGTGACCGGTTTCTGCGATATTCTGACCATCGAGTAATCGATATATTTATTAGGACAACCGTTCGCAAGGCTTATCCCCCGACCTCGGTCGGGGATTTTTTTGTCAGATGGAGTTGACGCTTTATATGCATATAACTATATTTATGCATAAATAGGAATTTTTGAAAAGGATATATTAATATGGAATACAAAATTAAAGATATCAACCTTGCGATTGAAGGCCGCAAGGAACTCGACCTCGCCGAAACCGAAATGCCGGGCCTGATGGCGCTGCGCAAGGAATACGCCGGCAAGAAGCCGCTCGCCGGTGCCCGCATCATGGGTAGCCTCCACATGACGGTGCAGACCGCGATCCTCATCGAAACGCTCGTGGACCTCGGTGCCGACGTGCGCTGGGTGAGCTGCAACATTTTCAGTACGCAGGACAACGCTGCTGCCGCCGTGGTGGTGGGCAAGAAGGGCACTGTGGAAAATCCGCAGGGCGTGCCTGTGTTCGCCTGGAAGGGTGAAACCCTCGAAGAATATTGGGAAAACACCGCCCGCGCCCTCGTGTGGCCCGACGGCAAGACCGC
>JAFXLS010000081.1 GCA_017530965.1 Fibrobacter sp.
CGGGTTCGTTGAACACTTCCCAAGTCATAAGCGCATTATGGTTACCGATTGCTTTTACTACCGGAACAAGCGCATTGTCGATAAAGGCTTTGGTGCCCGCGTCTTCAAAAAGCTGCGTGTTTGCGGTAATGTCCAGCTTTTTGTCGTATAGGCCCCATTGATTCGGTTCCATCAGGTTGTGGCTGAAAAGGCACATCGAAACCATCACGCCGTATTCTTCGGCGATATCCAAGGCCTTTTTCATGTTGGCGATGGTATTTTCCTTAAGGCCAGAAACAAGATGTGTACTCTGGTCGATTTCAGGACTCTGGCTCATGTTGTTAAAGAGCCACCAGCGAATGGCATTACCGCCTGCGGCACGGGTGCCTTCGACGGCCTTGCGCCAAGCGTTTTCATTCAGCGGCGCATCACCCACGTCGGAGTTGTAGTCACTCCAAGCGAGGTTCGTACCCGAGAAGAAAATCTTCTTGCCGTTATAAAGTAAATCGGTGCCATTTACAGTGAGACCAGGGGCAGCAAAAGCTGCTTCACCGAACAAAAAGGCTCCGCAAAGAGCCACAAAACCAAATTTTTTCATAATACTCCTCAAACACCCTTTCTTCGGGGCGATTGCCCTAAAGATATACTAATAAAGCTCTAATTGAACACTTTTACTTTCGAGGTGTTGACATTCGTTACAAAAAATGTCCACACCCGAAGACACCTTAACCTAGCGCATAATCCAGCCGCCGCCAAGCACCATGTCGCCGTCGTAAAATACGGCGCACTGGCCAGGGGTAACTGCAAATTGGGACTGCTCAAAACTGGCGAGTGCGCAGCCACCTTCTAGAATCTTGACCATGCAACGAGTCGGGTGCTGACGGTAACGAACCATGCCTTCGCATTCAAAAGTATCTCCTACGGCGTAGGCGCTACCCGTTACAGGGTTCACACCATGCCACTCGCAATTCTGAATGCGCACTTCACAAGCAGAGACGGCCGACTTGTCGGCGGTCACCAAGATATCTCCGGTTTCCGGATTCACACTTTGCACGAAGGCGGGAACGCCCAGCGCAACGCCAAGTCCCTTGCGTTGCCCCACCGTGTAACGGTGGTAACCTTCGTGACTATTCCAAATCTTGCCGTCGGCGGTCACGAAGTTTCCTGGGCGTGTCATCGCACCGAAACGTTCCTGCAAGAAATTCGTGTAATCATCGCCGTAAATATCGAAGCAAATATCCTGACTGTCGCTGGCGCTGGCATTTTCAAAGCCATGCCTTGCCGCAATGGCACGCACCTCGGGCTTTCCCATATCGCCAAGCGGAGTTATCACCCGTGCCATGGCAGAATCAGGTACACCGAACAAGAAATAACTCTGGTCTTTCGCAGCATCGCGGCCCTTGAAAAGCCTACGCACGCCACCGACCTCCTTCACGTTCACATAGTGACCTGTCGACAGGAAGTCTGCGCCGTGCTCCAACGCAAAGTCAAGCATCCATCCGAACTTCACGTAGCGATTGCAATAGCAGCAAGGGTTCGGCGTGCGGGCCCCTGCGAAATCATCATGACAGCGTTTCAGCACGCGATCCGTAAAGGCATCATCGCACACCGCCACATAATGCTCGATGCCAAGCTTTTTCGCCACCGCACGAGCCCGCAAAACGCTTTCGTCTTTTTCAGGGTCATAGGCGTTAGCGAGAGGTGGCAACACCCGCAGCGTTACGCCGAAAACGTCGTAACCCTGTTCCAAGAGCAGGAGTGCCGCCACCGACGAATCCACTCCCCCGCTCATCCCGACCGCTACACGTTTCTTAGTCATACTAATCAAATCGGAGCATCAAAGCAATTTCAAATTGCAGAATCTGACGCAAGTGCGGCGTTTCGTCATCCAGCTTCTCATGAATCTGGCGGTATTCAATGTAACTGCTCATGG
This sequence comes from Fibrobacter sp., assembly GCA_017530965.1. Classification (GTDB taxonomy): domain Bacteria; phylum Fibrobacterota; class Fibrobacteria; order Fibrobacterales; family Fibrobacteraceae; genus Fibrobacter. The sequence continues at coordinate 1,913 of JAFXLS010000081.1, forward strand.
AAGCTATCTTATTGAACTGGTAGCCCGCACTGGGACGAATGAACCATTCATGCGTACGCGAAGGTACCGTTCTGTCAACCAATTCTAGCTCCGGGCTATAAACCCTATCGGGCACGTCCGCAGACAAGCCGTCATCAAACGTCCATTGTTTAAAGACACCATCGGTACCGCTCTCCGGGTTCCACTTGTCGTAACCTTTCACCGGATCGTATTCCTTACGGATCGTCTTCTTGTAGTCATAACCGGCAGTAAACTTCAGGTCAATGGAATTCTTGAACTTGAAGAACCACTTGAAGAACTTCACGGCCTTGTCAAGTTTCAACGGGTAGGTAATGGTGAAGTCATCACCAATGTTGAACATGAAGTCATTGTACAGGGACGTATGAATCCAGGGAATTTCCCAGAAGTAGTCCGAAGTATCGCGGATGCTGCCCGAAGAATCAGGCCATGACGTAATGCCAATCACTTCTTCCTTGGGGCGACGGTCCGTATTTTCAATCTTCATGCGCACGCTATTTTCAATGCGCATATTGTTCTGCAGCAAGAAGGTAATTCGAACGAGCGGATTGAAATTCAGGCTCTGGGACCAGGAATCTTCGGCACTCTGGAACGGATGAACCGTAGTAGTATAGGCGTAATCAAATCGATGGTATGTCGACACACTGCGGAAGCTGTTCAAGAAGGACACTTTCTGGGCAAAGTTCGGCACCGTCACGCCCACACCGATCTTCGGCCACACCGTCGTGGTATCGATATACATGGGATATTCTCTGGACTGGGAGAAGTCTTCCTTCCATTGCAAGTCACCCGTTACGCCAATGTCCCAAATCGGGAGCGTAATACCCGACCCCACTTGGAACTGACGGGATACAGAATGCCTAAAGTTACCTTGATAAACAACCGTATCTACATGGTGGTTTCTATACTGGGCAAAGCGCATATAATCATCTCGATGATCAAGACCCATATCGCCAGTGACAATGTTATAGAAGCCACGGTTACGGTAACCGTTACCCAGGCCAAGGCCATACAAATAATACTGCAGCGGAGTCACACCCTGGTCTTCATACAGCTGCGCCAAGGTAAAGTTTTCGCCTACGGTGTTGGTACTTGCAGTCCAGTTAAAGCGGACTTCGCGCCACTTGACCTTATCAAAGGCGCTTGCCACCGGATTTTCCTTACCAAAGCTTCGGGCCAAATCCAGCACCTTCAAAGACGGCGAGAACTCAAAGCGGTTCGTCTGAGAAATGGTCCAATAATTTTTCTCCAGGGTGGTTTCATCCATAAAGTCAAAATCATCGGGTATGGTCTTTTGCTGGTTAAAGTCAGAACTAAAGTTAGCGCTGAAGGGCAAGAACGGAATCAGTCGCGGATTGAAGCCAATCTTGAACTGTTGTGAACGCGCACGTTCATTACGCAAAATACCATAAGCACGGCCATATTCCCTAGAGCCCACACTATCGACCTTATAGAACACTGTGGTATCGTACCTAATCTCGTAAGAATCCGGATTCTGCATGTCGATGGCAAAGGTATCGCCATTTTCCTTAATGCGCGGAATGGTATCGTAAGGAATAGCCACAATACTGTCGCCCGATATATAGACGCGACGATCCGTATGGTCATAATCAAAGATATAGTCGCTAGCAAAAAGTCCGCCATCCCTTGAGGTAAAGAAGTTCTTTTTCACAAAGGCTTCGCGGTCTCCACCACCATACATATCACGCTTGATATTCAACGAATAGTTTGTCGAAAGGAACGAGAAAATGTTCCAGCGCATATTCAGCTTGTGATTCAATTCCGTGGTATAGGTCACTATCTTATCAACCTGCGGATCCACATAGTCCGGGTCACGGCTCTGGTTCACATAGCGCACATAGTTCAAATCGAAAAGCGTCAAGTCGAAGGTCTGGGGCCACGGTTCAAATTCAGTCTTTGCAATGGGCTTCAGCCATTCATACTTCGAAAGTCCCTCAAGGGGCCTAAACTTGAACATGCTGAAGGTACCCAGCTTATATTCAATCACCGTATGGTAAGAATAGGTGGAGTCGGCAGAGGTGGTAGATCTGCCTTCGGATTCATTATAAGAATAGCTAAACGCCGGACGGTCCAGGAATATCTGCGACATCACCTCGCCAAGCTTAGAATCATGGGCGTGGTAATCTTTACGGTAGCTGATACCGAACGACTTGTCTCGCACATAAGACTGGTAACCCTTGGATTCCGCATTGTCACGCAAGCTCTGTTCTTCCTTGTCGCCATCCACCTTCAACTTGTTCTGGAACATGTCTCCCGTGAGGTCTACAAAGCTGCTCCTCTTTAGCATCATGTCATCGGTGGGCTTCATGTAGGGACGCTTGGTCGAACTATGGTAACCCAAAGAAAGGGGAATATGGAATCCGGCGCTATCGTTCAAGAACTTGTTCAAGTTCATGGTAAAGTCGCTAGCCACATCCAACTGGGAGGCAGCCACAGATTTTTTCGGCTTCGGCGAACCGTTGGAAGTAGAGAGGGTTGCAAAGTTTCCGTCTTGATAACGCACCGTTCCCGAAATCGAAATAAAGTCGGCAAAGTTCACCTGGGCACCCGTACGAGCAGCATAGCCCCATTCCGTATCCATATCCGAAAGGCGCAGGTCATCCAACCAGAACGTACCGGAATCCAACTCATCTTTCGAGGCGCTGGAATCGGCAATAATCACAAAGCGCATCCAGTCGATACTGGTAACAGACGGGTTACCCACCAACTTCAGCTTTTCTTCGCGATCGCCACCCAAGTCTTTTTCAACAGCGTTTAAATAGGGCGGACGGCGGCCACGCTTAAGATCCGAGAAGTCAGCCACATCCATGGCGAAGGCGTTGGCCAACCAGTTGCGTTCATGGCAATCCTGGGGACGTTCCTTATCTTTACAGGGGGTATTAACCGGACGGAAGCTCCATTCGTAGTAATCGCTGGAACCTTCCAGAGATCCTTCACCGAACTGGATTGCAAAGCGCACCGGAGACTTGTCTACACCCCTCTTCGCCTCGTAATGGATTTCCATTTTTACAGAACGATAACTCGAGAAGTCCTTCACGTCGGTTTCAAAGATACGGGTCACGCCCACTTCTTGACCAGGATTCATCCCATGGTAATTAAGGACCAAAGCTGTTTCTTTAAGCGGGGCATTAGAATCCGAATCGCGTTCCGTACGGGTATTGGGAGACTTGTGGTATTTGTCCGCATCTTCGCGGTTGTTAATCGTCTTTACGCTAATGTAGGTCGTATCGCGAGCCACCACATTTTCAGAGGCCTTGGTTTCCACCCCGTTCACTTCCACAATCTGCGATTGTTCCGTAGAACTGGTCCTGTACAAATCGGCCACTGTCGTTTCTTCCCAGGCGTTACCGATGACGCCAAGACTTACAATCTGGACCTTGGCTTCGGCGACACCGTTATTCAGCTTGCCCATCCAAAGCCTACTGAACTGGGCTTCAGACAGAATCGTCAAATAATCATTTGTAGAAGGAGAAACAATCGTATCGTACTGGTACAGCGGAATACGCCACCTGCGCCAACCATTCCTCAATTCCTCAAAATTCATCTTGTTGGTGTCGGACAAGTCGATACGATAACGGACAAAGCTGATGTCCTGATCCAAAGACCCATTCTTGTTGATATCTTCGGTATCGTAGGTACGTTCACCAGCGTTGTTTTCGGTTCCGTTAATCTGTCTGGGCGGATCGCTTTCGTCTTCCAAATCGTCATCATAATTGTCACGGGCAATATCGTTTGTAGAAGCATCCACATTACCCATGCGCGTACTCCGCTCAGTACCTTTACAGGGGCTGGTACGGCAATCCCACACCGAGTCAAATTCGTCGAGACCCGTCAAGCCGTCAAGGCCCTTGTCATGAAGTGCTGTAGTGGAGCCAATATCATTTTCACCGTTATATTGGCCATTAGGAGCAGTACCGTTAATAGAAAGGTCTTCACTGATAAGGCCCAAATCCAAGTAGAGCGAGCCCACATTTCCGCGCGCCACCACTTCGATGTACTTCATATCGCTCAGGTCATGGTAATACTCGCTGTTCGGGCGCATGACACCACCCCAGGAATTTCCGGACAGATTGTCATTTGCACGCAAGGTCATCTTGAGCACAGTCAGATGCTGGTTGTCCACATCGGAATTTCCCACCGGCGTATAAATGTTCTTGTACAGTTCAGTGTTGTTGCTATGCCAAATGAATTCACCCTTGTGCCTATAATCCTGGTTTTCGATATAAGTCAAGGCGCTTATATCTCCATTATTTGCAGAAGGTTCCACACCACCCGGGGGCGAAGCCTGGTACCAGGAAAGACGGGAAAGCGGATAAGTCAACCCAGAGGTGGTGGCTTCAAAATCTTCAACAAGGGCAGACTGTTCGTCGCTAGTATTTGCATTATGGCGACTAGCTGCGAATTCAGCTTCATATCGCCATGAAGACTGGGCAGTCGTATTGATTCCCGGAATCAAGTTCACCAGTTCCGTCAAAGCCGGGATCGTATCTTGCAAGCGCAGGTTCATGCCCCACAGCACGCTGGAGTAAGGTTCGTTTCCTAGAGTCGGCGTTTTAGCCGTAGTACTCTGGCTCTTATAAAGGGCGGTGATACCGAACACGGATCCCGCGCCCATACCGTACAGGTCCAGCGGAAGTTCGGCGCGGGCACCCAGCAACAGTTTATTGTCGATTTCAAACAGGGGTTCGCATTCGTAAGTGACCTTGATTTCCTTATTCGGGTCAAGGGCGCGTTCACTCAAAAGTTCAATCTGGCCCAATTCGTAGTTCACTTCGTAGTCGGTACCGCGAATAAGGGTCGTAGAACCCGCCGTCACCTTTTCTGTACCCGGCGAAATATCCATACAGGAACTACCGCTCACAGAATAACTGGAACTGGGGTCACGAACGCTCAATGTAGAACTGCGGCGCTTACCCACAGATTCGAAATAGAAACGGTTCGTGTAGCGAGAAAGGTTGTAAACAGGGAGCGTATAGAGCTGCGCCATAGCCGCCGACGAATCCAAGTTACGCAAAGGCTCCAAGCAGTTCTGCTTGGCCAGCTCGTCTTTGTTGGATTTATTGGCATAGACAGCATCGTCTCTTGATTTACAAGGGAGCCACATTTCACCCGTGTAATTACCCGAAGCATCCTTCTTAAAGATGGTAGCGTCATTTACCAGCGGAGTACCCGTGGTAGTGTCCACAAGTCCAAGTTTCTTGAGGAAGTCCCCAGCAATACCAGACTTGTTTTTCATGCGCAGCACAAAGTTCGAAGAGCTTGCATCCGAAATGCCGATGGAATACACGTTACGCAACATCAGCTTGTCAATATCCACAAGTTCCGAAAGAGTCGCATCCCACTGAATAAGGGCAACCGTATCCCCTTTTTTCACAGACGACTTACCACGATTTTCAGACCAGCTTGCAGCAAGCAAGGTGTTACGGCTTATACCATTCACTTTCACGACGCCCATCTTTTCATCGTAATCAAAGTCTTCGATGGGAGCAAGACGTTCCACCTTTTTAACGATCGGTTTGCCGCTAGGTGTCACGTATTTAACATACACGTCCTCAATTACGTCTTTCGAGTTCGTGGATCCGCGCTTAAAGAGTTTCAAGTCCGTTGCCTTATAAATCTTGGACCTTTTACCTGTTTGCGAAACATCTCTGACGTATGAATCTCTCGTAGCATAGTTCAAGAAGAAATAACGGTATGCAACAAACTGCTTATCCAGAATCTGGAATTCAGTTGTCGATTCATTGGCCTTCAGGCTGTATTCTTCCTGGTCGCCACCATCCTGCGATGCAATGGTGGTCAAGCGCCAGTCGCCCAGTTTCCAGTCCGCCTTGATACCGAACAAGCCCTGGTGGTTCTCGGAGTAACCCGTGAGTTCTGTACCCGTCAAAGCAAGGTTCGTGGTACCGGCTTCTACGCGCTGCAGAATGTAGTCTTCGAATTCGTCCTTGTAAGATTCTTCGTAAACCACGCGGACCTGGTTACGGGCACCGAGGCCTTCTTCCACGTTGTTGATTTCAACCGTGATATAAGGACCGATTTTACCCTTCACCATGAAGTTCGGCGTGTAGTTCAAAGTGGGGCTGGGCCAGAGACTCGTTTGAGTACTACCTTCGGCATCATCCTTTTCACCGTAGCCCTTCAAGCGAATGTCCATGGTACCCTGAAGCATCAACTTCGGCTTGTCCAGGCCAAAGTCACGCATCCATGCAGGCATCGTTACTGGAATCGTAATGTCGAACACCGAACCGGTCTCGGGAGTCTCGTAACCGTCATTGGCCTTACCCACCAAGTCGTTCAGCCACAGACTCTTCTGGCCAATGCTGTACATGTCCGACACGTAGTCTGCCAGTTCGGGGTAATGCGCAGTCCACAAAGTGGTGGTATCGCGAGAAACGGAGTTCACGCGTTTTTCGCTCACGTCCATTTCACGAGTCGACACATCGATATCGTGACTAAAGACCTGCCCCTTGCTGGTACTCATGAGCGTCGGCGAAGCGCCAATGCCACCGAAAGGCAGAAGTCCATTAAGCGGTGTTACCGAAGGAGGGAGGGAAATGTACTGGTAAGTGGGCTGCCACTCGGTCTCAGCCGGGTCCGGTTCAGAAGTCTCGGAATCGCTTGCAGACACAACCGAAACAGAGTCGCTCTGGGACCAGGCGATTCCTACGGCAAGGGCGACAGTCGCCACCGGCCACAAGCGTTTTAGACCTTCAAAAAACACAATTATCTTCTATACAGGTTTCCATAAAATACTGAATTTGCACATCGCAAAACCACCTATAATATGGGTTTTTCCCGCAATTTGTGCGAAATTAGCAATTTTTTAGCTTAGTCGTCGTGGTGTAACTCGATATATTCTGATTTATCCGCTATACAACGGACTGTATGAAAAAGGAGGTCTGAATCGTGATAACCTATTTTGGCGGTTTCAGATTTTGCAGAAATAAAGACGTAGCTATATTTTTTTGTAAGATTGTAAATCCACATCAATTCTGTCCAACCAACATTTTCAAAAAAGCCACCGAATTCTAGAGTAAAGAACCCTGCTCCAATAAAGGATAGTCCGTAGTAATCGAGACCCGGTTCAATGACAGCATCTTTTGCGCTCCACCCGTACATGGATCTCAATAATTTCGAAGCCTTCAGGGAATCGATGTCTGAAAGATAATGCTCGACGAAATCATTTCCTTTTGACGGAATATGCCATCCGTCTGGGCAAATTCCCTGGACTTGTTGATTCGGATCCACGTCGCATGAAATCAGGTTTTCTGCACAATCGGGTGCTCCGTTTACTGCTGCTACATACCTATAGTAGCGGCCGTACCGTTCGCAATTTGCTTCTTCATCGTTGTAACAGCGAGTGTTTCCTTTCAGGATCGGATATGCAACGGAGTCCGAGAAATTCAAGTTCTCCGCCATCCAGGTTTGCTTTACCCGATAAGCTTTACCATTTGCTGATGCGGGAGATATCCAACCTGGTCTTATGACTTCCACCGTCCTGTAGGTTCTTCCATCGCGGGGGTCAGTCATTATTCCGTACGAAATGTTTGGGTTGAACAGAGTATCCCGGCTCCAGTCTAGCTGATTGCTGCTCGAAGACCTTATGGCAACGGAACTACTCGATGCTTCGCTGCTTAAAGATTCTGCGCTTGATTCGATGCTGCTAGATGAAACATCTTTAGATAAATCGCTGCTAGAAGAGTCAGCCAAACTACTAGAAGAATCTCCTTCCGGTTCGTTTGATGAAGAAACCGAATCATTGCAGCCCAACAATATGGATAGGCTAAATAGTACGGCGAATAACGATGCTTTTTTCATAAATCCTCCTTTTTCCGTGTACTGACAAATTAGAACATTTTGTCGTTCTTGTTTTTGTCATACCCAGTCATTCTGGCCCCTATCGCTGCTGTCATTCTGGAGCATTGCGATAGAATCAATCGAGATTCGTCATTTCTTCTTAAAAAAAATTCCCCGGTTTTCACCGGGGAGTTTCAATGTTTCGTAGAGATCTTTCGGCACGCCCCCTCTTAAGCGTTCAGGGGCGGCTCAGGATGACAAAACTCTACTACAGCGGTATGTTCGCGTGCTTCTTCCAGTGACGCTTCTGATCCTTGGTCTTCAAGGCATCGAAAGCGGTAATTAGGCGCTTGCGAACATCGGCCGGGTGAATCACTTCGTCGACCACGCCCATGGAGGCAGCAACGTAGGGGTTCATCAGCTCTTCTTCGTACTTGGCGATGCACTGGGCGCGAGCGGCCACCGGATCCGGGGCAGCAGCGATTTCCTTCTTGTTGATGATTTCCACTGCACCTTCGGCACCCATCACGGCCACCTGGGCAATCGGGAGGGCGAACACGTAGTCGGCACCCACGTCCTTGCTGTTCATGGCGATGTAGGCGCCACCGAAAGCCTTACGCAGAATGAGCGTCACCTTCGGCACAGTCGCTTCGGCAAAGGCGTAAAGGAGCTTTGCACCGTGGCGGATAATGCCCGAGTATTCCTGCTTAGATCCCGGCATGTAACCCGGAACGTCGGCGAGGGCGAGGAGCGGAATGTTGAACGCGTCGCAGAAACGCACAAAGCGGCCAGCCTTGTCGGAACCATCCACGTCCAAGGAACCAGCGAGCACCTTCGGCTGGTTAGCCACGATACCGATGGCTTCGCCGTTCAAGCGGGCAAAGCCGATCACCACGTTCTTGCCCCAGTCGCTCTGCACTTCAAAGAAGCTGTCGGCATCGGCAAAGGCCGCAATCACGGACTTCACGTCGTAAGCCTGCTTGTAGTTATCCGGAACAATGTCCTGGATAGAGGCGCTGTTGTCGAAGGAGGCTGCCACTTCGTTCGATTCGGACTTGGAGAACAGCTTCTTGAAGAAACCTTCGTCATTCTTGGCGGCTTCGGCAATCTTGCAGTTGCATTCGGCAGATTCCTTGCGGTTGCTCTGCGGCAAGTAGCTGAGCAGCTTGCGGACACCTTCGAGGCACTTCTTATCGTCTTCGTACATGAAGTGAGCCACGCCGGACTTGGAGGTATGCACCGGAGCACCACCGAGGTCGGCAGCGGAGATATTTTCACCCATCACCTGCTTCACCACAGCCGGGCCAGTCAAGAACATCTGGCTCGTGTTCTGGGTCATGAAAATGAAGTCGCTGAGAGCCGGAGAGTAGCAAGCGCCACCAGCGCAGGGGCCCATGATTACGGCAATCTGCGGAATCACGCCAGAAGCCCAAACATTGCGGGCCATAATGGCGCTGTAGCCAGCCAAGGAGAACACGCCTTCGTCGATACGGGCTCCACCGCTATCGTTCATGGCGACAAACGGGGCACCGGCTTCAACAGCCATGTCCATCACGCGGCAAATCTTTTCGGCGTGGCACTGACCCAAGGAGCCGCCACCCACCGTAAAGTCCTGCGAAGATGCAAACACCAGACGGCCATTCACCTTGCCGTAACCGGTCACGACGCCGTCACCCAAGACGACTTTGCTTTCCTTGAGCACGCGGTTGCTCGACTTGCGGAGTGCACCGACTTCAACAAACGTACCTTCGTCGAACAGCATTTCCATGCGTTCGCGGGCAGTGCACTTTCCGGACTGGTGCTGCTTATCGACACGAGCAGCGCCACCAGCCGCCTGGGCCTGGGCCAGGTAGTTATCCAGCTTGGCGATATACTTTTCGTTCCACATAATGTAAAGAACTCCTGTACTTGTAAGATTTTCGTAGCCAAAATTAGAAAAAGCCGTTGAGCTAGTCAACGGCTTTTGTTTCTTTTTGTTTAAATAAGCAAGATAGAAGAAGTTTGTAGTGATAGCCGAGGAGACTAACTAAAAAAGGCGGGTAAAAACCCGCCTCTGTAATTCTTATAAACGAAGCATTAGAGGAACACTTCGATACCGCCGCGGCACTTTTCCCAAGTGGAGTTCTTCTTGCACAGAAGATCCATCATCTTGTCGTAAGTAGCGGTGTTGCTGAAGCCCTTCCACAGGCGACGTTCCACGGATTCGCCGCTATCCTTGTCGATAGTGGTAATGGTGTCGTAGTAAGACGGATTGTCCTTGAATTCAGAAATCAGGATTCCCTTCAGGTCTTCCGTATAGATCTTGGAAGCATACTTGAGGATAGAATCATTGAAGTTGAGTTCGTTTTCAACCAGCCATTCGAAGTCCTGAATCGGATCGCCGTAAATGAGCCAATGCTTAAGGGCAAGGGCCACCACCAGGTCCTTCACGGCGCTACGGAAGATAAACTTGTCTTCAAGGCGGCCATTCCAGGTGATACGGGTCAGCGGGTTGTCATCGTTCGCTTCGATAGAAACACCCTTACCCGGAGTCACGCGGCGGATCTTGATGGGCAAGCGGCTAAGGAGCTGCCAAGCCTTGGTGAAAGCGATCGTCTTGCGGACGAAATCCTTTTCCTTTTCAGGAGAAACGCGGACAAACGCGCCGAAGCAACGCTGGTACAGAGTTTCCTTATCAAAGATGCAGTCGCTAGAGCGGCATTCGCTGAGCTTGCCATCCATCATGAAGAGGGTCTTGGCAAGTTCGGGGCGCATACGCACTTCGAGCTTACGGGTACGGGCCTTCAGGCGGACACCGTCCTTATAAACGTAGGTAAAGCCTTCTTCCTGATAACGCTGCCAAATAAAGAACTGCAGGTCGTCAGCAGCACGCAGGTGGTAGCTGAACACCGGGTTCTGGCGGTTGTTAGCCATGGTCACCTGGTTCAGGAAGTTGTCGGCACCAGGATACGGCACCACGACCTTCACGAGCACCTGCGGGTTCACCGGCTTCTTGCTCTTCTTGGCGTACTGTTCATAGGTGAACAGAGACTGGGCACCGTTAATAATCTTCGGGCGTTCAATGTAGAGCACCTTCTTGCCATCGCGTTCCTTGAGGCGCAGGTCATCACCGGTAAGGGTCATACCATTGTGCAGGAACGGGAAATCATCCACGTTCACGTTCTGGTCGTCGTTACGTTCCATGGTCTGGAAGGCGTCGATCAAAGCAGCGTTCGTGTGAGTGAGGTTACCGAGGTAAGTACGGATGTTACTGGAGACGATAGCCATGTTGTGCTTCGTCTTGAGGCGCTTACCCAGGTTCACGTGGTAGTCAAAAATCGTGCGAATCGGGCAGAAACCGAGGAACAGTTCACCGTGATCAGAGGTCAG
>JAFXLS010000082.1 GCA_017530965.1 Fibrobacter sp.
ACGGACGCCATGAAGTCTTCGGTGTTGATGTCCGGGCTGTTCATGTAGCGCGGCTCGCCGCCCGATTCGCCGGTAAAGCTCGGGTCGAATGCGATGGTCAGGAATCCGCGTTCCGCCATCTGCTGGGCGTAAAGGCCGCTGGACTGTTCCTTGACGGCACCGAACGGGCCAGAGACCGCGATCGCGGGAAACTTGCCGTTCACCTTGAGGCTCGTGTCCTTGGGCACGAACATGTCGGCGGCGAGTTCAATGCCAAAGTGGTTCTTGAAAGTGACCTTGGAATGTTCGACCTTGTCGCTCTTGGGGAAAACCTTGTCCCATTCGGCAGTGAGCGTAAGCTTGTTCATATTTTCTTCCTTTGTCTGTTGTGCTGCGGGGGCTGTTTCTGTTGCCGGTGCGGCTGTTTTGGCCGCATCCTGTGCAGCATTGTTTTCTTTTTCGGGGCAGCACGCCATCAGGGTGCATGCGGAAACCACGGCAAACGCCGCTTTAAAGAATCTGGATTTCATGATTTATCTCCTTGTTGTTAAACTTTACTTCCCATCGCGAACGCCTTTTTCAGGAGCGCGGAATTCTTCTTGACGTCGCCTGCGCTTTCGGCACCCGTGGCGCAGAGGGCGCCCTTGAGCTTCACGCCGTCAAAGCAGGCAATCCACCCGCCAATGCCGCGCTTCGCGATGTTCATGGCCTTCGCGTCGGTGTCGGCAGCAGATGTGAGCAAGTAAATTTCGCGGAACTTGTAATCGCTGGAATAGAGGGAATTCGCGCGGTCGAGCATCGTCTTGAGCTGGCCGCTCATCTCGTAATAGTAAATCGGCGTTGCAAACACGATGACATCAGCCGATTCCATCTTCTTGGTGATGGCGGGAGCGTCGTCCTTGATGACGCACTTGCCCTTCTTCTGGCAAGCGAGGCAGCCCATACAGAAACCGATCTTCTTGCCGCGCAGTGATTCGAATTCCACCTTGTTGCCCGCCTCGGCGGCGCCCTTCGCGAACTCCTGCGCCAAAATTTCGGAGTTGCTTCCCTTGCGCAAGCTGCTGGACAAGACCAATACTTTTTTCATAGGTTCCTCTCGGTTGAAGTCTTTACATGCTCAAATATACCTTCATTTTTCAGATATTGCAAATACTTTGTTTTCATAACTAGATATGCTTATTAGGCATAGATTTAAGGCAGAAAACTCGCAATACGGCGCGTACTTCGTTGAATTTTACTTGCAATTATTCTTAAAATTTTGTATTTTTGGAAAGGAGGTACCCCATGCCCTGTATTTTGCCAGTTTCTGATTTGCGCAATTACAACGAAGTTCTTCAGAACGTGACCGAAGATTCTCCAGTCTTTTTGACCAAGAACGGTCGCGGTTGTTACGTTGTAATAGACATCAAGGAATACGAACGCATGGTCGCCGAACTGAAGTTACAGAAGGCTCTTGCCGAAGGCGAACGCTCCGCCGAACAGGGACGATGGCTTTCCGCCGCTGATGTGCGGAAAAAATACGAGGTCTAGATGCCCTCCATCGTATTTTCGCCAAAAGCCGTCGAAGATTTAGACGGCATCAACGCTTATATAGAATCCGAGCTAGGAAGCCCTAAAGCGGCAAATGAAAAAATCATTGAAATTCTTGACGCCATTGACAACCTAGCCGTTTTCCCCGAGATCGGCCCTTCGTTAAGAGGTAAGGTAAATAGCTTGACGAAGTATCGTTGCCTTTCTGTCAGCGGGTATTTGGTCTTTTACCGGAACGAACGTGATAAAGTTTTTGTCATTCGAATTTTGAATAGCCGGATGGATTACCTGAAGATTCTGGGATTGTAATGTCGGAAACGGCAAAAAACTGGCAGATTTTTACGGAACGACACACCATCTTTGAGCCTTCTTTTTGGACTAGTTCCAAAATGGAACTAGTTGCCGTTCAAGCATGCTCTCCGCCCACATGCATAAAAAGGCGGGACTTTGCTTGTTTTACACCGTGCGCGGAAAGCAACTTTCTACACGCTTGTGCACTAAATATAAATTACTAGAATGTGATTGTCAAGAGGTTTTGACAAATTATTTATATCCCTACCCTGCAGCGCCCCTTACCATCGTTCTTGCAGCATTAATCACGCGTTCCACGAGGAAGTTCTGGAATTCCTGGTTTTCTAGGAATATGCGGAAGAGTTCCGAGCGGGCGGCCATGTTCTTGACGATAATTTGCTGCAGGGCGTCGCCGCCTTCGATTTGCACGGTCGATTCATCGGCATGCAAAACGGCGTTTGCAAAACTTTCGTTTTCGGCAAGTTCCTTGGGCAGTTCGTCAATATCCTTCTTTACTTTATCGGGATATTCCCATTCCACGCCGCCAAAGCGCTGGTTGAATTCTTCCAGAATATCGCTCAGCTTGACAAGATCCGGTTCTTTTTTGCCAGCGGCTCCATTACCCGTCGGCACGGGCGCAATTTCGGCATTCTCGTTTTCAAGGGAAATTTTTGCCGCTTCCTGTTCCACAATTCGCAACTGGTCAAAGTCAATCGATTCCAGCAAGCCTTCGGTAAAGTCTTCGCGTTTCAACTTTGGCAATTTCGTCACAAGATACTTGTAGAACGTCCAACGTTTTTCCCAATCCTCACTACCGAACGGCATAATGGCGGCAAGGAAGGTGTAGATGCGCACGAAATTCTTCATGGCGCTCTTGCAGGCAATCTGCTGTTCTTCTTGCAGGTCATTCTTGAATCGTTCTACGCACGTATCAATAATCGGGTCCAGTTCTTCGCGCGGGGATGAACCCAGATATTTTCTGCAATACAAATCAATTTCGGCTTGCGTGTAAATGTTGAATTCATCCAGTTCGAAAATCAGGTCATTCAGTTTATTCGGATCAGTCTCGCCCGCAAGCGTCGTCATCTTGTAATAGCGCTGGAACGATTCCTTGATATCTTCGGGATCATTCGCGAAATCGAGAATGAACGTGTCCTTCTTTTTAGGATGGCAGCGGTTCAAGCGACTAAGCGTCTGCACGGCCTTGATATCAGTCAAGCCCTTATCGACATACATCGTGTGCAGCAACGGTTCGTCGTAACCGGTCTGGAACTTGTCAGCGACAACGAGAATGCGATACGGGTCCAGCTTCATGTTCTTTTCGATATCGGCAGACGGGAACTTGTTGATGCTCGACTCGGTTTCTTCCTTGCCGTGATACACCTTTTTCCCGCTGAACGCAATGATAGCCTTGTACGGGCTCTTCATATTTTGCAGCTGTTTCGAGATGGCGTAATAGTAATCAATCGCCCTTTCGATTCCGGCAGTCACCACCATGGCACGGGCCTGACCACCCACCTTGTTCTTGTTGATGACGTTATTGATAAAGTGGTTTACAATGATGGCGGCTTTTTTCTCGACCGTTTCGGGGCGACTTTCTACATACCAACGGATTTTCTTTTGCGCCTGGTCACGGTCAAATTCGGGATTTTCCTTTCGCTTGCGGATGATTTCTGATTCGACGACCTTGTAGTAACTCTGGTACGGCGTATAGTTTTTCAGCACATCCAAGATAAAGCCTTCCTGAATGGCTTGGCGCATTGTGTAATTGTGGTGCGGTTCGAATTTCGGTTTTCCATCAGGTTGTGGAATCTTTTTTCCGAACATTTCGAGAGTCTTGTTCTTGGGAGTCGCGGTAAAGGCGTAGTAATTTGCGTTCTTCACCATCTTGCGGCCTTCGATAGTCTTGTTCAAGATATCTTCGAAATCTTCCTCGTTCTCGACATCGACACCGGCAATCGCCATGTTCATTTTAGCCGAGAGCGACCCGCTTTGGCTGCTATGCGCCTCGTCAATGATGATTGCAAAACGGCGGTCAGCAAGTGCCGTTCCGATTTCCTTGAGAATGAACGGGAACTTGTGAACAATAGTGATGATAATTCGCTTGCCTGCAGTGAGTTCCTTGCGAAGCGTTTCCGAAGAATCCGCCCAGCCGACAATATTGCCGAGCTGGTTATAGGCATTGATGTTGTTGCGGATTTGCTTGTCGAGGTTCACGCGGTCAGTCACGACGATGATAGAATCCATCAGCTTTTCCGTTCCACGCAGTTGCTGGGCCAGCATAAAGGCAAGCCACGTAATCGTATTCGACTTACCCGAGCCCGCGCTATGCTGAATCAGGAACTTTTGCCCCAGTTCATGCGACTTGGTTTCTTGCACCAGATAACGGACGGCATCAAGCTGGTGGTAGCGGGGCCACACGACTGATTCCTTGACGACTCTTCCCTTTTCGTCGGTAAATTTTGCGACCTGTGCCAAGTTCTCGACAATGTAGGAGAGAGTCTGCTTAGTAAGCACATAATCCCACAGGTAGGCCGTTCGCGGGCCACCAGGATTTACCGGGTTGCCGGCTCCGCCATCAACACCCTTGTCAAACGGCAGGAACCACGATTCCTTGCCCTTCAATTCCGTACACATGCGGATGTTGTCGTCATCTACGGCAAAGTGGACCGCACAACGCCTGGGCTGCAACAGCAATTCCTTGGGATTGCGTTCATTCGGATTGGAATACTGCGCCACCGCATTCAATACGGTCTGGTCGGTATAATGATTCTTGAGTTCGATGGTGATGACGGGCATGCCGTTAATGAAAATCACCATGTCGATAGATAAGTCAGGGTTCGCGACGCTAAAGTGAACCTGGCGCGTAACGGAAAAAATGTTCCTGTCGTAATAACTTTGTCCCGATTCGCTCAATTCAGACGGGAACGGGTAATACATGTCGAAGTGTGTGGTATTGTAATTGTAGCCCTTGCGGATGACGTCGATGACGCCGCGCTTGGTGATTTCGTTCTTGAGCCTGTCAAAGAACGAATGACGGATATGCGGGTTCTTGAAATCTACAGTTCTTTGGACTTTGTCTTCTTGTGTGGAGCAAAGGAACAGCTCCAACTTGTCGCAATCCAGGGCGTAATCAGTACTGTAATCGGACGGCATACCTCTATAGTAGCCGTTAGTCTCAAGAAGGTATTTTTCGATGAGAGTTTCGAGACCCTTTTCTGAAGTATCCGTCGGCATATATCAAACCTCTTTTCTTTTAAGTTCACTGAGCTTGCCGAAGTGAACTAACAAACTTTTACCTTGCCTGTAACCACATCACTTATCAAACTTTGCTTATACTCGTTCAAATTCGCAATCTGATTTTCGATGGACGCAATTTGAGAATCGATGGAAGAAACCTTCTTCTCTATATAGGCGACAATTTCCTTTTGTTCAGAAAGAGGAGGTATAAAAACAGGCATTCTTTTCAATTTATTCCAAACTAAATTTCGTTGAATTGAGCCTACACCTTTTGAACAAATACAATACATAGCAACCATAGATCGATCTCTCAACAAATAATTGGCAAAGTTCCGATCCAATTTCTCAGACATTTTCAATATCACATATGCAGGACTTACAATTCCTCTAAAGAAGGACACACCAACAGACCCCCGCCAAGCCTGTTGATTATTCAGCACAAAATCGCCCACATCAACAAGTTGATATTTTGACAAATCCTCACTTGTCGCATTCGCTCTTTTCTCACCACCATCCGAAAAACGAATAACCCCTTTATCTAAATACACCGACAAAAGTTCTTCGTCACAATACCCACATTGAGATTTTTGTTCAAATAAAGCACAAAAAGGTAATTTTTCCCAGTTTTCAGGGATTTTTCCTATCCAAGAAATGCCAGAATCTTTCCATTTGCGTTTCTCTCGTCTTTCGTCTAACTTGCCTGTGACGGCATTTGCGATAACGGACTGTTTGTATTCTTTCAGGAGTTCGATTTGTTTCTGTTTTGCCGAAACAAGTTCATTGATTTGCGCAGTCTTTTTGTCTAGGTATTCCGCAATCGCCTTTTGTTCAGAAAGAGGCGGAACAATTACAGGAAATGTGTAAAATTTACTCGGATAAAGCCGCAAACGACTATCAATAATACCTTTAGACAATGTCTTAAAGGCTCCAGAATATGCTTTTGTTCGCAATAAATAGTGAAAGAACTTCGGTTCGCAATCAATAATGAAATCAAAGACGCAATATGCGGGACTTATCACACCCTCCAAATTTGAAACGGCATAACTACCATTCCATGCTAACATAATATTCATCACAAACTGATTTTTATGAACAACTTTATATCCTTCAGTTGTTTCGGCTTCAAACATTCCACTTTTTTCGCAATTTTTCTTTAAAGAAACTCCAGTATACTGAGAAAGACTCAATAATTCCCCAGAATCATCTTCAACTTTCTCATCACTTTCATTAAAAATATGCCTAATACGTTTTGTTTCCCAATGCTCCGGCACCTCTCCTATCCAAGAGATTCCTGAATCTTTATATCGCGCATACTTTCTCATATAGACAAATTCCTTTAGATTCTTCGACTCCACTTCGTTCCGCTCAGAATGACACTCGAATAAGAGATTGCTTCGTCACAACGTTCCTCGCAATGACGTGTTCATCCTTACTCTTCCAGAATCTCCGCTAGGGTACCTTCGGTTTGCCGTTCCAGTTTCATGATGTCGTTCTTGATATCTTTCAGGCTGCGGAGTTCCACGGGCTTGTAGAAATACTTGGTAAAGCTGAGTTCGTAGCCAACGGCGGGTTCGCCAAAAATCACGTCGGGCGTATAGGGTTTGACTTCGTTCTCGTAGAAGCCTTCAATCCCGCCCGGATAGTTCATCGGAATCTGTTCCGTTTCGTTACGGCTCGCCTTGTATTTTACATTGCCCTTCTTGTCCTTAACCGGTTTGCCATTCTCATCCAATACAGGTTTCATCAGCGGCACGGACCAGTAACCGAATTCGGAATTGTCGAAAATCTTGCTCTGTTCCGTTTCCTTGAAATCCATCAGGAGTTTCAAAATCTTTGCTCGGTCCGCCTCGTTCGTTTCGCAATTCTTTTCGCCCAGATTCTTGCGAAGCGGGGTCTTGATGGCGGTCGCATCAATCAACTGCACCTTGCCCTTGCGGCGTTTTTCCTTGCGGTTCGTGACAATCCAGATGTAGGTACCGATACCCGTATTGTAAAAGTCCTTTTCGGGCATGGCAACAATCGCTTCGAGCATATCGTTTTCGATAATGTACTTGCGCAAGTTGCTGTTACCCGTGCCCGCATCACCCGTAAAGAGCGAACTTCCGTTGTGTACTTCCACAATGCGAGTGCCGAGTTCCGTTTCCTTCATGCGGCTCACGTTGTTCGCCAAAAAGAGCATCTGCGGGTCGCCAATGTCGGGGACAAAGTTTATGTTGTCCGAAAGCACAAAACGGCTGTCGGTGATTTCCTTCTTGTCCGAAATTCCCCAGTTCTTGAGGTCTTCTTTCCATGCCGTACCGAACGGCGGGTTCGAAATGCAGAAGTCATAAGTTTCGCCAATGTGACCGTCTTGCGAAATGGTCGAACCAAAGGCGATGTAGTCGCGCTGCTGCTTGTTCAACGAATAACTGAAACTCTTGATTTGGCCCGAAATCATGATATCCGCCTTGCAGGTGGCGTAAGTATCGGGCATCAGTTCCTGACCGAAAATGTGAATCTTGATTTTCTTGTCGCGTTCTTTTGCCATGTCAAGGATTTTGTCCTTGGCAACCGACAAGATGCCACCCGTACCGCAGGCACCATCGTAAATGGTGTATGTTGAGTTTTCAAGTTTATCCGCAATCGGTAGAATCGTCAAGTCGGCAAGCAACTTGACCATATCACGCGGAGTAAAATGACGACCGGCGCTAGTCACTGCGTATGCTTCGTTGAAGCGGCGGAGCAGTTCCTCGAACACCGTTCCCATCATGTGGTTATCGACACCGGGCAAGGTCTCTTTTCCGCTCGCGTCTTTTACGGGCAAGATTCCCAAATTGATGGACTTGTCGGTAAACTTTTCGAGAATGGAACCCAGGCGGTTGTTCTCGGTAAGTTTGTCGATGGTCGGCAACAGTTCGAACTTCTTGACAATGTCCTGAACATCCTTGCTGTAACCGTCGATGTATTCCAGGAAGTTCATTTTCAGGCGGTTCGGGTTCGTTTCTGCCGTCAGCGTGCGCATCGTAAACTTCGAAACATTCACGAAGGGATACTTGGTGATGGCGGTCAGCACTGGCTCGTAGTTCACAATCTTTTGCTTGTCGAGTTCGGCCTTCTGCTTGAGAACGGCCTCTTTCGTGGGCTCCAAGAGAACGTCGATGCGGCGTAGCACCATCATCGGGAGAATGACCTTCTTGTAATCCACCTGTTCAAAGACATCCACCAACACATCGTTGGCGATATTCCACATAAAACTGACCAGTTTGTTGAACTGCTGCGTGTTATCCATAAGGGCCTCATTTGCTAGCCCTTATACTGGTGCATTCAATTCACAAAAAAGGCGTGGTGTCGAATGCACTTACTCATTTCAGGCTCTGGAAAACCTCTTCAACATAAGCACAAACGACCCACGCACAGGGTGCGTGAGTGTCTGCCTTATCCTCGTTGAAGTTCAAAATTTTCCAGATTTCGAAATGAGAGAATAAGAGCAATAACTCAAATTTCTATGCGCCCCAAACCGTGAGGAATGGGGCTATGTCAGTGGGAAATATATATAAAAAAGTGTACTAGATTCCGGGTCAAGCCCGGAATGACGCAAGGAAAGGAGATCCCCGGTCAAGCCGGGGGTTTTAGGGGGCGGAGCCCCTTAGGCGAGGGGGTGGAGAGCAACGAAGTGCGAAGCAGGGGGATACCTCCCCCACCGTCAAACCAATCAGTTATTCCTTCCGGGCATTATTTTTACAATTTCATACCTGCGGGGCTTGAATTTTACTAGTTTTCGGGTATGGAACTTCGAGTTTTACGGTATTTTCTGGAGGCGGCGCGGTTGGGGAATGTCTCGCGAGCGGCGGATAATCTTTGCGTGACACAGCCGACGGTGAGTCGCCAGCTCAAGGAGTTGGAGGAGGAACTGGGCGAGAAGCTTTTCGAGCGCACGAATTACGCGATCCGGCTGACGCCTGCGGGGGAACTCTTGCGGGAGCGTGCGGAGGATATCCTTTCGATGGCCGACAGGACGGTGCAGGATTTCAAGTCGCTGAAGGAAGACGAGGTGGTGGGTGAAATTGCCATCGCCTGCGCGGAATCGCGGAACGTGAATTTTCTTTCGAAGTGCATCGGGATTCTCCGGGACGACTATCCGAAGATTAAGTACAACTTATATTCGGGCGACAGCGAGCGCGCCCTGGAAAAGCTGGACAAGGGCATTTTCGATTTCGCGGTGGTTGTAGACAACGTTGATTTGGAAAAGTACAACTGCCTTGCGGTGCGTTCGGTGGACCGCTGGGGCGTGGTGATGCGTCGCGACGACCCTTTGGCCAGGCGGGATTTCGTCGAGCCGAAGGACTTGCTCGACAAGCCGCTGTTGGCGTCGCGCCAGGCGATGGTGGCGGATTTGCCGAAGTGGTTCGGCGACGATATTTCGAAGCTGAACGTGATTGTGGGGCTGGATCTTTCGTACAACGGTTCGGTGCTTGCGAAGGAGGGCACGGGCTACCTGCTCACTTTCGACGGCCTGGTGGATACGAGCCGCAGTTCGCGCTTGTGTTTCAGGCCGCTCATGCCCGAGCTCACCACCAACATGTACATCATTTGGCGGCGGGGCCAGCAGTTCACGCGGGCGGGCGAACTTTTCCTCGATACGCTCCGGCACGTACTGGGGGAATAAAAAGAGATTAGAGGATTATTCTCATGATTAAAATTGAAGGATACAGTAC
Source organism: Fibrobacter sp. (assembly GCA_017530965.1). Lineage (GTDB taxonomy): Bacteria > Fibrobacterota > Fibrobacteria > Fibrobacterales > Fibrobacteraceae > Fibrobacter. The sequence goes on from JAFXLS010000082.1 coordinate 9,735, forward strand.
AAAGTATATCAACGACGCGGTTGAAATCTGGAACGATATCGTCGAAGACGGCATCGCGTTTCCGCAAATGGATTTGCTTGACCCGCAGACGGGAGACGAGTTTTTCAAGTCGCAGTCATTCACGGGCATCGCTGTTGATACGGATTCCGGCGAGGTTGCGGGGCTATACATTCTCCACCCGAACAATGTCGGGCGCTGCGGGCACATTTCGAATGCGAGCTATGCAGTCAAGAAGAACAAGCGCGGTCAGCATATCGGAGAATTTCTCGTGAAGGATTGCCTCGCGAAGGCAAAGGAAATCGGCTTCAGGATTTTGCAGTTCAATGCGGTTGTCGCGACAAATACGTCTGCGTTGAAGTTGTACAAGAAACTCGGATTTACGCAGCTCGGCGTGATCCCCAAGGGTTTCCTACTCAAGGACGGGAACTACGAGGACATTATCCCGCATTATATCGAACTTTAAAACGGTTGCGCCAGCAATCTGGTGATAGGCAACAAATATAAGAAACACGCGCAAAAGACAGACGAAGACGGAGCCTGCGCAGCCACAAGTACTATTGTCGTTGCGACAGACCACGGTACAAGAGCAATCACCGTCACGGCAGAATCGTAAAGATCTAACGCATGGCTCTCGCGGCAACCAGGTGATTCATCTGTCGGTGACGTCAGTTGGTGCGTCAAGACAATTGTCAATGTCTGATTGCATGTCACGCAGGCCACCAACACAGACGTAGCGAGCTTAGACACAAAAGGATTTGTACAGGATTCTATTTTTTGAATCTTTGATTTCAGCGAATCAAGCAGTCGCGTTTCCTTGAAGATTCCCCCATAACACCCTGCGATGACGACAATGATGAAAACATTCACCATCGACAAAATTCCACCGCCATTTACCATTTGATTCAGTTCAGGGACACCTGCACGATAGCCAAAGACAAGCATTTTTAAAATTTCTAGCAACATACAATTTTCAACAACGAAGGCTATCACGAACGCACTCATTGCGCTACACAAAAGAACAAGCCAAGAGCGCAACCGCAAAACCGAAAGCACAATCATCAAAATCGCAGGAACAAAGCCCCACCATGAAAGCGTAAATTTCAACGAGAACAGCGTACGCACACTCTCAGCAGAAAAAGCACTTTTCGATTCATCTAAAACAAATCCCGCAACAAGGTAAATCGCACAACTTAATAATAGCGGAAGCCAAGTCGTTCTGAGCATGTTGCGGACATTCCGATAAATGTCGGTCCCCGTAATATTTGCGGTCAGAAGAGCCATCGAAGAAATCGGAGAAAGCCGATTGCCAAAGTATGCCCCCGAAAGAATCGCTCCGCCCGTCCACATGGGGCTTATGCCTAGGGACTGAGCCGAAGTCGCACAGATGACCCCCATCGTAGCCGCAGTACCAAGCGAAGTTCCCGTCAAAAGCGACATTGCGCAATTCAGAAGAAACGTCACAAGAATAAAGCTTTGTAGGTGAATTAAATGCGTTGCGCAACTCACAATAACAGGAATTGTACCACTTGCACGCCAAAGAGAGGTCAAGACGCCCACAAGTACAAACAAAATCAACAAGCCGCGGGTTGTTTTGATGCCGCGAGCGCACATCCCGAGTATTTGCGAAAATGAAAAAGAACGTCTTTTAGCAAGCCCGACGAGAATGCACAAGCCCGACAAAAGCGCAAGAATCATTTTAAAATTCAATAAATTCCAAATCACGGCGCCCAAATAAAAAAATATAAGTGAAAAAAAATGTCTAAAATCGTATCAGAACGGTTGCACACCTAAATCAGCGTCACCATCTTTGACTTTCGCAAGGATCTCGAGTCCCGTCAGGTCTTGCATCATGCGGATATTGTCATCTTCCATTTCCAGGTTACCACTGGAGCCGTAACGATTCACGATGAGCCCGCGAATGTCTAGGCCGCGGCTACGAGCATATTCTACCGTGAGCACGCAGGCGTTAATGGAGCCGAGCGCCGCCGTCGTCACCACAAGAATCGGGAAATTCACGGTCTTGATAATGTCTTCGAGGAAAACCTTCTGGTCATCATAGCGGATGGGGCAAATGATCCCCCCGCTACCTTCGGCAAAAATGAATTCGTGGCGGGAACAGGCAGCATCAAAATCGGCTTTGACCTTCGTTAATTCTACGGGATTGCCTTCTTTGCGTGCCGCGAGATGCGGAGAGACAGCTTCTTTATAGACATAGCTCACGAGCTGTTCTTGCGAATCAGAGAGACCTGCAATGCGTTTCACGTAATCGGCGTCACCGGCAACCCATTTGCCGTCGCGGAGTTCTGCGCCGCTGAGGGCGGCCTTGTAGTAGCCAGCATCGATGCCGGAATCGCGCCACTTTTTAACGAGAAGGGCGGTCACAAATGTTTTACCGATATCGGTTCCGGTCGCTGTAACGAAATATCCCTTGGATTTAGACGAAAGACGAGAGACGAGAGACGAGAGATTTTTGAGGGTCATATTTTTAATCAAAGCTTTTTTATGATTTGAGCGATGGTTGTTGCTGCGATCTGGAGTTGTTCTCGCGTATGCGTTGCCATCAGGCTTGCACGCAGGCGGGCCTGTCCCTTGGCAACTGTCGGATAACGAATCGCAGGAATCAAAATTCCCTGTTCCTGAAGTTTCGCAGAAATCTGCATCGCCTTCGCTTCGTCACCGATGACAATCGGAACAATCGCCGATGGAGACTGCACAACGTTCACGCCTTCGCGCTGCAGGGCGTCGCAGAAAAATTTTACGTTATCACGCAGATTTTGAACGCGTTCAGGATGCGCATCGATGTAGCGCAAGTTATTGCAGGCGGCTGCGGCAACAGCAGGAGCCATCGCCGTCGTAAAGATAAAGCTGCGAGATTTATTTTTCAGAAATTCAGTCAACTGCTTCGGGCCCGCCACGAAACCGCCTTCGGCGGCGACGGTTTTGCTCAATGTCCCGACGGTTACATCGGCGTGAGCACAGCCGTAGTGTTCGGCAAGTCCGCGCCCGGTCTTGCCGAGCACGCCCGTGGCGTGGGCTTCATCGATCATCAAGAGACAATCATTTTCTTTCGCGATACGCAAGAGTTCCGGCAGCTTCGCGAGGTCGCCATCCATACTGAAAACAGCGTCGGTCACAATAAGCTTGCGAGGTGCCGGCAATGCGGACTCGCCCGCTCTAGACTTATCCGCTTCTTGAATCACCCGCTGCAAATCGGCCATATCATTATGCTTATAGACAAAGCAC
>JAFXLS010000083.1 GCA_017530965.1 Fibrobacter sp.
CATTACGACTTCCCTTTTCGCCTCCAACGTTTTCGCACAGGATGTTGCCCCCGCAGCAGAAGCTCCTGTGGTCGCGACCCCTGCCGCTGAGGCCCCGGCAGCAGAAACTCCGGCTGCCGATGCTTCGACAGGCTCAGCAACCGCCGCTCCCGAAGCAACTGCTGCTCCGGAAACTCAGGCCGCAAGCGCACCCGTGGAAGAAGCCCCTGCCGAAACTCCCGTCGCCGAAACCCCTGTTGCGGAAGCACCTGCCGAAGCACCCGTTGCCTCTGCAAATGAAACTCCCGCAGAAGCTGCTCCCGCAGCTACAGCGCCCGTAGCGGAAGCGCCGAAGGCCGAAACTGCCGCGCCTGAAAAACAGAAAGAGGAACCCGCTTTCAAGCTTACCGGAAACGTACAGGCCCAGGCCATTAAGGCCGTTTACGATAACGACGCCGACAATACGCTTGACAATTCCTTCTTGCGTGCAAACATCGGTGGAAAGTTTTCTTCCGATGATTTTGAAGCGGTAATCAACATTCGTATTTTCTCTCCGGCCTTTGGCTACAAGAATGTGACCGACGTGACCGTTGATCAAGACGGTAATGTCAAGGCTACAAAAACGGCACAAGACAAGATTAGCGCCGATACCTACTACGCCAAGTACAAGTGGAACTCTGATTTCGGTAATTTCAGCACGCAGTTCGGTCGTTTCCGTACGGACTGGACCGTTGCAGGTAACTTCGGTACCTACGTGGACGTGCACCTGAGCAAGCGCGGATTCCTTGCCCGCGATTACCAGCATGATGCTCTCGGCATCGGCTATGATGTAGGCGTTTCCAGCTTCAGCTTGTTGCTCGGTACATACGACAGTAAGTTCGACACCGGCTACATCCGCGCCGAAGAAACCCTCAAGCTCGGCGATGCAAAAATCAGCGCAGCCTACCGTGGAAACGTTCTTGACCCAATCCAGCACACTGCCGAAGTGACGCACCGCATTGCGGGTCGCGCAAGCTACTACCTCCTCAAGAACCTTGGCGTTTATGGTGAAGTCGCCTACATCACCACGGGTGACGGCGAAGATTTAACGGCCGCAAACGCCATCAAGCCTGAATATGCCCAGGGCACCGATTACACTCCGTTTTTCGTCGGTCTCGAAATTCCGACCGCAGGTATCTTGAACAGTTTTTACGCGGAACTTGAATACTTCAAGGACCGCGACGAACTGAACAAGGATGCCGACGAACTCGCCTGGACGGTAAGCCTCATCAAGAAATTCGGCAAGCACAGCAAGATTCAGTTGAGCGCCTACAGCGAAAATGAAATCGCCGATGTCGCCATCGCCGCTCGCTTTACCGCAAGCATCCAGTAATCACAACTCCAAAAACCTGCCCCTGGCGTAACCCGCGCCGGGGGTCTTTTTTTTATTTACAATGCCTTAAAAGGGCTGCAATGTAGGCTTTGGCGTAGCGCGATGAAGTCCTTGACCTTGAAAAGAACGGCATTCGCATTATCCAGATTGACGAAGCCGCCCTCCGCGAAAAGCTGCCGCTCCGCAAGAGCGTCTGGCACAAGGAATACCTCGACTGGGCGATTCCCGCATTCCGCCTGGTGCATGCGAAGGTGCCGCAAGAAAACGTGTGGGTAAACCCCGATTGTGGCCTCAAGACCCGCGGCGAAATCGAAACCACGGCAAGCCTCAAGAATCTCGTGGCGGCAGCAAAGAAATTGCGCAACGAAAAGTAAGTCGCTTTTGCATCTCGACTCGCAAAACACGTCCTCGACGTTATTAAACGCCAAGGGCGTTCTTTACTTACAGAGCAATGCGAAAGCCTGCACCGCCTTTTGCACATTCCTCTTATCCACCGAGGAATAGTTAATGACGAACTTGTGCACAGAGGGCTGCGCTTCGAAATAGTATTCCGAAAGGGCCTTGATGTTAACGCCTTTTTGGCGCAGCTGCCTGCAAAAATCGGAATCAGAACATTTTATCGACGCTTCCAAAATAAAGTGCAGACCGGCATCTTCTTCATAAATGCGAACAACGCTTGAAAGCCTGCTTTTTCTTATTGCCGACAGCAGCGCGTCGCGCTTGGCGCGGTAAAGGTTACGCATGCGGTTGATGTGAGTCTCGTAATACCCCAAGTCGATGAATTTAGCCATGACGTACTGGTCCAGATTCGATACGGAACAAGAGTAGAACGAAAGTTTCTGATGAAATTTTTCGACAAGATGCGGCGGGAGCACCATATAACTAAGCCTAATCGCAGATGTCATCGTTTTGGAGAATGTATTCAGGTAAATCACCTTCTCAGAAACATCGATGTTTTGCAACGCAGGAATAGGCTTTCCTGTCATGCGAAATTCGCTGTCATAATCATCTTCTACAATGTAGCGTCTCGGCGATTCAGTAGCCCAGCTGAGCAGGCGGTAACGCTCGCCAATGGGCATCACCTTTCCTGTCGGAAAATGATGGGCAGGGGAAATATGCATCACGTCAACGCCGAAATCTGCGACCGAGGCCACAAAGTTATCGTTCAGAATAGGGACGTGACGAACTTTGACGCCGTATTGGCTATACAGCTTCGATATTTTGCTCCAACCAGGGTCTTCTACGCCATAGCACTTGTCAAATCCGAGCAATTGTACTAGCAAACCATAAAGGTAATCAGTTCCGGCGCCAATGACAATCTGTTCGGGCGATACCTGGATATTTCTGAATTCGCGGAGCATGCGGGCAATGGCTCGGCGAAGTTCTAGCGAGCCCATTCCCGGAGAAACTTGCAGCAAATCATTTTGCCTTTCGCAAAGGACCTCGCGAGTGATTTTTGCCCAAGTGGTAAAGGGGAACGCCTCGATATCGGAACCGTTACTTGCAAAGTCGGCAATGTATTTCGGGTTGATATGTTCTGACTCGTCGGTGAGTTCTGCGCGGAGCCTGCGGGTACGCGGCATCTTGCGTTTGCGTTGAGCACAAGGTTCCGCCGTTGCGTTGATGTCTGCAACAAAGAAGCCTTTTTTAGGGAGCGAGTAGATGTAGCCTTCGGCCAAGAGCTGTGCGTAAGCGTTTTCAACGGTCACGACGCTAATGCCGAGATTCTGCGCGAGGTTGCGTTTGGAAGGGAGTTGTTCTTCGGCAAGGACGTTTCCGCTTACGATATCTTTTTTGATGCATTGGTAAAGGTAATGGTAGAG
>JAFXLS010000084.1 GCA_017530965.1 Fibrobacter sp.
GCGGCGGCGATCCACCCAACCGGCGAGTGTTACGGTCTGGCCAACATCTTCCTTGCGAAGCTGGCCGCAGTTATGTGTACGTTTCATGGTTGTATCCTTGAAGATAATTTTTCGCGGGGAAATATAGCAATAAATGTGCCAAAGGGGGAGGCTTCCCCCTCGCAAAAGCCCCGTCTTTTGCTACCCCCTCTAGCGGGGACACCCCGCAACGCCCCGACAGTAACGCCCACGGCTCCAGAAGTAAGCTCGCCTCGCTCACATGGATTCGGCCTTCGGCCTCTAATGTTCGCTCGCCGACTTACTTTTCTCCGCCTTTGGGCATGACTCTCCGACTGTCTTCCCGGCGAAAGCCGGGATCTCCTTTGATGCATGAAAAAGGAACGCTCCGCCTCGGCCTGCACCGCACGCTCACATGGCCGTTCCGGAATGTTCGCTTAGCGGTCAGGCACTCGCCTTACGCTTTTATCGATAAACAATAACATGTAAAGTTATTAAGATATTCAATACCAAAGCCAAGTTCTCCAACCTCTAACTTGTCTTTATAGTTATAGGAAACATTGACTTTAGAACCAGTCACCGTAACGGTATTCGAATTGCCTAACTTTTGGCCGAAATACTCAAGAAATTTGGAAGTCTCAATGGAAGTTATTGCTGTAAAATTTTCATCATCTTTATGTTCTTCGTTATAATTATCTATATAGTTTTTCGCATCAGTTTTAGCACTTTCAAAAGCATTTCCAACATTCGATCTAACTTCAGATTTTACCTTAGAAAGTATTTGGGACACTTCAGAAATATCATTGCCCAAAGAATCTTTCAAGAATACAGCAGCAGAATTAACATCATCTGTCTTATTCAAGACTTCCGCCTCAACTGCGGATTCCAAATCAGTATATAACGTCGCAAGGCTAGAAGTTTCTGGATTAAAATCTGAATCAGCGTCCATCATCAGGCGCGGTTCGAGAGCTTCAATCTTAAAGCTCTTGCGAACGGAATTTTTCTTATTGCTCTTGATATTCTTCTTGGACATAATAACTCCTAATGGCATTCCTTAAGGAATGCCTAATTTTTTATTTTTTTGTTTAAAATTTTACAGATTAAAGGTGGTTACTTAACCATCACACAACGAACGGATGAACCATATGTTTTATAAAGATCCCGGCTAGCAGCATTTTTATCAGCATCATTCATTGAAGATATAGGAGCACCTTCTTCTGGATACTCAACCGATTCTCTCGGATAAAACCATTGAGTCGCTTCTTTTTCGTTCTTAAATACATAAGCCCAATTATACCCAGTCCCAATCAAGCTATACCCGCTAAAATTGAGCCCCCCGAAACTGGTTGCACGTACATCCTCTGCACCATGTTTATTTCCATCGGCATGCAAAACGACATAGAAATCATCTTCAGTCAACAAGCGCCAACCATTGGGGCAAATTCCCTGATGATTCGGCTTAATCAAATTGGCACAGCTCTTGGTATTACATTCACTCGGCAACTGCATCATTTCGGCCCACTGGTAAAGGCCGCCATATTTGTCACAGTTGGTCGTGTCGTTGTTGTAGCAATATCGTTCAATTTTGGAATCGTCATCCTGTTCCTTTTTTCCATCAACCATTGCGCCAATGTTCAAATTTTCCGCCATCACGGTAACAGAAGCCGGCTTATTATCTTTATCCTTTCCATTGATAGTTAGGTAGTAATAGGAGCGACCGTTACGCGTATCAGTAAATTTCTTGTAGGCCCCAGCCTGTACGCTATCGGCGCCAAGAGATCTATCACAATAAGAATACCCTGGTGTACAGAATCGTGCCGTGTCAAAAACAATCCCGCTACTGCTAGATTTGACAATGTCTACAGAACTGCTAGAAGCCACGACGCTCGAAGAAGACTGCTTTACTACTTCGCTGCTGCTCGACTTCGGCGTTACACTGGAAGAAGACTTCACAGCGCTGCTGCTAGATTCTTCTTTTTTGACGGAAGAACTACTCTTATCGCCACTGACGGAGCTAGAAGAATTCTTGGTTGTTGTCGAAGAGCTCGATTCCTTCGCATTCTTTTCGCTAGAAGAAGACTTGCCCTTATCGGCGCTCTTTTGCGAGCTCGAAGAATTTTTGGAAATTTTTTCACTGCTAGAACTTACATTATCGCAGTCATCGCTCTGTTCCTCGCACTGGCGGGGTTCCGGCGAAACAGAAGAAGAGGATTCATCGCCACATGCTGCAAGCAGGGCTAGGAGAATGGACAGAGCCAAAGCGTTTGCAAAAATCTTCACAGAAGACCTCCGGTTATAAAAATCCCACCAAACACTCCTAACCAAACCTAAAAATAGTAAAAAGTTCCCAAAATACATTTTCTACTTAAATCGACAAAAGCTCGTTTGCGATTTTGTGAATTTCATCAAGGATTGCTTTTTTACGTTTTTCGGAAGGGTGCTTTGATCCGTTCATGTAAGCGGCCATTAGAGATTGCTGTATGCCAAGCCTGCGGGCGACTTCGGACATGTTGATTGGCTTTAGCTTCGGCGAAAGTTTTAGTGGGAACTGGTCTGGATTGAAAATGGATTCGAATGAAATGTCTTCGTCGAGGTCGTCCCAGCGGAGACCTTCGAATGAAATTCTGTAATCAAGGCGCTGTTTTGTGGTAGCGTTTTTCAGACGCTCGAAATCTTTATAGTGCAATGTCGCGAGCCTGCCGTCTTTTGCGGTAAGCTTTAACCCGTTGCTTATAGGTTCTATTTTTTCTATTTCGTCACGTTGCATTTACAGCTCCATGTTTTTGAAAAATCGTACCCATTCCTTTTCAAAGTGTTCTTTGTTTTCAATGTGAACGGAATTTAGGATATAAAATTATATCCGTCAATTCATTTGTTGCGAGAGTACGAGGATAGTGTTATTTTACAGAAAATGTAAAGTAAATTTGTTTGATTTACAGAATTTGTAATATTTCAAAATTTTGTTTTCCGTGAAATTTGGATAAAATTGGCGTTTTTGGCTTGATTTAACAATTTTTGTAAAGTTGGCACATTTTTTGCAAATTGGGGCGTGGAAAATTATAAAGAGAACTGAATTATGCCAATTAATTTTTCAAAATGGACCGGGTTGGGCAACGATTTCGTGCTTTATGAACCGGGGCAGACGCCGGAATACGGCGCCGCTTTTACAGAAAGGGTAATTAAGCTTTGCGACCGCCGTTTCGGTATCGGTGCCGATGGTGTGGTGATTGTGACGCCGATGGATAACGATGGTTGCACCAAAGGCGTTGATTTCGAAATGCGCATCTTTAATGCCGATGGGAGCGAAGCGGCCATGTGCGGTAACGCGACTCGCTGCGTGGCGAAGTACATCCGCAGTCGCGGTCTTGCAAAAGATGCCGATACTAAAGTGTTTACCCTGCATACCAAGAGCGGCCTGGTGAAGCCCGCCCTTTTGGATGACGGTCGCGTGTGCGTTGATATGGGACTTCCGAGAAACTTCTTGGGCTCGATCAAGCTCACAGCCGACAGCTTCGACTTTACTGCCGAGACGGTTTCCATGGGGAATCCGCATGCGGTGATTTTCGTGGATGACATCGAAAAGATTCAGCTGGAAAAGTGGGGTAGCATCTTGGAAGTCGACAAGCAGTTCCCTGACCGCTGCAACATTGAATTTGCACAGGTGGTGACGCCCACCCAAATCCGCATGCGGGTTTGGGAACGAGGTTGCGGCGTTACGATGGCTTGTGGTACGGGCAGTTGCGCAACCCTCGTTGCGGCCCAGCGCACTGGCCGCGTGGGCGTTGAAGCCGACATCGTATTGGATGGCGGCGTCCTCCACATCAAGCACGAAGAAGGTGGCCCCGTCCTGATGACCGGCCCTGCAGAAGAAGTATTTAAAGGAAGGATTTAATGAATATTCTCAATACAAATTACGACTTGCTGCCAGGCAGCTACCTTTTCTCGACTATCGCCCAGAAAATCAAGGAATATCAGGCGAAAAAGCCCGATGCAGACATTATTCGACTGGGCATTGGCGATGTGACCACGCCGCTCATTCCCGAAGTCATCAAGGCCATGCACAAGGCCGTGGACGAAATGGCCGTGAAGGGGACCTTCCGCGGTTACGGCCCCGAGCAGGGCTACGATTTTGTTCGCGAGGCGATCGTTCGTGGCGAATACACCGCCCGCGGCATCGAAATGGACCCGGATGACATCTTCGTGAGCGATGGTTCCAAGTGCGATGTGGCAAACATCCAGGAGCTTTTTACAGAAAATGTAAAGATTGCGATTCCGGACCCAGTTTATCCGGTCTATTTGGACTCCAATGTGATGGCTGGCCGTGCAGGCGTGTTGCAAAGCGACGGACATTTTTCTAAGGTGACTTACCTTGCTTCGACCGCCGAAAACAATTTCCAGCCGGATTTGCCCAAGGAACCGGTGCAGCTGATTTACCTTTGCAGCCCGAACAACCCCACGGGTACAGTCCTCAGCCGCGAAACCTTGCAGAAGTTCGTGAATTACGCCAACGAAAACGGGGCCTTGATTCTGTTTGACGGCGCCTACAACTGCTACATCCAGGACGAAACCCTGCCGCATTCCATCTTTGAAATTCCGGGGGCGCGCACGTGCGCCATTGAATTCCGCAGCTTCAGCAAGACGGCCGGCTTTACGGGCGTGCGCTGCGCCTACACGATAATCCCGCACGAGCTTTCGAAACTCCGCGCCATGTGGAACCGCAGACAGTGCACCAAGTTCAACGGTGTGAGCTACGTGACGCAGCGTGCCGCCGAGGCAATCTATTCGCCGGTAGGCTGGTTACAGACGAAAGAAGTCATTGCCGGTTACATGCGCACGGCGGGTGTTATTCGCAAGGAACTGACAGCTGCCGGTTACACGGTGTTCGGCGGCGAACATGCCCCGTACATCTGGTGGAAAATCGCAGACGGCGAAAAATCCTTCGATTTCTTTGACCGCCTGCTTGCCACCTGCGAAGTCGTGGGTACTCC
>JAFXLS010000085.1 GCA_017530965.1 Fibrobacter sp.
GTGGTTGTTTTCAATTCTTTCGATCAGGGCTTCGACTTCGTCGATTTCGCGCTTGCCCGGGAACGGAATACCGTGTCGGTTGCAAAACACCCTGCATGCCCTGATGCTTCGGCCTTGCGGGCATACCCCGCAGCGCATGATCTTCACGTCAATGTTGGTCCATGTCTTAAATGTCTTGTCGTACTTTTTCATGCGTGAGGGGCCCTTCGCTCTAGTCCTTTGTCAAGCTGTAGAATGCGCGGAGCCCGCGCATCTGTGCCTTGGCGTCTTCGATTGCGCAATGCTTGGACACGTTGCCTTCGCTCTGCTTGATGATGGGGAACAGGTTCTTGAGCGTCCTGTAATCGCGCTGCGTGTAATACAGCCACGGGCATCCCCTGAAACCGTATGCTTCGAAAAAGCGGTTGAGGATGGGGAAATCGAAGTCGATTCCGCAACTCCATACGCTGAACTTGTCGAACTTGCCGGTCTTGAAGTTTTGCATGACCCACTGCTTGAAATCGGCGATTCCCTGAATAGGGTCGGTGTCGCCGCCGAAGGCTTCTTTGAAAGCTTCCTTGCCTTGCCTGTTCCACCAGCTCATCGTTTCTTCGTTGTCGAAAAGGCCCTGGGCAATCTGCGACTTAGTGTCGAATCTGCGGTAGAATTCCACCTGGTTGCCGTCCTTGTCGAAGCCGAAGGCACCGAGGCTCAGGACCTTGCAGCCGGGCTTATTTCCGCTTGTTTCGATATCTATCATCAATTCGTTAATCATTGTGCGATTCCTTGATATTCGTTGTGTCTTGCCATGGTGAACTTAATTGCCTTGATGCTGTCGGCGTAGAGCCTGGTGTGCGACTTGGCAAGGGTTTCGCACAGTTCGGTTACACTCTTGTGGGGTTTCCCGCTGATCTCTATCCTGTCGATTTTTTCGCAAGAAACAAAGACGCTTACCACGTAGGACCCGCAAAAGGTTTTGCCCTTCAGGCGTGTGACTTCCATTATTCTCTCCATTCCGGTGGGTAGCTGAGCGGTTCTGCTCCAGGTGTTCCGCTCGGCAAAAGTTTCTTGCTGAAGTTCGGGTTCGGGCGGCGGTGCACATCGTAGTTGAAACTGAGCAGCCGCACCATCTTGCGCTTAAAATCGGCAATCTGACCGATGGTCGCGTCAGGATCACGCCTGCGGATGTACCAGTGGAACTCCTTCGCCTTGCCGACCTTGGCGCAAAGCATTTCGAGTGCGCGCCAAAAGTTATGGCGCTTCACGGCTTCCTCTGCCTGCGCGTCCGTCAGCGGGCGCTGTTGTCTCTTCGGTTTCCGCATGGCGTGCTCCTAGATGGTTTCCATCGGGGTAAGGTTCTTGACGGGCTCGAACGAGAGCGACACGTGCTGCCCTGCGGACTGGCTCCAGCTCCAGCGGAATGCGTCGCGCATGGTCATGATGCCGAGGTCTTCGCCGTTTGCGCGGACAAAGAAAAGCTTTTCTTCGTTTTTCATAATTTTCTCCTTTTAGAACGGCAAGTCTTCGTCGACTGCGGTGTTAGATTCCGGATTGGTGGCGGCGGCACCTTCCTGGGCGGCCTGGTTCTTGTCGGTGGTGCGGTGGCCCGTGAGTTCGATGCCGGTGCAGTTCAGGGCCCCCGTCGTGCGCGGAATGCCGTCGTTGTCGGTCCAGTTGTTGATTTCCCAACGGCCGGTGACGCACACCTTGTCGCCCTTGCCCAGGTGGACCTTGCGGGCGTAATTTGCGGATCCCCAAATGACGACCGGAATCCAGTCGGTGGGGCGGGTGCCGTCTTCGCGCTTGTAGTTACGGTCGACGGCGATTGAAAAGCGGACACGTTCCTTGCCGTTCGGCATGGTGGTGATTTCAGGATTGTCGCCGAGGCGACCGACAAAAGTGCATACATTCGTTGACATAAAACTCCTATGCGGTGATTGCGTTAGAAACTTGGTTGATGATTTCCTGCGCCTCGCTCACGACGGCCTTACGGTCGACCGGAGGGAGTATTTTCTTGCCCGCCTGGATAAGCGGTGCGTAGACTTGCGCGAGCTGCTTGAACGCGGGGAGCCTGCGAAGGTCGGCGTCTTCCTTGTAGGGGAGCCACGAATGCGCGATGCGCTGCTCGCATTGGAAGCCGATGTAGCGCTGCTTCATGCAGAATTCGAGGTCTGCGATGGTGGCGGCGTGCGGCATCATTCCGATATTTTCGTGGTACTGGTGGGCGTCGCGGAACAGTTCCGGAAGCTTGCGCGTGCAGCACGGGATTCTGTCGATGAGCTTGACGGTCATCATCAGGTCTGCGTCGTTCAGGCGTTCGCCACGGTACTTGAAAACGTCTTCCTTGACCAGGTACTCGATGACCTGCACTCGCAAAAGCTTTGCCAAACTGTTTACTTTATCCTGTACATTTTGCATGGTTATCCCTTGTCGCAACGACTGTTCATCGGATCACGGTTGGCGGCTTTTTCGAGCATCTGGCAAGAACATTTTTCGCAGATGTAAAACCTTCTGCAGAAAAATCTGCTAGACGAACTTGATGTTTCGACCACTGTCTTTTTGAAGTAGTCTTCAACTTTTCCGCAGAAGTCGCAAGAAAAGTTTTTGTGCATTTCATTTCCGTCAAAATCAAGTGTCATGGTGTCTCCTTCTCAAAAATCGATTTGCTGAAGAATTCGGTGCGGGCGTCAAGGTCCTGCTGTCTGAAGCTCTTGGCGGGGTGGGCCGCGTTCTGCAGGCGGGCCTCGACGAGCTTCTGGTTACGGATTTTTTCCCAAACCCAGTTACCCTTGCGGAGCACTGCCGCGTGGTTCTTGTAGCGCTTCGCGGCCTTGCCGTCGTTCTCGATGTAGGCGTCAAGGATCTCGATGGCGAGCTGCAGGTCCGTGCCGTACACTTCGCGGAGGTGACGGCCTTCGGCATCGGTAAGCATCACGTGCTTGCAGGTGCCGTAAGCCTTCTTTTCGGCGGCGGGCAAGAGCTCTGTCTGTTTCGCCTTTTTCATATGGCTTCCTTTCCGTCAAAAATTGACTTGCTGAAGAACTCGGTGCGGGCGTCTATGTCCTGCTGCTTGAAGCTCTTGTAGTTCGGGTTGCTGGCGTTTTCGAGTCGCTTGTCGGCGGTCTTCGCCTTCTTGAGCGCGTTGTCTACCCAGTTGTCGCGGCGCATCGCGAAGTAGTGGTTTCGCTTGGCGTAATCTTCGCGCCAGAACGTGGCTTCACCCTTTTCGTCGCCTTCTGCCTTGCTCGGCAGGCTCAGGATGTAGTTTTCGAGGATGCCCACGGCACGGTCGAAGTCTTCGCCGTAATAGGAACGGAGACTGTTCGCCTGGGCGTCCGTCATGTGAACTAGACCGGATTCCCCGAAGGAACGCACGGGAGCCTTGCCGCAATGGCTTGACGGCTGATTTTTAACCCTCTCTGGAGCGGCCCCCGTGCGCAGGTCTTGGCGAGCCTCGGTGTCAAAGGTGCAGGATGTGCTAGATTTACGATCCTCCGAGTCCTTGCGGATGTCGGCATCCTGCGAAAGTTGCCCGATGTCTAGTTTTACGTTGTCGGGCTCAACGTTGTTTGCGCTTATCGTGGGCGTGGTAGCATGGGTTGTGGTGACTTGGTTGTTATTTTGGGCGGTAGTTTTAACGAACATCGACTTGCGAACTTCCCAACTACGCTTACCTGCGGCTGATTGGTGTGGTGTAAATTTTTTTAGCCATTCGTTGGATATGTGAACCATTTTCGCACCAAACGACTTTCCTTTTTCGCTGTCGGTGCTAAGGGCAATGATGGACGAGCGGACGTCTTTGACGATTTGCTTGTCGTCCATCGTTGAAAAATGATTGATAAAATCATTAAACATGATTTTTGCCCATTTTGCCATTTATTGGTCCTGTTCGATTTGATTGCCGTATTGATTGACAATTGCTTCAGATATCACCGCAGATATGGAACTTGCCATTCCTTTTGCTTTTCTTTTAGAGTTTATTGTTGCCGCTATTTCGTAAGCCTTTGGGGTTAACGTTGCGGATTTTTGCTTTTCCTGCATTGGCCATTACCTTTTCATTGTAGTCATTTTTAATGATTCTTTGTCATCTATAATGAGAATATACCATCTAAAATGACTTTTGTCAATAGGTTTTCTCATAAAAAATGATTTTTTTTATGAAAAATTTTATTTTCTTGGTTGATATGTTTGATTGTGCTGATTTTTTGAAAAGAATGGGTTGGGTGCAGAAAGATTTGGCCCAAAAACTCGAATGTTCAAAATCGACGGTTGCTATGTGGAGCAATGGGTCGAATTCTCCACCGTATTCGGCGATAATTAAGTTGATTGATCTTGGCATTACGATGGAAGAGCTTCTTGGTAGGGAATATGCTGACAAGCTGCTTCAAAACTCAGTTCCTACGAAAAGTCCTTTGTCTAGGGTTCTTCCTCTGCCAGAGGTTATGAATAACCCTGAATTCAAGGAAGGCCTTGAAGAGATTGTTGAAGACATTTTGAAAAAGAAAGGCGTTATATAGCCGAACCAATTGTTCAAGCAAGCGGTTCAAACCATCGGTTCAAACGGTCGGTTCAAACCATCGGTTCAAGCAAGCGGTTCAAACGGTCGGTTCAAACCATCGGTTCAAGCAAGCGGTTCAAACAAGCGGTTCAAACCATTGGTTCAAACGGTCGGTTCAAGCAAACCGCTTAAGCAAATCGCTTGAGCAAACCGCTTAAGCAAATCGCTTGAGCAAACCGCTTAAGCAAATCGCTTGAGCAAACCGCTTAAGCAAATCGCTTGAGCAAACCGCTTAAGCAAATCGCTTAAGCAAACCGCTTAAGCAAATCGCCATAGCGAATCGCCATAGCAAATCGCTTAAGCAAACCGCTTAAGCAAATCGCTTGAGCAAAATGCTCGAGCATTTTTTTTTGAAAAACTATTGACAAAAGTTTATAAAGTATATATATTGTAAATATGATTAAGTGGAACGAGGAAAAAGCCGAAAGGGTACTCGCCGAAAGGGGAATCGACTTCAACGACATTGCCGACGAAATCGCGCTCGGCAACTTCGCTGTAAGGCTTGTCGATAACCAGGAAGGACACCCGGAACAGAAAATGGTCATCGTCGTCCTGCGTGACCATGCCGTGTGCGCCCCGTTCGTGGTCGAGGAAAACGGCGATTTCTTCATCAAGACCGCTTTCTTTTCAAGGAAGTGGGACAAAAGGAGGCCGCTATGGTAGATCTGGTCAACAAACCCTTCGACGACGAAGAACGCAAACTCATGGAAGCCGTGGAGAATACGCCGGACAGGCGACTCCCGGAAGAAGAGGAGACTGCGTTGAAACGGTCCTTGCAGGATGCCGCCAAGGTCGTGAGCATCCGTATGCAGCACGAGGATCTGAAAGGAATCAAGGAAATGGCAAAAGCGGCGGGGATGCCCTACCAGACGCTCATCAACTCCATCATCCACCGCTACGTGACGGGCGGCATCGTGTTCAAGGTCGCGGTATAGCCCGTTCCGGAAAGTCATTGACGGCTCCGCTTCGGCGGGGCCTTTTTAGTGCCGTAGCGAAGTGCTGTAGCAGAGTGCTTGGCCGGCGCGTCCACCGAAACCCTCTTCGGGGTAGACTACGCCGCCACCCACCAGCTAAATCCCGCCAACCCCTCCGAGCCTGACAGCACTCCCATCGACTACCAGGATCCGAAGTTCCTTGCCGCCCTCGAAAAAGGAATGGCCCTAATCGAAGCCCGCAAAAAGCAGGGCATCAAATGATCACGAATTTAAAAGAAATTGACAAATTGTCCAATTTAGACGATAATAAGTCGTATTCTATTTGACTTTTGGATCCTGAAAAAGGTATATTTGGGCTTGAAAAAAAAGGACACAAAGATGATTGAAAATGTTAAAAAGAGTCTTGATGATTTCTTAGACAGGCTTTCTCCGGAAGCCGTTGATTCTATGCTTGCAGAACTCAACGCAGAATATGATATGCTTTGTGGTGTTGATTTTATTTCTTCTTTTTCTGTCGAATTAGAAGCTATTACTTCTGTTAAATGCGAAACTCCTTTGATGAAATCGGCTGTAAGCAATAACGAACGTTACGACCTGGCGGCATAATATGCATGGAACACAAGCGTCTTTTTCTCTGGTCAATTATCGATTTGACAAAATCGTGGTTCAGTCGGCATTTTTCCAGCCGCAAGTCCCTACGCGTATAGATTTTGCGCCTTCTGGAAAATTTGACAGAGCTGCAAATACTTTTATTCTCGGATTGACAGTGAAGGTTTCTTCCGGGAATGCGACGGAGCCATTTTGTTTGGTGGATTGTTCTGGCGCTTTCAAGATAGATGGCGATGTTGTTCCGGAATTTTTCTACACAAACTCGATTGCAATTCTTTATCCTTACATAAGGGCTATGGTTAGCCTGGTTTGTTTGCAGGCTAATTTTGGAAGCGCAATTGTTTTGCCGACTATGAACCTTTCTGGACTTGCCGGTTTGTTGAAGGAAAGAACGGTTATAGAATAGCATGCCGGAACTATTCCAGGTTGTAAAAGACCCGCCTCCGTTGGGTTCTAGTGGTTTGCCTATTTTTTGCGGCAATCCATCGGCATGGCTGGGTAGAGGTGTGTACTTTTGGGAGTCGTTTATAGAAAACGCTCGAAAATACGGGAGTACGCATTGCCAATCATGGGGAAAACAGAATCATACGAAAGGTTATAAAATTTACAAGACCATTGCTATTTCTGCGTTCAGATGTCTAAACCTTGTTGATGGTGTTGCTGATTTAAGGGATGTTCTTGATTTCTACCAAAAGCTGCAAAAAAAGAACTTAAATAAACGACCTGTTCGGCTGTTTGAATTACTAGGAATGATGCGCAAGGATCCTGTTTTCAGGACTGCTTACGATAGTGTCAGAGCTCTTCCTGATGGTGGTGGGCTTACTCCGATGTATCTTGAATACACGTTGCCTGAAGATGGCACGAAAGCGAGATTCTTCTTTACTCCGCCAATACAAGTTTGCTTCTGGCAAAACGCTCCCAAGTTAAGCATGATGATTTTTGTAGAATGATGCTTGGCAAGACTGCCTGTGGTGGTTCAACGCAAAAAGGCTCGGATTGCTCCGAGCCTTTGCTGTTTTAACGATGTTAGTGGATGTTACACGAACTGGACTTCCAGGCGCTTGCCCATGCTTTCGGCGATGCGCTTGAGCATCTTGACGCTCAGGTTCGCCTTCGGGTCTTCGAGGCGTTGATAGGCCTGCTTGGTCATGCCCATTTCGCGGGCTACGGTCGCCTGTGGCACCTTGCCGCGGGCTGCGGCCACCTGGAGCGCGATAGCGAGTTCGGGGTCCACGTCGATGCGGTAGAACCCTTTCTTCTGGTTTTCGGCGATTTTGCAGACCGGCAGCGGTTCGCCGTCGAAAACGTCTTCCAGGGTGAGTTCCATTGCCTCTTTTGCGTTGGCAAGAGCTTCTTCAAGGGTGTCGCCCTGCGTAAAGCACCCGTCCAGATCGGGGAAGCTTACGGAGTAGCCACCATCCTTTTCCTTGGTGAGTTTTGCAGTGTAGTTCATGTCGCGTCCTTTGTAGCGTATAGCTACGTTAAATTTTGTGCAGTGAAAGAAAGGGGAGGGGCTTATTTCAGCCCCGCCTGCTTCTTTATCGACTTTACCGTCCCGGGTTTCAAGGTTTCGTTCATTCCGTGCCCTGCCGGTATCGTGACCTTGTGTCCCTTGTCGTCAGCGTAGCGGAAGTGCGAGCCCTTTGACCTGACTTGCCGGAATCCGTTCGATTCAAGAAGCTTTATCATCTCTTTCACTTTGATTTCCATGTCTACAATATACATTATATTTTGACTATTGTCAATATATATTTTGACAATTTTTATAATTTATTTCTTACAAAAAAGATGCTGGCGGGTATGTTTGTCCGCGCCGAAGGCTGGAAAAGCCCGGTTGTCCGATAATTGTTAAAAATCGCCAAACAAAACCACGAATCCGTACATTTTGTATGGATTTTTGTTTTAGATTGTTTTTTTTGCCGTACTAAACGGGCTGTTCTTTTGTTTTGTTGTTTATAGCGTCAATTGTGGCGTTTATTTTTGAATTGATGACGTCTGAATGCATTTCTCTTAGAAAAGCGAATGCTTTTTCTTCGTCGCAAATGTCTGTTTCTTTGACAAATTCACTGATATCGAAGCAGACTTCGTTCGTCTTTTCGTTTATTCTAAAAATCATATGTAAAATTTATGCTATCTTTTAACACACAAGGTTAAAAAGGTAACAAGATTTTTATGCCAACTATAAACGAACTTGCAAACGAGTATTCCGGTAGACTAAAGGCTGCAGTCAGAGAACAGCGTGTGGCAGAATTCCGGAAAATCGAGTCCGAAATAAACACGCTTGAATACGTGGACACCAAAAAGTCAATTTCGCTGGAAGACAAACTGGCTATTTACAGGTCAATCAAGTCTGAAATCGAAGAATGGCTTAAGCTTGATACGGCGTTTGCTTCGGGTGCAGGCAATAAAGTCTTGGCAGAAAGCTCTAATGATCGGATATTGGAGTTGATTAACGCTATTATCGACAAATTGAAGGGGTAGTTATGACTGATTATGAACTTTTGGCTTTAATAATCGCGGGATTGAGTTTTGTTGCGTCTGTGTTTTCCACGATTATTTCTTTAATTGCCAATGGAAAATGCTCCAGTGCAACTCTTGAACTTTCTTTGCGGGATTCTATAAGGTCAGCAGACGAAAAGATTATGGATTGTTCTGCGGATATGGACGCGTTGCTTTCGAAAACGGATTTGACGGACGAGGAAAAGTCGCAACTTGATTTTAAGGCGAAACGGTTTGATGCTGCTATTGAAAACTATTTGAACGCTTATGAAGAAGCGTGCGCAAAATATGTCGATAAAAAGGTTGACAAGGATCGTTTTAAAAAGATGTATTTTTCTGAAATCAGGAAGCTTGTTGAAAACGAAAAATTTACTCAGTATTTTAATCCTGTGACGTCAAGATACAAGGCGACTCTCAAGGTGTACGGAGAATGGTATAACCTGGAGCAATAGTCTGGTTAGCATTCGTCATCCCAAGGTCGCCGCCTGGCGGCCTTTTCTGTTTGCGGTCGGTTCGGCTGCCGATTGCCCGACCACCGCAAGAAAGAAAAAGCACCAAAAAGAAAGAAGTTTTATCAAATACTTTATTTTTCTTTATATAAATAAATATTATCCTATACTATAGATAAATAGAGAAGAATTAGCACTACTTTTAAGCAGTGCTGAAATTTTGAGTTTAAAGTTTGGTATTATCTAAAAATTGGCGTTTTTGTGTGAAAAGTAAAAGAATTTAAATTTATTTCAACAGGTTGAAATTTTGCAACTGTCAAAAATTGGCGGTGTTGGTGTTTGCGGGTGGCATTCTGCCTGGTTCGATACCCTGTTTGCAAGGGCCTCGTGAGGCTCATGGCAAATTATAGCCTATACGCGCGTTCTGCGGTCATTCCGCGTTTGGGCATGGTGTTAGGCGGGCAAAGTAAAAAGAGGGCTGTGCGGGCCGCGCTGGGTGGCTCGCTTTGCCAGCCTGGGTTAAAGTTAAGGGTTAAACGCTGTTTTTGGCCGATTTTGTATGGCCTAGCCTTGTCCGCTGGCTTACCTACGGCCCTGTTTTACCTTGACCGCCTATTCCTTAACCTAAACTTTTTAACCTTCAACAAAGCGTAATTCCTTGTAAATAAAGGGATTGCGCGTGGTGTTGTGTGTTGGATTTTACTTTTGCGTTTAGTGGGGTGGTTAAGTTTTTAACCGAATGATTTAATTTTTTATCCGTTTCGTTTTGTGACGGGCACCCGCCCCCCACCCGGGTGGGGTACCCCCGGGGGTCAAAAGAGTTGCTAGGGGTGGGGGTGCCAAATGGGGTGAGTCCGACGCGCTGAATCCGGCGTTTGATTGGTTTTTTCGTTTGGGTTAAGGGGCCCCCGTTTTTCTTGTGCCGTTTTCGTTGCGGTTTTTTAACGCAATAGGTAAAATATCGGGTATGAACTACCCGAAGTCAAAACACAGCTATCCGGACGCCGATCTTTGCAACGCAACTGCGCTCAGGGCGCATTTGGGCGTTTCGGGTGCTGCAATTACCAAGGCAACTTACAGCGGACGCCTGGATACCTACGAGAACTCAAAGGGAAAGCGGATGTATCACCGCATCTTGAGTGTGCAGCAGTTCCGCGAGAACCGTGACCGTCGCCATGTGACGACGCCGACGCAGGGGCAAAGAAGAATGGGATTCGATGACCTGACTGCCCAGGCGGTGGCGCACGATGCCGAATTCGATATGCCGTCGGAAGCCGTTGGCGAACTGCAGGATCTTGATGCCGCTGCCTTGAAACGTGGCAACCTGGCCGTTTCGAAGGCCGAAAAGGAATTCCAGATGGCACGACTTGCGAAGCTCCGTGCCGACGAAATGGAGGGCCGACTTGTCGATAAGGCAAAAGTCGCCATCAAGGTGTACCAAATCGGGGCGGATGTCCAGGAAAAGATCATGACTGTCTATTCGTGGCTGGCTCCCGAAATCGTGGGGTATTTCCGCGAATTGATGGTGGCGTCGGGTATGGAAAACCAAAAGGTGGTTGACCTTACTATGGAATCTTCGCATGAAATCGGAGAAAAGATTCGTAGAGCCTGCCTGCAGGCTTTAAAGGACTTGACAGACAAAAACGAGGCGAATATCCTGGATGGTTAATGGCGATGTAAGCAATTCGCCTGTACTTGAGGCGAACGCAAACATGGTGGCCAATAACCTGTTGGCCGGTTTGAAACCACCTCCGGATATGACCATCAGCCAATGGGCCGAAGAATACCGCATTCTTTCCGGAAGCGCATCGAGCGAACCTGGCCGCTGGAGCAACGCCCGAACGCCGTACCTTGTCGAAATCATGGATGAGCTCTCGCCGCAAAGTTCTGCGACGGATGTCGTTTTCATGAAGGGCTCGCAGATCGGCGGCACCGAAGTGCTCATCAATACGGCGCTTTACTACATCAAGCATTGTCCGTCGCCGATTGGCCAGTTTCAGACCACCGAACAGACCGCCAAGAGGTTCCTGAAACAGCGTGAGAACCCGGCTTTTACGGCAATGGGTATCGACAAGCTGTTCTATGGCGACGAAATGTACCTCAAGGAATTCCCGGGCGGGGCCCTGATTACCGGATGGTCGAATTCGCCTTCGAATCTGCGTTCGATGCCGATACGAATTGCGCTTTGTGACGAAATATCCGAGTGGGCGAAAGATTGTGGCGGTCAGGGTGACCCGTGCGAACTTGTCAAGCGCAGAACGACAAACTTTCCGCGAAAAAAACGCTTTTGGAATAGTACGCCTGGCATTGACGGCGAATGCAACATTACCGAAAAGTTCAGGCTTGGCGACCAGCGCCATTACCAGGTGCCGTGCCCGCATTGCGGAGTCTTGCACAAGTGGCTGTGGTCGAACATCGTGTGGGACCGCGATGCCGAAGGAAATCACCTGCCGCGCACTGTGCGAATGCGTTGTCCGCATTGCGGCAAGGAATACGGCGAACATTACAAGACGGACCTGATGGCTCAAGGTCAATGGGTTGCCGAAAACCAAAACGGCGCTTACCCGAGCTTCCATATCAATGCGCTTTACAGTCCGCTTGGGTGGTATTCCTGGGAAAATGCCGTAACCGACTTTTTGGAAGCCCAGGGCGACGTAAACAAGATGAAATCGTTCACGAACAACATCTTGGGAGAGGCGTGGAACATCGATGGAGGAATGCAGGTTGACCAATTTGGGCTGATGGAACGTTGCGAAGATTACGAAGCCGAAGTCCCTGAAGGCGTACTCGTGCTTACCGCTGGTGTCGACACTCAGGATGACCGTCTTGAAGTTGAAATTGTCGGTTGGGGCGTTGGTCTTGAATCCTGGGGAATCACGAACAGGGTCTTGGTGGGGGATCCGTCGCAGCCGGCTGTTTGGGAACTCCTGGACAACATCTTGAAGGCCGGTTACATCAATTCGGAGGGCAACAGGATGTATGTCGCATCAACATTGATTGACGCGGGCGGTCACAAGACGGACTACGTGTATCGATTTACGGCCCAGCGGGAATGGCGGAATGTCTTCGCGAGCATCGGTAAGGCAGGAATAGGCAGGCCCATTGCGTCAAGGCCTCGCGAAACGAAGAAGTCCGCGATGATTGGAGCGAGCGTCGTGCCGGTCGGTGTCGATACGGCAAAGGACCAGCTTTTCGACTGGTTGACGAAAGAGCGTGTCTGTGCGGGCTATTGCCATTTTCCACGAAACGACGAATACAACAACGAATTTTTCGCGCAGCTCACCGCAGAAAAGCGTGTCAAGCATTACGTGCGTGGAAACCTGGTGTGGGGCTACAAAAAGACAAGAGAACGCAACGAAGCCCTCGACCGTCGCATCTATGCTCGTGCAGCCCTTGACCTTATCGGCGTGGATGTGGACGCAATGGCCGAAAACGGCGTGAAGTTCTTGCGGAACGTGTCTGAACCGTATGTTCCGGAAAATCAGGGCCGTAGAACAATTAGCAGCGGGGTAAGCGTATGAGTACGATCAAGTGTACGTTGGACAACCTGGCAAAAACCTTGGAAAAGGAAGTCCAGAAAGAAGTCAAGCAGGCAAAATTTGCCGCCATGAAGGCGCTGAATAATGTTGCTTTTAAGGCGAGA
>JAFXLS010000086.1 GCA_017530965.1 Fibrobacter sp.
ACCATGGTTCGCGAGAATGTCTTGTCTTTCCTTTGTTGCCGAAGGGTTGGCGACAGAATCAATGGTGATAATCATCCATACATTTTTGGGCATAATCTCTCCTTTTGTTGCATTTTGTTTATAGTCTAAAAATGTCTTTTTCTTGATGAAAATCCAATAACTTTATTCGAAAAAACTTTGCAGTGTGACGTGTGTCATGCTAATTGTAAAATGAATACGGTTATAATACGCCCACGTTCCAGCGGTATACAAAAAAAGTCGGACCTCGGGGCGGAGTGTGGGGTGAATATGGGGGCTTTTTACCCCCATTTGGGGTGTTTGTGGCTGGTCAAATAGCTTTCTTTATTATCTTTTTCTTAAAAATAAGAACAGATTTTGTTCCTATGAATGAATCGGATGTAAAAGTAAAAGGGCCTAGTCCCTATTCGATTGAGCGGTTGAAACCGCGATTTATGGTGGATGCCCTGTCCATCGGGATTCTGATTTCGAAAAAAGTTTAATAACAGGAGTACCAAAAGATGAACAAGTTCAAGACACTACTTTTCTTAGCCGTGTTAGGTGGAATAGGCCTTTGGGGCTGTGACGATTCGTCGTCGGCCTCTAGCAACGGACCGGATGAAAATGCAGCGGTCGATTCTTCATCTTCGGTCTGTAAGGATTGCGAAGATGGGGATGGTTCGAGTAGTTCTGCTAAAAAGATTGAATCTTCTGATGAAAAGGATGTTGGGACGTCAAGTGATGCCAAAACAGATGAATCTTCTTCAAGTAAGGGAAAGGAAACAAGTAGTTCTTCAGAGAAGAGTGTGAGCAGTAGTTCTGTAAAGTCTGGAAATTCTTCTAGTAGTAACAAGGATGTGTCAAGTTCATCTGTTCGTTCGTCTTCAAGCGGGAATCTCCAGTCTTCTTCGAGCAACAAAGACTCCAGCAGCAGCGCAAAGTCCAGTTCATCTTTTGAAGTTGATACTGCAAGACTTTGTACACCTGACTACAATCTTTGTAATCGTCCCTTGTTTGGGGATAGTATTCGTTCTGGAGCCTATAAGAAATTCACGGATAAACGAAACGGCCGTACTTATTTCTATTTGACTATTAATGGGAAAAATAAGGATAATCAGCCTGCGTCAGTGACAGTTATGGCAGAAAATCTGAATGTCGGAGAAATGATTGACGGTGCAATGGATCAATCTAGTGATTTGAAAATAGAACGTTATTGCTATGACAATGACTCCGCAAATTGTGAAGAATATGGCGGTCTTTACCAATGGGCCGAGATGATGCAGTTCCCGAGCGAATGCAATGCTAAGAGTTGTGCTGACCAGATTCAAGAGAATCATCAGGGAATCTGCCCGAACGGCTGGCGACTGTTGACATACGACGATTTCTATATCGTAGTTCATGCTGATGGTAATAAAAATAGCGTAGCAGATGTTCGTGCGATGGGTTTCAGCGGTCATAACTACAGTGGGTACAGTTTGATTGGGGCTGGGTATAATTGGAATCATACATTCAAAAATTTAAATGAAGGTACTTATTGGTTTTACCCAGAAGAATCCGTTAAGAACGCTGATGTGGCGACATATTCTACTAATCAGAGTAAATATTCTTCTGGTTTCTCACGAAATGAAGTGTATAAAACACATGGCTTTTCTGTTCGTTGCGTAAAACTTGACTAACAAATTTTTAATAAGGGTGATATATGGCCAGGAAAAATATTAATCGCGGAAGGAATAGTTTCAAAATCGAGCAACTCGAACAACGTCAAATGTTTAGTGTTGATGTAGGGTTAAACGATATTGAAGAACAGTTGGATAACATCCCTGACATTGTAGAAAATACTTTGGATAGTATTGATAATTTGCAAATGTCGGGCCTTGGCCTCAATGCGACCTTTAATTCTGCGTCGGCTATTTTACCAAATGTCACAACAGAAATTCAATCGCTAATCTCTGCGGCCTTTACAAGCTATAAGGGTTCTTTGCTCCCAAATACAGAGTCAGTTTCATTAGATGCCCTTGCCGCTGGATTAAATAATAACATTTCGGCAGATTTGTTGCAGGGTTTAGTAAACCCCTCATTCAGTGTACAAAATGAAGATACGCTTAAATTGAATCTTGGTTACCAGTCTGTTGTTGATATAGGTGATTTGAATGTAGAGTCAATCGGCTTGCAGACGAATTGTGTAACTATATCGGCTTCGACTTTGATTAGCATATCTGCAGAAATTGATTTTGACAATGATGATGATGAAATCCCTGCTGAAAACAGTTCTGATATTGAAATTTCAGCCAATGTCTCGAACTTTGATGTAACCGTTCAAAATTTTGGCGGAACGGCGAAATTTATGAATTTATCCGTTTTAGAGCAGAGTGATGATGTTGCTGACCTGGAATTAAAATACAACGGAACGACTTCTCAACAGACTTCTTCTCTTGACTTGGAATATCGTCTTGACACTACAAATGCTGGTATGCCATTCGATATAAAAAATGCTAATGATGTTATCGGTGTGACCAAGGCAACGAATGGTGATTTTTCTGTTTCAATGCCAGACCTTCAACTAAAAAGTGGTTATGAAGGCTTCTCACTAGAAGGTGTTCTCCAAGGTCTTGATTTCGAAAAAATTCCATTTATTCGTGATTATAAATTTGGTGGGAAGACTGTTTCCTCTTATATAGCTGATTTACAGAAATTTTGGGCAAGAGCCTCTTTTGCAATTAATGGCGCTGTTGAACAGGATACGACAGGAGCGAGTCCTGTCTATCAATTGAATCTGGGTAAAATCGGAACCTATTTCTCTAAGCTGATAGCCAATGTAGAAAATGTTGGCTCTATTCTAGAATCGCTTACGTTGGAAGATGTAAATGGCAACTTGGTGAATTTATACGATTCTGCAACAAATACCTTATCAAATGGTTCATTGCTGAACCTGTCTTCTTCATCGACGTCAATTTATTTGAATTTCAAACCCAATATTCCCAATATTGCAACGCAACCGAACCAAACTATAGACTTGGGCTTGCTTAAATTAAACAATCTTGATGTAGACTGTTCCATTAGAGTTGAGGTGCCGATACATGTAGATCAAAATTCCGGTCAATTGTCTTTTGATGGCTTTGCATTGAATGATTTTAAACTAAAGGTATCGAAGACTGATATCAATGGAGAATTGGCTCTAGGCTTGTTCAATGCGTCTGTCCAAGGAGGCTCGTTTGAGCTAGAAGTTGGATATGATGTAGGTACAAATAAATTACTATTCCCTGACCCGCAATTTTCAGTGGAATCCGCAACATTAAAGTCAGGCTCGGTGACCGTTGCAAAACTAGATGCTGCCGAAGACCCTTATGAATTTGGTTATGATTCGCTGACCGAAAATTGGATTGTCCCCGATGAGATTAAGGCGTTTGCTTCGCTGTCTGGAGAAACCCTTTCATACCAGGTTGTGGCGTATTTCCAGTCGATGCAAACCGCTCTCCGCAAACAGTTGGAAGACAATGTAAAATTGGATTTTCTGGGTGGTTCTGTCGGTGATGTTGTTGATATTGTAAATAAAATTGATAAGGTTGTTTTTGGCTCAGATGAAAATGCAGAAGATGGCTTGCTAAAAGTCGTTGATAGCAGTAAGTATATAGCTAATTTCTCTAGTGTTGAAGAATTTGTTCTTGTCTTCAATGAGGCTTGGAAAAAAGAATTTGGCGAATCGAATGCCTGTAGTTTGTTCCTGTTAGGGGATAATTCTCCGAATCCCATAAGTGTGCTGGTGTCGAGAAATCCTGCTACTAAGGAACTCGAATCGAGCTTACCAGATGGAGTGCCTGAAAATTTTGAATTTGAGAACTTCAGATTGGTTTTCAGTTTGCGCTTTACCGAAAGTAAAGATTTTGAATTGAATTTAGCAAAGTCGCTTGGTGATGGATTCGCGAATGTCGCTACATACGGCAACGTGTCTGCGGGGTGTAGTGCCGGAATTTCTTTTAGTCTAGATGTGAATTTTGAATATCAGACAATAAATGATGGTAATGGCGATGAAGATGCTACCACATTGGAGGATATCTTCGGCACAAATTACGTGGCCAATAATGAAACTTGTTATGAATCGATAGTTTTTGACAGTTTGTCTTTCAACCCGACAAGGACGGATGTAAAACTCGATGATGTCCCAATGCCTACTTTTGCATTTACCTTTAAGGTGGATGACAATTTAGTTTTGGTCAATAGCGATGATATAAAGACATCTCCTTTCAAATATGTCGATAAGGTTGACGGTAAGGAAAACGAGTTTGTTTCTTCAACTGCGACGAGTTTGCCAGATATTGTGTACAACGACAATATTAAGAAACTCATAATCACGTCAGAAACAAAGTTTGATATTTCGAATTCTGGCAACGCAGACGCTTTTAGTGAACTTAAATTGGTCAATACCGTGCAGCAAACATGTTTTGCTGCATCTTTTGGTGCAGATAGCACGCTTACTTTAACTTTGTGCGGTGTGGGGAATGTGACCAATGTCGAGATAAATCTCAATAAGAATAAGATATTGGAATTCGCTTCGGATCTTAAAAACAAGGGTATGTCCGATACGGATGATTGGGAAAAATGCTTGGATAAGTATTTGTCCCTGCAAAAATCGGAAGAAAACCAGTTTGGTCTGAACGATGTGTTGTCAATAGAATCTTTGGAAAACGGTCGTTCCATTAAGAATACCTATGGATTGTATGTTGTTGACATTAATGAAAGTACTGGCACAATTCTATTTGGATGTGATCCTTCTCTAATAAAGGGATACAAAACAAAAAGAGACGGCAACGAAATTAAAATTGATTCTGATTATTATACGCTTGAATTGAACTATGGATTCAAATATATGCGTATGTCAGGCGTGTTGAACGCTTCTGGTGCCATTGGTAATGTGGCGATTGAAGTTAGTATTCCATCTCTGCCGGATGGAATAAGTATCGAAGTAGATTCAAAAAACTGCCTTACTCTTGAAAATCTTGCCGATAAGATATACGAAACCATAAAAAATACAGATGTTGATTCTATAAAAAAATTGAGTGATTTTGTCAAGTCGGTAGTTGTCATAAATGACAAGATTGTCTTCAGTGTTACTGATGGTGTTTCGATAAGTTCGAGCAAATTGGGCATTAGCAATGCTTCGCTGGGTGATTCAGGTGATTTTAAAGTGATATATACCGGTGGGCCGGTTTCTCCTGTAGATTTTGAAACATTGTGTAGTGGCTTGACCAAGGCAACGAGTGTTGTCGATGTTGTAGAGGCTATAAATAACATAATCAACCCAAAGGCGGATGGCTCAACGGAACGTGACTTTACAAAACCGACGCTCTATTGGAATGATGCGGACGGCAATGCAATGGATCATTTGGAGTTCCGTTCGCAATGCGAATTCTCCTTGGAAAATCTTGGTACGAGTAAAGCCCTTGAGATGCTTGGCTTTACCGCAATGAAATCAAGCTGTTGCGGTAAAAATGATTACCGCATTGTCGGTAAGACTCTGCTGGGGATAGACTGGTCCAAACTGTTTGGCTTTACGGAAAACGCCGAGATTAAGTTTAGAGCAGGTCTTGACTTTTCGATAGGAAAAAAGATAGAGTTTGTGGGTGATGTAAATGTCCCAAATGTTGATTACGCCGAGATTACTTTAAAGGATGCTGCCAACCAAAGTGAATATGCTGTAGGTGGATATGTCAAGTATGGAGAAGTATACTTCAAGATAGATAGCTTTGTTTATGATGATGATGGAAATATTACAATAATCAATGTTTCTCGAAAGAATGTCTTGACGCTTGAGGATAATGTTTCTACAGATGTTGATTGGCATGCTGCCGACATAGAACTGTCCTATGTTGCGGCTGTTGATGCCACATTTGCATTTATAGATGCTAGTCTTGTTGCTCAAGGGAATGTTCATGCAGATATTGAATTCTCGGCAACTAAGAAAAATTCTACGGATACTGGTTTTAAGGAAAACGATTCCTTTTTGAGTAATTGGGATTTTACGGCATCCTGTGATGCTACATCTGGCCAGTTTGTTATAGGTGGTGTGGTAAACGCGCTTGGCAAGACTGTTTATCTTGGTGACAATACGATAACACTTGTTTCAGAGAACAATGGCTTGCCAACGATTGAATCTAATTTTGGTGAACTTACATCTGCCATAACTTCGGAATTTGCTAATTTGTCAAATTTCTCCGTGCAAGATGTTTATGCACTGCTTGATGGCTTGGTTGACAAGCTGACTGAAATTGCTCAAAATAGCAACGTCAAAATTCCTGTTATCAACAAGTCTATTGGGGACTTGGTGAATGTAGCGAATGATATTCGCGATATCGTTAGCAAACTACGCAACGACAATGTCACTAGTTTGCAAGGATTAAGTGATAGGCTGAATAAGTACCTGACAGACTTTAAATTGTTGGCGCCGCAGTATCTTCCGCAGGAATTAGAGCAGAGCGTCGGTCAGACTGCGAGGGCCTTTGATATTAAGGTCGATGGATCGAATATCGTTTTCGATATTAACATTAGCAAGGCCTTCAGCGCTGTTCACCAGTTCAATTTTGGAGGGTCAACAGGTGGAATTAGCGGAAATGCCAATCTCAAGGTGACGGGTGATTTCTGGTTTAGTGTTTCGGCATATATGACCACAGGGGACTCTTTTGATTTCCTTCTGAAAGATTCCGTCAAGTTTGGAACAAATGTCAATATTGTTGGGGAGAAGCTCTCGTTTAATCTGGGAATTGACGGTGGAACATCAAATATTGAAGGCTTTGATGCCCTGCTAAAAAACTTAATAACCGTTGGCTCGGACAAGGCCAGTTCTTTTGTGGTTGGGAAGGCTGCTTTGGTTGGGGAACTTGGTGAAAGTGATGTCTCGCTAGCAACATGGAAGTTGAACGGAATAGATTATAATGGAGGTGCTTCTTTTGCTGTCCCGATGTCCATTTTTGGCAACCTACCTATCAGCGTATGCGGTTACGAATTGGGAAGCATTAAGTTCGGTAAGTGGATTAATGCCGAAGGAACAGGAAATGTCATTTGTACTGACGATATCAATAGTTTGAGTTCCTATCTTTCTGATGTAGATGGATTTGTGAATGCTTGGCTGTCAAACCATAATGTGGAGTCTACTGGTTCCGTAAATGTTGTCGCTAAAACGAACCAGGAAGGTTCGGTACTTGGATTGCCTGAAGTAACACTTCTTCTGAAAGAACAGCAAAAGGTTGACATTGATAGTGGCACACTGGTTGTTGATGTCAGCGGCGTATATGAGCGTATTGCTGCGTTAGTTGATGGAAACCTTGACTGGTTTGATAAGATTAAACTTGCCGTTACGGGTTTGAACAACCTGTTGGATTCATTGGAATCCAGCATCAATGGCGGCATGATGAGTGACATCAAGGATGTGCCTGTGGTGGGGAACGCCCTGAGTGGTGGTGTAGACTTCTTGAGTAAACTTAAGCAGCAAATTCTTGAGCCGTTCTCAAACTTTGTATATGAATCGACTGGTATGACTGCTGAAATGGTTGCGCAGAAGCTTAATGACCTTTTTGGTTCTTATGCGCAATTGTCTTCGGATTCAACACTCTTGACAAAGCTGTCGACTGAAAACGAATGGCATAAAGAGGGCAATGGAGTTTATTATAAGCAGGGTTCTGACTTTGCCGAATGGTTCTTTACTTTGGGAGGAACATATTCCTTCGGTAGTGATATCGGACTTGACCTTGGTTTCCCCGGTCTTGGCCTAGAAACCAATGCTGGTGTTGATTTGAGCCTAGAATGGAAGCTTAACTTCGGCATGAAAGTTTCCAAGGATGGTGGTTTCCAGTTTATTTTCTATGATGAAAATGATGTGAGCGTTGAAGTCAAGGCTGGCATGAATGGAAAAGTGCTTGGAAAAATGGCGGGGCTTGGTGTTGAATTGGATCTTGGTAATTGTGCGGCGAGTCAAAACTCAAATTATGAAAAGGGGGTCGATTTAAAATTTGCTCTTGATATAGATCATAAATCCAGCGGGAGTAATCTTATTGATGTAAGTCTATCGGATATTTTGGGCCAACTTCCTACATTTACCCCGTCTGCTACGGTCAACATGGTTGTTGGGATGAAGGTCGGTATCGTTTCCGATATTAAGGGCGATGCACCTAAGTTCCCGAATATTGAAGGTCAATTTGAATTTGTTTGGAGCAATGATGGCGGTGTTGAAGTCCTCGGTTTCAATAATTTCCAGTTGGATATGGGCTCCTTTATCGATGGCGTTCTTGGGCCGATTGTTTCCAAAATACAGAAGGTCATTGAACCACTTAAGCCGCTTGTTGATTTCCTTACGACTCCGTTCCCAGTTCTAGACGACTTGGGAATCATCGTGACTCCGCTTAGTTTAGCAAAACAGTATTGCAAGGGAGAATTCAGTGACGGTATGATATATGCCATCAAGGACCTTATCGCATTGAGCGAAACGATTTCAGGTTTTAGTAATGATGGTAGTTTAAAAATTAATTTAGGCAGTATGCCTCTGATTGGCTATTTGGATAGTGGTGATAAAGACACGGTTGAAAAATTTGTTAATGGAAAAATGTCTGTCTCTGATTTTGGAGATGTTTTAGAGAGTGGCGGTTATGTATCCATATTAGGAAGTGCGAAGAGTGATGTATATAATGCACTTTCCGGTGAAGGCTTTAAAATGGAAGGTGGAGGCTGGGATTTTATTTGGGATGAACCAAAGGATATCTTTAAGTTATTGCTTGGCCAGGATATCGACCTTGTGCATTACAACATGCCCAAGCTCAGTTTCGATTTTGACTGGGATACATTTATCCGTATTTGGGCTCCGCTTGGAGTCCGTTTGGGAGTATCTTTCAATGCAAGCATAGACCTGGCCTTCGGCTACGATACCTTGGGAATTCGTCAGTGGGTGGGCAGTGACTATAAGGACTTTAGTCGCCTGCTTAACGGATTTTATGTGGATGACCTTGACGATGCTGGCAATGACAAGAGTGAACTTTCGTTCTATGGTGGCCTAAAGGCCTCTGCCGAACTGAATGCTGGTGTGAGTGCCGGCGTTGGTGGCGGTGTAGGCATCAATGTCGGGTTTAACCTGTTTGACCCGAACAAGGATGGAAAGGTCCGTCTGAACGAAATCGAACGGATTTTCAAGGAAGAAGGCTTGTTCGGTATGTTCGACGTGGAAGGCAAGATTACCGCCAAACTCTATGCCTACCTAGACTTGTTGTTCTATACCAAGAAATGGAACATTACGGACGATATCACGTTGTTTGAATTTAACTACGAACATACGGTGAAGCCGATAATGATTTCAAAGTCGGGTGACGATGTCGTAGCGAATATTGGTAGCAACTCCTCTAGCCGAATGTCGACGGATGATGTCAACAAGTCTCTTGACGATGGCGATGAAACACTTGATGTGACCATTTCGAATGGTAATGAAATTACTGACGACGAACATTCAGAAACTGTTGAGGGTAACGGCAAGTTTATTGTCAATGCAGAAAATGGCAATGACAAGGTAATTATTGCATCTGATGGTGTTGCCAACTTTGATATCATAATCAATGGCGGTGATGGTGACGACTATATCGATTTGTCCGGCCTGACAATGAAGGATGGTCATGTGGTCTATATCAATGGTGGTGCCGGTGTCGACACCATTATTGGAGCCCAAGGCCTGAATATCATTTTCGGCGATACGGGGGTAATCCGTATTGATGACGAAAAAGATGAGCAGGGTAATCATAAGGAGTATCGCTTTGTTGCCGAAGCTAAGGTCGATGCAAACAAGGCCGGTGGAGATGTCATTCTCGGCGGTTCTGGTAGTGATATAATCTTTGGCGGAGCCGGTAATGACCAGATTGATGGCGGCAAGGGCAGCGACTACATCTTTGGTGATGGCGGAACCTGGTCTGTTGCCATTGATGAAGAGTTCGTGAGCGCGATATCAGATGATGAAAAGAATAATATGACGCCCGAAGAGTATGCTTTGAGGGTGTTGCATAATGCTAGGACCGAAAATGATTTGCTTACAGATACTGCCCTTGTCGCCCATACAGAAATAAGTTTGAGCGATGGTGGGGATACTCTTATTGGCGGTGAAGGTAATGATGAAATCCACGGCGGTGGCGGTGATGACCATATTGATGGTGGTGCCGGTGATGATTTAATTTATGGTGAAAAAGGCCATGACCGTATTCTCGGTGGCTCTGATGATGATACCATCCATAGCGGCGAAGGTATGGATATCATCTTTGGTGACAGGATTACGGATGGCTCCAAAGATGTTGCGGATCCCTTTGCTGTTGATACAACGAACAAGACGGCTGCATTTAGCCAGGAATTTATAGATGCTCAGTTCAAAAAGAATGATGAAAGTGATACCGAAATAAAAGAAAATGAGTTTAAAATCAAACTTGTGGATGAAGATGGAAATCCATTGACTCCGTATGAGAGTGAATTGAAAAATAAATATCAGAAAAATAGTAATGGGGAATCTGATGACAACCTAATTGATAATAATTTGATTCAGAATTCATTTGATGAATTGTCGTCAAGGGGGGATGATACCATCTACGGCGACGACGGTAACGACCTGATTTTCGGCGATGATGGCGGTGATACTGCAGTTGGCGGAGCCGATAAGATTTACGGCGGTATTGGCAACGACATCATTGACGGCGATGGTGGTGCCGATACAATCAGTGGCGGCATCGATAACGACATAATCTACGGTGGTCTGGGTGATGACATCATTGACGGTGGTGCCGGTAACGATATGCTGTACGGCGACAATGGCGTCATAGACTATGACTCGACAGGAATTACACTTTCTGGAGAAACAGGAAATCAGCTAGGAAACGACAAAATCGTTTTCGGCGATAATCTTGGCTTGCATGGCGAATTATATGCCAATGCAAAGGTAAAACCCAATGCCAATGGCGGCAACGACAAGATAACTACTGGCCCGGGCATGGACTTTGTTGACGGTCAGGGCGGTAGCGACGTTGTTACTGTGAACCTGATGGGTGAAAGTTCTGTCGGTTATGCAAATGTGACTGACTCGGGAAAAGACGGTTCCGATACGCTTGTTGTTGAAGGGACTGAGTCGGACGATAATTTGCTTGTGCGCAGAAACAAGAAAACACAAGGTGAACCGGGCGATTTAGGCTTTGTCGCCATGCTTCCCACGGAACCGGATCCTAATAATCTTTCGCTCAATACGAACATTGAACGAGTGAACTTTACCTCTGCAATAGAGACCCTCAACTTGAATGCCAATGGTGGTAATGATACTGTTGCTGTCGATGGTACTGCAAGTACGACCAATATCAATGGCGGTGCAGGCAACGATACTGTTTTGGTTGGGCAACTCTACAATTCGGAACGCGATAACCAAACCCCAGCTTCAATCCAACCTGTTGATGTCTTCCGAACTCAACAAACCAACGAAGAGAAATACTTGAGCGATGGTGTTTCTAAGAATACCACATTGAATGTGGATGGTGACATTGGAGACGATACCTTCGCGGCCTTGAACAATGCCGGTTCGCTTAACATGTCCGGTGGCAAGGGTGATGACAAGTTCTCTGTTTATGGCTTCCAAGATAAAAACGACAAAACCATCGTGCGGGGAGCCATGTCAATTGATGGAGGGCTTGGAAACGACTCCATGTTTGTCCGTGGAACGAACGGCGATGATACGGTGATTGTAAGTAAAGATGGCATGCTTAGCGACATTGTGAGCGTAAAGGCAAGCGGTGTCGAATCGACAACATTCGATGCTGCCGCTGGAGACGACCTTTTCAATGTCATTGGCAACAATAAGGGTGAAATCACGAACCTGAATGGCGGCAAGGGCAACGATACCTTCAGCATGGGTGGCCTAGATGCAGACCATACACTTCGTAGTTCCAATACCGATGGGCAAAGTTGCGATATCAAGTATGAATTGCTGGATAGTGAAAATAAGGTCCTGGAAAGCAAGACGGAATCTTATACACTCTACGACACTTCGAGTGAACCAGTCGTATTCGTGTCCAGCGAGGCAAACTCCATCAATGTTCCTGAAATTACGCTGAGTGAAGTTAATAATGGCGTAGGAGTTGCATTCTTCTATGTGCATTACTCTGGCGACTTGTTGAACGGACAAAGTGTTGGGACGGTGAAGGTGAACCTTTCTGCTCCGATGCTTTCTGCCAAGGCTCTCAAGAGCGGCGCTCGCGAAATAATGCTTGCCGAAGTATCTGGTTCCGATACAGATTTCAGTAGCAATTGGAATCTCCGTTCTACGCTCCCCGTAGAATTGAATTCTTCCAAGAAATTTGCAAAGATTGCTGTATGCCTTTTTGCTG
Organism: Fibrobacter sp.; assembly: GCA_017530965.1. GTDB lineage: Bacteria > Fibrobacterota > Fibrobacteria > Fibrobacterales > Fibrobacteraceae > Fibrobacter. The sequence goes on from JAFXLS010000086.1 coordinate 12,375, forward strand.
ATGCTCTCGAAGAATCGGAATCGCTCAAGTCTATCACGATTTCTAGCGAATGCGATAACGTCGCGTTGACCAAGTCCGTATCCTCGCTCCCCATAAAGATTAGTGCGGATGAAGCTGTAAGTCGTTCGGCAGATGGACTTCTTGCCGAAGCGGAAGAATTTGTTGTGTCAGGAAACTCTGTGCAACTTGGCAATGTTGCAAATGGTCTTGACCCGATGTCTAATATTTCCGCCTATATTGTTGGTGCACGCGGCTTTTTGACTCAACAGACGAAGTCTGCGTTTGACGCAGCAAGCGACAAGACAAACCTGTACTGTGTAGAGAATGGCGTATTATATTTAGATTCCGCATTGACGAAAAAGAATCTGGTTGTCCTCTATCGTGCAAGCAGCTTACGAATAGACGGTTCCAAGGCTCATTTGGTCTATGACGATGTTGACGCCTCCAAAATCAAGGTAGAATACAAGGCTGAAGGTTCTACGACTGCTTCGGAAATCCTTGCCAGGGGTGCAGCGGAAGTCGAAGGTGTCACTTATGTCGCTGGTGTTGAGTACGAATTGCAAGGCGATACAATCGTCTTCTACAACTCAATAAACGGAAGAATGATGACCTTGCACGGGGAACTGACCGTTTCTCCCGGAAATAATGGCGAAACGGATGTGTTCTTGCCCCCGGAATCAGATATGCCTGCAAGTGTTCCTTCTATTGTCGATACGGCACCGAGCATACACATCGAGGATCATTCTACAATCCTTGCGGAATCTGGTTCGCTTAGCTCTGTCGAGTATACCGTTTCCTTCAGGGGAAACTTCGATGGCCGTAGTTCCGTAAAGGTAAGGATTAGTGTTCTTGATGCGGTCAGTTCTGTCAACCAGGACGGCACCTACAACTTGACGAAGGAAATGCAGTTTGTCGATGCAAACGGAAATGTGGATCCTGCGACAAATGGTGAATATATTGAACTTACGTTTACCCCTGAAAATCCAAATCAGGCGCAGACGGTAAGGCTCCGCGCCAAGACCGACACCGTATCCGAGGAATATGGCTTCGTGACGGTCCACAAGACAGAAAAGAACCTGGTTGATGATATTGACGGTGCCGTTTATGCGTTCGGTATGGGGCAAAGCGTTGAACTGGATACGGATAACCCCTCGATGCTTTCGTATGCGCATAAGGTTAACGAAGGCAGTTCTTATGTGGAGGCTAGCACTCTAAACGAAAAGAATGACTACGCTTCAGATAAGTTGTTCGGATTTACATCTGTAACAGGAAAGACCCTCGTTATAACGATAGAGTCTGCAAATAGTATTCTTATGGGGCTTGGGATAAACCTTTCTGATTCACATTCGTTTGAAGGCAAGACCATTCGACTGGTCGCAAGTAGTTCGAACGGAATTGTTGTTGGCGAAGGTAATGACAAGAAAACCTATCGGGAATCTGACTGGTTCAAGATAGTTTCTTGTGTAGCCAACGGCAGCCAATACACCTTGACCCTGAACGAATCCGTTTCTGTTTTTGATGCAAACAATTCCAACGTATTGTTCTCTGGTAGCAAGGATTACTTGTTTATCGATGAAGATGCGAGCGTTGATCGCCTGTTTGTAAACAACCAGGGTGATGAAGAAAACGAAACGAGTTCGCTCAATGCTTTTGCCGTGAAAAACGGGAATGTAAGCAGTGAGGAAAGGGCTGAATTTGGCAACAGTGCTGCCTCGATTGAACAAAATATCCAAGATGCCGAAAGAACGGTTATGGACTTTGACGAACATGCCGTCCGCTTTGAGCATGATGATATTGGCAAACGCGGTATCGCGGCCGCCCAGATGGAATATGCCGAATACAACCTGGGTTCGGGTTCCGATACGGTAAATGTGAACAAGACTATCTACCGCGAGGATGGATTCCAGACATTCACCGTGGTAAATACTGGTTCTGGCGTTACTGGCGGAAACGCTACTGACGATACCGTGAACATAAACAGCTATGCCGAGGAATCGGCAACTGAAATCGCTTCGGGTACATCTGCCGTTCTTTCGGGAACTGCCGATAACGGTGGCGCGACATACGCCTACACGCTTACTGGAAGTGTCGAGGCTTTCAACGAGGCCAAGTCCGCACTTGATGTATCGGAAAAAATCTATGTAGATGCCACGCTGAGCGACGGCACCACCCAGCGCCGTGAAGTGACGGAATTCGATTCGGTTTACTTTGCCGTGAAACGCGCCTTCACGCTTGCTAGCGGCGTTTCCGTTGTCTCGGTAAGCTTCAAGCATGGCTACAGTGGCGACGGTCAGCTTGTGGTGAACGCCCAGGGTGGTGACGATATAATCAATGCCACCTCGAATGCAGTGACCCGCAACGACATGGTTGTTTTCGGTGGTCTCGGTGACGACACCATAAACATGAACCGTGGCGGCATCGCGTTCGGCGACCGTGGCCAGGTGCTTTACGGCGAAGACCCGCAAAACCCCGTGACTGTGCTCGGTTCCACGAATAGCGGCCTAGACTACACGACTGGCATAAGCAAGAACCATGGCGACGATACCGCTGCAAACGGGCCTGTGCATCGCTTGCAGACGGACGGTGTGCGTCGCGGAGCCTACGAAATCCATTCGATGAACGATAGTGAGGGTGGTTCCGATACTATAAATGTCGGTGGAACCGATAGCGTGGTGATTGGCGGTGCCGATGGCGACACCATTACTGTTTCGAGCAACAACAACATTGCCCTTGGCGATAATGGTTCCGTTAAATACTACAATGCCGCGAATGTGGGTGCGGTCTATGGCGACTCGCTGAACCTCGGCCTGCATACCGTGGAGACCACGAGCGATTCCGTGGGCGATGTCGATACCGTGACCATCAGCGGCAACAAGAATGTCGCCATGGGCGGCGAGGCTGGCGATACAATCGGTATTGGCGGCAGCGATAACGTTGTGATTGGTGATGGTGGACGTTACACGGTGTTGTCGGATCGCCTGATTGCCGAGAGCAAGAGCGATACCGAGGGCGGTAGCGACACGATTACCACGGGCGACGGCAAGAATGCCATTATCGGTGGAACCGATGCCGATACCATTACCACGGGTGCCGGGAACGACATTATTGTGGGTGATGGCGGCAAGGTCATTATGGACACCGGGCGCAATGCGCTTATGGTCACCAACAAGGACCGCAATATTACGGGAGCGGGTCTCGAAGACGGTAGTGCAGGTGGTGACACCATCGATGCCGGAAATGGCCGCAATGTGGTGTTCGGCGGCCTGGATAGCGACCATATCAAGACTGGCGAAGGTGAAGATGTCGTGTTTGGCGACAACGGCTTTGCGACCTTCCAGGGCAATGCCGCCGAAAGCGGTGTGGAAACCCGCACCGAGGCGACCCTCAGTTTCAACTTCCAGGGAGCCTCGCAGACCGGGCTTTCGTCGGAAGCAGTCGCGGGCGCCCTGAACGCGACCCATGGCGACGACTACCGCAGCGCCAACTGGAACAACGTGGGCGGGAACCTTGCGGGCACCTACGGCAACGACGACCGCGAGGTGGTGCGCTTCGACGACGGCACCCGCGCAAGCGCCGTGAGCGTGAGCTATGGCGGCATCGAGAGCCACCGCAACACGGATACCGACAACCGCATCAACTTGCAGGCCTACGGCCACAACTTCGCGAACGCCTCTACCGACGCGGATGCGGCGCTGATGAACGCGGGCCTCATGACCACGGCCCCGAACGCCCAGTGCGACAACAGGCTCGAAGTCGTGGTGGACGGCCTTGCCCAGTACTTTACGGAATACAGGGTGGTGGTCTATCTGGATATACCGGATTCCCATTCCGCGTACGAGCACAGCGTGCGCAAGGTGAGCCTGTATGTGGGCGACTCCAGTGCTGCCCTGCAGAGCTTCTATGTGGACGATGCCGAAGGCGAAAATTTTGACGGCGGCTACGAACGGGCTACTGCCACGACGGCATCCGCGGCAACCTACGCGAACTACGCCGTGTTCACGGTATCTGCGGCCAGTTTTGCCGACAACTTCCGCGTGGTTATCGAGGACGCGTTCCCCGACCAGCACCCCAACGGCAAGAACCTTCCGGGCATCGCGGCCATACAGGTGCGCGGCGACCTGCATGCGCAGGATGTGGCCGTGTCTACGCAGCTGAACCTCGGCGGTGACGATACCGTTTCGACGGGTGGCGGCGACGACATCGTCGTGGGCGGTGCCGGTAGCGACTACATGGCTACCTTCGGCGAACTTGCGGGCGGCATACGCGACAACGACCTTGTGTTTGGCGATAGCGCCTCGCTCCGGTTCGAGGACCGCCTGGGCACTGGCGATACCATGGTGTCGTCTGCCCATAGCCTTGACCCTGACGCGGACGACCTTGTGCAGGGAGTTTCGTTCGACGACCGCATAGTGACTGGTGACGGCAACGACACCGTGGTGGGCGGCCTCGGCGGCGACAAGATTCTTGCGGGTAGCCAGTCCGAACTCACGCAGCTGGGCATCGCGCAGGCGTTCTATGGCGAAGATGCTACGGCGGAAAGCCTTGACGCCGCGAACGGCCCTGCCGCCATCCGCGACCTGGAACAGCTCAAGGATGCGACGGTGGACGGTCGCAAGGTGCTGAGCGTCAACTTCACGACCCGTGGCGCGGACGATTCCACCACGGCCTCGGGCCATGCGGGCGTGGTGCACGACACCGGCTGGAACAACCTCTATCTGTACAACGGCCACCTGTACACGCACGAGGGTAACGAGAATTCTACGACTCCGGTGCTGCGCTACAGCGACGGCGGCACGGTCACGGACAGTTCCGTCGGCATATCCCTGACATCGTACGATTCGGGAACGACTGACCAGGGCCAGAACGGGAGCCTCGTGTTCCGCACCTCTACCGAACTGGACGGCGACACGGCCAACAGCCGCCTGTTCGCGGGCTACACGGCCGCCCAGCAACAGCAGGACATCCATGTTTCGCTCACGAACCTTTCTTCGTTCCGTGGCGCGGGCGGTACCTGCGACGTGTACGTGTACCTGGGTGCCGACGACTCCGACACGGACGCCCACAGCCACATCTACGAAATCCAGGGTTCCGAGGACGGCTGCCGCTACCTGAACGACTGGAAGGGTCACGCCTTCGACGGCGACTATCGCGAGGCGACCTGTAGGAGCCGTAGTGATGCGCTCGCGAACCTTGCCGTGGGAGCCACCCCCATGGTGGAACTCATCGGCAACTACGTCGTGTTCCACGGTGTTGCGGGCGATACCTTCGACCTGTATATCCGCAACCTGCACACGGAAGGCGGCCAGTGGCCTATGAACATGCCGGTGATTGCGGCCATCCAGGTGGTGGCGGGCTCGGGCAGGGCCGATGCCGCCGTGGGTGGCGACCATGACCGCGACCTTGTATTCGGCGACAGCGCCGCGCTCACCTTCGACATGGATGTGCCGTATGCTGCCGGGGAAGACCTCGCGGACTTCGCGAACATCAACCGGGTGAACGGGGCTTCTTCTGTGGCCCTTGACGACGGCCTCTATGCCCTCGGTGCCGATGATGCCATTTACACGGGCATGGACCGCGATGTGGTGGTAGCGGGCGAAGGGCTCGATACGGTGACACTCGGCTCGGGCGACGATGTCGCCCTTGGCGACAACGCCTCGCTGGTGCTGGAGCACAACAACCCCGTGGGCGTATTCCGCCCCGATGTGGAAACGGTGCTCGAAAGCAACAACTACCAGGCCGACAATGCGGCGTATCTCGGTTCGCCCACGGTGGATGCCGGAGATATCCAGGACAAGTTCGAGGATGGCGATGTGCCGGGCGTGACGCTCGAAGCGTCTGCAAACGGCGGCACGGATACATTCACCGACGCAACGGACAAGGACTGGACCGTGCAGCAGGAAGTGACACCGGGCGAACTCTCTGAACCGATTGATGTTCCCGCCGCGGGCGTACCGGTGGAGTTCCGCGAGGGCGAGACTGTGTTGCTGACGATAACGCCGTCGTCCCCCTGGTACCAGCACCGGCTCCAGATTGGCACGGAAGGTGGTGGCACAATTCCTCCGCTTACCCTTGAATGGGTAGTGGACGGTGTCACCGTGACGGAGTCGGTGTCGAACCCCTACTGGAACGAAAAGGAACTACCCGCTAATCCTAACGCTGGCACATACTACGAGATTCGCGTGACCGCCCTTGCCGCTGGTAACGCAAGGTTCACTTTCATTTAGTTTTTACTAGCTTTGGCATTGAAATAAAGGACCAAGATGATTAAAGAATTTCAAGTTCAAAATTTTGGCTGTATCGACTCGATCAGGGTTGAAAACCTGAAAGGCATTAACTTGATTGTCGGCCCGAATTCTTGCGGAAAATCGACCTTGCTCAAGGTCCTGTATGCGGCCAAGCGTTCTGCCGAACTTTTCCAGCGCGGAAAGAACGATGAAAGTTACCAGAGGCTTTTGCACAAGAAGCTTCGGTGGACTTTTCAGGTGGATTCGCTCCAGTCGCTGATAAAGAGAGATGCCTCGCTGTCGGCCAATGTGCAGTTCAAGGCGGATAAGGCCGAGGTGAATTTTAGCATTGCCAAGAAGAAAGAGGCCCCGGTGTGTTCGCCGTTCTTTAATAAGGTGAAACCGACTCCGGTCAATTCTGTTTTTCTCCCCGCCAAGGAAATTCTCTCTCTCCAAAAGCTTGTCATCAAGACCCATGATTTGGATATGGAGTTTGGCTTTGACGAAACCTATTACGATTTGGCGATGGCGCTGAACTCGCCAACGACAAAGGGCAAGAATCCGGGCGGTTTTGCCAATAGCCGAAAGATGTTGAAAGATATTACCGGTGGTGTGGTCAGTTTTGACGCCAAGGAAAACCGCTGGTTCCTTAAGAAGGACGGGCATACTTTCCCCATAGAACTTGCATCCGACGGCATCAAGAAAATCGGTATTCTTGACACCCTGCTTGGGAACAGATTCTTGACAAAGTCCTCCGTTGTTTTTATTGACGAACTTGAATCGTCCCTGCACCCTACGGCAATCTCCAAGTTTTTGGATATTGTCTATGAACTTTCTGCATGCGGGGTGCAGTTCATTATTTCTTCGCATTCCTATTTTGTCGTAAAAAAACTATACCTGCTTGCCCAGAAAAATCGTCAGTCAATTCCTATTATTTCCCTTGATGGGGGCTATAGGGTAGATGATTTGCTGGATGGCATCCCGGAAGACAACCAGATTATAGCCGAATCGATTCGCCTTTACGAAGAAGAGATTGACCTGTGAGTACGGTAACTTTTGAAGAATCGGGAATGCAGTTTGGTCCCTTCGAAAATAAGGATGTCTTTGCTGCAGAAAAATTTTCCCAAAAGAAGCACCTTGTTAGTAAAAGTGTTGAATTCGTCTTGTTTCGTGGAAAAAAGGCCATCTTTTTAGAAGCAAAGAGTTCCATTCCGCAAAGCAGTGACGACATTAATAAAATTTTTCTTCCTTCTATAGCGGAAAAACTTTCCGACACATTGCACCTTGTTGCTAGTGACTATATGAAAATTCTTTCTGAACGGGATTCATTGCTAGATCCGTTAAAAGGAAGAAATTGGGAACAGCTTTCGATTAACTACTATGTGGTTCTTAAGGGAATGCCCAAAGATCAGTTGCCTGCTTTACACAACATGTTTAACGCTTATCCCTTGTTGAATAAATTGAAAAAGATTTGGAGCCCGAATAAATCGGGTTGGGTTAAGGTGATAAACGATGTGAAGGCCCGCGACATGGGGCTTATCGCTAGCGGGAATGACTAGCCCTATTCTGCGGTCAGGTCTTCGCGCAGCACGAGTCTATCGTTTTTCCAGGTTTCGAGTCCGTTCTGCAGTAGCAGTTTGCCTGTGGCCCGCATCAGCCGCACGTCAATGATTCGGAGTGTGCGCATGTTTTCGAGCTGTCGGCGCTCCGCTTCGCGCAGGTCCTCTTCCATCTCGAAAATTTCGCGGTAGTTGCTCTTGCCCATGGCGAGCTTCTTGAATTCCTCTTCGAGTTCCTTCTGGTGGTATTCCACCGCAATCTGCCCGTAGCGCCACTGTTCGCGGATTTCTTGTGCCCTGTTCTGCAGAATCCGGTATTCCTCGAAGATTTGCGCCTGCAACAGCATAAGCCTTGTACGGGCGGCCCTCACGCTGTATTTCTGGGCTGATATGCGGTGCCGCTCGGTAACGCCGCCGAACAGCGGTATGTTTATCTCTATGCCGCCCGCAAGCACGGTCTGGCGCTTGCCCTCGGTCTTGAAGTTCCTCACGGCCTCGCGGGCCTTGTCGTTACGGCTGCGGATTCCGTAGTTGCCGATAAGGTCCACGGTAGGGAGCCAGTCTGCCCGCCTTGCCGAAAGTTCCGATTCGCGGAGCATGACCTCAGCCCCTTGCGATAGGTAGCCCGGATGCATGAGCGACATGGAGTCCAGGAATGTGAGCGAGTCGAGCCTTGCCGCCGAATCGGGGGCAAGGTCCGGGCGCATAGCGATGGGGCGGGGGTCGTGGATGTATTCGCCGGACGACAGCGTGAGCAATAGCGTAAGCCTTGCGCCGCGCAGCTTGTCGAGTGCGTCGAGCCTTGCCGATTCGCGGTCGGAATACTCCGCGACGGCCTTGCTATAGTCAAGGGGCGAAAGCAGCCCCTGCTTGAGCCGCTTGCCCGCATCTTCCACGATGTCCTTTGCCACGCGGGCCGATTCCGTCGCCGAGGCCAGGAACCGGTCGGCGTAGTAGTAGTTCCAGTAGGCGTCGCAGAACTTTTCCAGGACATCGTTCAGGGCGTCGCGGTATTTCTGGTAGGCGAGTTCCCTGCGGAGCCTTGCCTGTTCCAGCTCGTTCGTGGCCGAGAAGAACAGCGGGCCGTCCTTCAGCAGGTGCTGGCGCAGTTCACCGCCGAAGTAGAGTTCCGAGGTGTAGTCGCTGTGCGTGTAGGTGGCCTGGTTGAACCCCACGTTATATTCGGTGCCGGTGGGGAGCGCCCCCTGTACGCCAATCTTGTATTCTTCCTTTGTCTCCGTAAACAGTGCGCCGGGCCGTTCGGCGGTCTCCTTGAACGCGCGGCCCACGAGCCTTGGCTCGAACTTGCCATAGGCCCCCGTGGCCGCTTCGGATTCCGAGAGCCACGCGAACTTCGCTTCCGTCACGTCGGCGTTGTTGGTGAGCACTGCCTGCAGGGCCGTCCCGAAATCCAGGTACAGCGAGTCGCCCTTTTCTTCGGCGGCGAGGGCGGCAACTACAGCCAGGGTGGCGATGATGTTTACGGCGCGGAAACTCATTTAAGCAGGATTTTCCCCGTGACACCCGGCTCGACGGCCAGGTCCGTGTTGTCGAATATGACCTTCACGGTGCGCAGCATGCTGGATTTGTCCACCACGGGCGACACGAACTCGATTTTGCCCTTCTTGCGGCGAACCTGCTTGCGCCCGTCGAGCGAAAGGCTTACCTGTTGGCCGGGTTTTAGCTTGCCCGACCTGTTCGCCACCACATAGGCGACCATGCGGCAGGTGCGCACATCCGCGATTTCGATGACGGGTTCCAGGCCCTCAACGCTTTCGCCCTTGTTCTTGGATATGGAAACGATTTCGCCGTCGAAGGGGGCGGTGAGAACGCGCTTTTCGAGTTCTGCCCGGGCGACATCGTGTTCAAGTTTCGCGCGTTCCCTTTCAACCTCGGCCGATGTGAGTTCGGCAGCCGCCACGTCGTGGTTCATCTGCTTTTCCCAGACCTGTTCCGCGCTTACGGAGTTGCTGTTCTCGAAAAGGTTGCGGGTCGCGTCCAGGTCCTTCTTGTAGGCCTGGAGTTTTGCCCTGGCCGAGAGTACTGCCGAGGAGTCGTTTGCCGTGATACCCGTGATGCGGACGCGTAGCCGTTCCTCGCGGTTCACTAGGTTCATGAGCGTGTCGCCCTTGCGCACGAACGCGCCTTCCTTGACCCAGATGCTGTCAATCTTCCCGGACACGGTAAATCCGACGCGGGCCTGGTTGATGGGCTCCGTGACACCGTCGAACCCCTGCTGCGCAAGTGCAAATGCTGCAAGGGCGAGTGCTGTAAATAGGGCCTTGCCGAGCATCAGTCTGCCGCCGCGCTAGAAGAACTGGAAGACGGGCTGGATTCAACCGATGAACTGGACCCTGCCGATGAACTCGAAGTTTCGGAAGAGCTGGAAGCCTCGGACGAACTGGACACGGGTGCCTTGGAAAGCTCGGTGAGCACCGTCAGCCCCTGCAAATAGAGCCCGTTCTTCGCGTGGGCGGTGATGTTCATGCCCACGGTGTCGCCCGCCGCAAGGGAGTCGTCGAATGTCTCGAACATCTTGACGAACAGCGTGTCGGCCTTGATCCAGGCGTCGGCATTGGGGGACTCGTTGTCGGCGTAGATGGACTTCTTGACCTTTGCAGCCTTGCTCCATTGGACCGTGGCGAGCGAGTCGGAGAACTTGACCCAGAGCGTGTCGTTTACCGAGAAAGTCGCCTTGTAGCGGCTGCTTGCCGCCCAGGCGTTGCTCGTGACGGCATAAAGTCCGCGGTTCGTGGTAAAGGCCGCGTCGCCCGAAAGGTCTACGGTCAGCCTTTCGCCCTTCTTGGTGTAGCCCACGATGCTCACGGAGTAGGACTTTTCGGCGGCAAGGGGGGCCGTGTGCCGCAGGTACAGCGTGTCGCCCTTGATTTCGGGCGTGATGACTGTCGCGGAATCGCCCGCGAGGCTTACGGAAATGTTCTCCTTGCTGAGCGCCTCGCTGAACACGTAGTAGGGCGTAATGAGCGGCGAGAGGTTCTTGTAGCCCATGCGGTTGTTGTCCATTACGTTTGAAGATACGATGACGGGGGCGCTCTCCTTGAGGGTGTCGCGGACAAGGAAGATTCTGCCCAAGTCGTGCTCGATGTCGGAACGCAGGCGGGGGAGCACCGTGTTCGAAAAGCGGTAGGTCTTGCCCTTGTAGGTGAAGGGTTCCGCCGAGAGCGTGAGGCCGGAATCGGCGGGGAGTTTCTTGAATGTGAAGCGGCCGAGCGAATCTGTTGCGGCGGAGAATGTTTCGGGGGCGATGTTCACGAAGGCCGTGTCCTGGTGCGCGAGGCGCAGCTTTACCTTGGGGGCGGGTGACTTTACGCCCGTGGCTTCTTCTTGCACATAGAGTTCGCCGGAAACTCCCGCGTTCAGCGGCGAAAGCCGCACGACGCGCGACCCGCTCGCCACCACGCCCTCCATATAGCTCGATTCGCCCGTGGATGCCACCGTGATAATCTTGGGGGCGTAGTAAAGCGTGTCCTTCTTGTCAACCGTGTAGTGGCTGAAGGTGAAGGTGTGCTGGCCGTAGGGCAGGCCGTCTATGAAGAACGCCCCCGACTCGTCGGTATAGGCCGTCTTCTGCTTGCCGGAACCGTCCATGTAGTCTATGGAGGCCCCTTCGAGGCCAAGCCCGTTTGCGCCGCTTACGACACTGCCCGAGAAGGTCCACTTGGAGTATTCGTCGTCCTCGGAATCGGACACGGAACAGCCCGAAACGAGAGCCGCCACGGCGAACGCCGTGACAAAGGATGTACAAAGTTTAACTAGGTTCATAAAACCCCTTGATATGCCTCGGAAATCTAGTAAAAGCCCCTCCATTTTACTAAATATCCAAAAGACATTAACCTTAAAAACAAAGGAATTGCAAAATGGCAGAAAACAAGCAGCCGCAAATCGAATGGAACGACAAGGACATGCGCACCACCTACGTGAACGCGACCAACGTGGTGGCCGGGCGCGAAGAGGTGATGATGATTCTCGGCGTGAATCGCGCATGGCAGATGAACCAGGAAAAGGTCGATGTCGCCATCTCCGACCGTATCGTGATGAACCCCTACACGGCAAAGCGCCTTGCCTTTATGCTCAGCGCCACCGTGCGCGCCTACGAAAAGAAGTACGGCCCGCTCGACATCGGCGTGAACACCGCCCCGGCGGCAGCCCCTGCCGCTCCCGCGGCCGCCAAGGCCACTGGCAAGTCGGCCAAGTAACGCCCGCTCCAACCGCCCCCCAAGGTCCGACCTCTTTGGGGGAGGGGGAGGAGGGAAAGGTTTTCTTTAACAAGGCATTTAAAAATGGATAAGATTAAAATCGTTGTGCATTCTTTGGGCAAAATCAGGGATGCAGAAATTGAAATTTCTCCCTTGACAATTTTTTGTGGAGATTCAGGATTAGGCAAGAGTTATCTGGCTATGCTGGTCCATTACTTTTATGCCATTCTGTGGGAAAAACGATCAAGACTTACTCAATTCTTTAAGAGTAAAGGTTTTGATTATAAAAAAATGGTAAGTTCCTTCAGAGGTGAAGGCGAAGCCTTGCGCTTTTCAAAAAAAGAATTGGAGGAATGGCTTGCAAAGGATGCTATTGAATATTTGCGGTATCTTTTGAAAAACGATACCCTTCAAGGCTCTATCGGCATTACGTTGCCTTCAAAAGTTCCTGATGAAATAATCTTTAATTACAAGGAAGAACTTGTCGGCCTTGTTAATGATGATGAAGTCTATGTATTGCTATCAACGGACCACATTTCTTTAAGGGTTGGCACAAAACTTAACAACAATATTGGTGATGAGACGATGTCTCCCTTCTCCGTTGTTCTGGCAGCCGAGCTAATAACACTCTTGTTTGGTGACTACAAAGCGCTTGCTAAGGCGTATTGCCTCCCGCCATCAAGGGGTCCCGTGATGACTGAAAATGTTGAACCGAAAAGCGGCCTTTATGCGGAATTTAAACGGCAAAAGGAAGAGCTCGAGTCTGCAACCGAATTGAAATCGTCTGTATCGGAAGATCTGTCAAAACTTATTAGGGATATTCTTGAAGGTGAAATAGTTCAGGAAGATGGTGGTGAATATACCTACATCACAAGGGATGCTAAAATTCCTTTGTCGGCTGCCGCTGCGTCGATTCGCGAAATAGCTCCTTTGACTCTGATTGCGAAAAGAAACAATGTGAAGACGATTTCGGTTTTATTTGAAGAACCTGAAGCGCATTTGCACCCGTTAAAACAACGGATGGTCGCTGATATTGTTGCCGCTTTTGTAACGGCGGGAGCGTCGATGCAAATAACGACTCACAGTGATTATTTCTTAAGAAGAATCAATGAATTGATTTTGATGAATAAGTTAAAAGAAAAAAATGAACATGTCTTTATGGCTTTTTGTGCAGAATACAATGTTAATGAGAAAACAGCACTTGATTCTAAATTGATATCTGCATATTACCTGTCAGAAAGAGAAGATTCCACAGTTGATGTTGAAAAACAAAACCTAGAAAATGGAATTCCGTTCACATCTTTCTATAAGGCAATAAAAGATAGTTTTAAAATTTATGATTCTTTGGAAAGGTCTTTAAAATAGTATGTCTCTAGAAAATGATTTTCTGAAAATATATGATACTGTGACAAGTAAGGCGGGAGTCGTTCATTCTCATACGCAGAACCAGTGGCTTATTCAAGAAAATAAGGATAGGAATCCGCCTTGCTTGAATGATTTGACATTGACAATACAAGGTGCTGTTTTCTCATCTTTTAATGAATGCATTTTCAAGAATATGCCTAATGTTACGACGGATTTTAGCACCCAAATGAATAATTTTGAATGTGATGGATTCTCCTTTGTGTCTAAAAATGGAGAAGAACGTTTGTGCTTTGTTGAGCTGAAATCAACTTTTGCAACTCAGCATATAGGAAAGGCTATAGCACAAATGACATCTTCTTTTTTCAAATTTTACTCTCTTGCGTCACCAATTGATGTCGCTTTGTTTGATAAAAAAATACATTTCATTGTTGCTTGTCAATTTTTTAAGAATAGTGATCAAAGAGATTGGGCTGCTAATTATGCAGATAAGCAAACAATGCTTCCAGAAACGAATATGTTGGCTGAATTATTGCAAGGGATGATTGCTTCAGGTACAAATACCGCTACTAAGGAATTTGCCTTGGGCGAATTCTATTTTGATGATTTGGAAGCCGTCCCTGAGGGAACCGAACATAGAATAAAAACCTTTCCATATGCGCAAAAACTAAAAGATTTAAAGATAAACTTGACATTAGTAATGACTGATTCTTTTGGAAAATCTTCGGCAAGTCTAAATCTAAATTAGAACTGTATGCTATCTGATAAGAAAAAGGATGTTCGCAAAAAAGGCTTGTCAGTTGACAAGTTTATAATCGAGTCGCTGGAACGGCGACAGATGATGGATGGTGCAGCGGGCGACATCGTGCTGCCGGGCGGCATTGAACAGCCCGAAGCGGTTATCGAAGCGCCTCTGCTGGTTACGGAAACTGCTTCGGCAGTCGAGACGACCACCTATGATTCTGACTTCTTGACCAAGGCGAGTATCAGGCAACTTGCCAATACGGAATTTGTCCGTAACCCCGAGACGGGGCTTTATGTGGCAGAAGATTCCGGCGAAATAGTCAAGTCCGTAAACAAGGACTTGATAATAAACCCACAGAAAAATTTTGAAATACAACAGTCCGCGCCGTTGAGCGCTGCGGACATTCAAGCCCTGCTCTCTATAGACCTGGACAACCTAGGCGGCAAGGGCGAAACGAAAGTTTAATAACAGGAGAATGGATAATGAAAACGATAAAGAAACTCGGCTTGGTGAGCGCTGTAGCTTTTGCAATGCTTGCGTTCTCGGCTTGCGATGACTCTTCGTCGGCTAGTTCCGACGAAACCGGTACTTCCAGTTCATCGGTAGAAACTTCTGATTTGGATGAGTCGTCATCTTCTGTTGACAAGAAGTCGTCGGGAAATGAATCTACAGAAAAAGACAAGTCTTCCAGTAGTGTCAAGGGATCTGAACCTGTCGAAGTATCAAGCAGTTCCGCAAAAGAAACAAAGGACTCGTCCGACTCCAGGAGTTCAAGTTCTGTGAAGTCGGGAGATTCTTCTAGCAGTAATAAGGACAAATCTAGTTCGTCGGTTAGTTCGTCTTCGAGTGAAATAACCGACTATGTTGGGTTGCCCTGTGAGGGCATACTTTCAGATGGAAATACGGGAAAAATATATTTGTGCGTGGATGGACGATATGTGCTTTACGTGCCTACGGAAAGTTCCAGCTCCGGCCCCTATGAACCATTCGACCAAACACTGCCTTTGAATGGGGTATTATCCGAAAAATATAAAATCTTTACTGACTCGCGCAACGGTCGTGTTTACTACTACTTGACGATTGTTGGCCGTGATACGAATTATGTCAAGGATTCCATACAGGTCATGGCGCAAAATTTGAATATTGCCGATACCACTTTGAAGGCTGGAGAAAACATGACCGACGATGAGAAAATAGAACGCTACTGCTATAATGATGACACTACGAACTGCGATCGCTATGGCGGCCTTTACCAGTGGGCAGAGATGATGGGCTTCAATGATAGTTGTAATACCAAAAGTTGCGCCCACTTGATTCAAGAAAATCATCAGGGAATTTGCCCAAAAGACTGGCGAATAATGAATATTAATGATTTTCAAATTGCTCTGACAAGTACCGATGATCACGCGAACGGCCTTCGTTCCGGTTATATTTTTTCTGGCAGCAATAAGAGCGGACTTTCTCTTACCGGGTCGGGAGCCTATTTTAATCAAAGGGAATTTGCAGATTTAGATTCAGCGTTTTACATGTTTTATCCGTCGGAATCTGTTTTCCAAGATAAGGTTTTGGCTCTTGGGCAGGTTATATCGCGTTATAATGATGGAGCTGGAACTGCAAGAGGCTCTAAATTTGACGCATTTTCTGTCCGTTGCGTAAAAAAATAAATGGTTAAAAATAATTCACCTTATTTGAAATAATAAATCAAAATGTCTAAATCGAATACTAAATCCAAGTTAAAAAGAACTCCTAATTTTTTCGAGATTGAACCCCTTGAGCCACGCCTGCTCATGGCGGCCCATAGTGATGCTTTGACAGGGGCCATCGATGCCATTGAATCTTTTGATAGTGTTACGGCAAATCCGGCTGCAGACGAGGTCGATGGGCTCAAGCAGCAGATTGTGGGTGATTTCAATGATTATAAGGCACTTGTCAATGCGGCGATTAATTCAATAGATTGGAGTGCTTTTACGCAGGCGGAAGGGCAGAGCCTTCAAGATGCAGTTGGTGAATTTGTTAGTAATAAAATTCAGAGTGCAGAAATAAATGCGGAATATGCATCGGGGATTCTTGAATTCTCCTCGACAAAAAATATGATTATTTCTGGCGTGCCGGGCATAGCGATTCCGAATCAGGTTTCTGCAGATGCTTCAGTAAAGCTTGATTTGGCAGTTGATACAAATGGCGATTTGACTGCGTCCTTGAATAATGCTTGTGTGAGTGTTGAAAATCTGGGTGCTGCAGCGACTTTCATGGGAATCCACATTCAGGAAAAGGACCTTAGCGATAAAAATGACCTTATGGTGTCGGTTGACAAGACCAACGGCAACAAAGCCGATGTGGACCTAGAATTCGAAATAACCAATCTTCCGTTGTCCCTTTTCTCGGTTGATTCAAGTTCGCACCTCAAGGTATCCAGTATCCAGAATCCGAGTGTGACGTTCCCGGACATTTCCTTCAATTCATCTGTATTCGACCTGGATTCCATCATTCAAAAGATCAATACGGTCAAACTGCCGGGAAATCTTTCGCTTTCGAACCTCGATTCCCTGAAGGGAAATATAGCCAAGGCCTGCGCTATGTACCATTTGGCTGCATCGACAGACCCTGCTGTGGCTGTCGATGCGGACTTATTTAGCAATATGGTAAACAAGTTCATTGGGGTTACTTCTGGTATTACACTCAATGGGACAAAACTGGAATTCAAGTTGCAGCAATCTATGTCTTCTGATTTGGATATGGGTCTGTTTAAGGTGAGCAATGTTGCTGGCGACTTGGTACTTACTATGGATCTGAGTAACAAGGATAACCCCAGTGTCGAAAGCGTTAAGTTGAACGTCTCCGCGACGTCTTCCATGGCGGTGAATACGGGCTTGTTCTATGTGGATCTTGAAAACGCCAACTTTAATGCATTTGTAGAGATTGTTGCCGCAGGCTCTGATTACAAGATTGGGCCATCATCGAATATTAATTTAGGCTTCGACAAGGTGACCCTTAAGTCGGGAAACTCTGCCAGTGCAGTCGGCATTTTTGAATATGATAATACGGGGTCGGGGAGTGCGGAATCCTTCAAGTATGACATCGCGACGGGTGAGTGGGAATACCCCGATGCATTAAAGGATTTTACAAATATTACTGGCAGCAATCTTGTCAATAGACTTGAAATGGCCATCCAAACCCTTTTGTTCCAACTGCGGAATCAAATTACGAAAGGGACTTCTGCTGAAGCACTTGGATCTATTGCCAAGGATTCCTTGGGTTCAATAATTGACTATGCCGAAAAGCTAGAGACCTTTGAAACAGAACTGCTTGACAAGAACGAAACTTTCTACAAGGGTGCATTTGAAAACCTAGATGAGTTTATTGAAAAACTGAACAATAATTGGACATCTATATTCGGGGGAACTGCGGCGTCGAATCTGATAACCATGACCTTGTATGATAAGAACGATGTTGAGGTTTCTGGGTCCAATATTGCAAGCGGAAGTATCAAGCAAATAAGGCGAATCAACTTCCTCTTTAATATGGATGTAAACTTCAAAAGGAATATAGACCTTTCCCTTGGCGCCATGCTTGGCAAAGGGTCCTTTGCCAATGTGAAAACCAGTGGCGATGCTGATTTTGAGGCAGCTGTTCAATTGGTTTTTGACATGGATGTTCAGTTTAAGCGAGAAACGCTTGAGGACAGTGATGCCATATTTGCAGATGCTTTCTCAGGTGTGACCACTGCAGTGAACGAGAATTATTATACCGTCAAGATTGCAAAAGATACTTATGACGCTTCGACTGCGTTTGAATTTAAGGACGCCTCTGACAAAACACTGAGCTATGATTTTATAGACAACCGACTGTATATCTACGGTGATTCTGGTTTTACCGTAAATAGTTCCAAGGTTAGTTCTGTAGAAAAGAGCCTTTATGATTTGAACTTAAGCGGAAACGATGTGCAGGCAACTAGCCTAGTAAAAGTCAATTCTGCAACGAACAAGATAAATTTAGAGTTCAAAGATGATGCAGGAACAATGCACTCGGAGGAAATAGTCCTTAAGGACATTTGTGACCTGAGTGTATCAGGCGTTACATGCCAGGATTTACAGCATGCCTTGGAACTGTTCTTGAAAAAGACGACTTTTCAAAATAAAAATAATGGTACTTCTAAGGAGAGTTCCTACGGAATATATGTCGTTTATGTAAGGGACTCGTCTACCGCTGGGGAATACGAGATACGCTTTGGCTGTGATGCAAAGAAGATGAAGAATACGTCGCCGTATAGCCTGGAATCCTGCTCGGTGGATGGATGCACTTGTATGGTGCAGGATATGCGTGTGTCTGGTACCTTTGATGCAGAAAAAGATGTTGACAAAATTACGATTGATTCACTGGAAATTGATGTCTCGGAGTGCAATACCGTTGCGAGTGTGTATCAG
This sequence comes from Fibrobacter sp., assembly GCA_017530965.1. Classification (GTDB taxonomy): domain Bacteria; phylum Fibrobacterota; class Fibrobacteria; order Fibrobacterales; family Fibrobacteraceae; genus Fibrobacter. Next base: position 30,906 of record JAFXLS010000086.1, read on the forward strand.
AAAGTTAAATCTTCAATTACAGGAACGGACATCTCCTTAAGTTTTGATGGGACGAATCTCGTATTTACTTCTGCCAATACGTTGAGTATCAAAAAAGATTCTACGGCTGTGAGTTCGGATTCAGAAGATTTTGTAATTGCTCCAAAGAATGGGTCGTCAATTCGTGTTGATTTGGGTAATATTTCTTCAAGTACGACATTGCTTGAAGTTGTGCAAAAGATTGAAACTTACCTCGTCGGGACGACTATAACGATTGATTATGCAGGTAAAGACCACATTGAGTTCAAAAGCTCCGGGGAATTTTCAATTGAAAGCCTGCATACAAATAAAATTCTGAAGGCGCTGGGTTTTGGAGACAAGAATAAATCGGTTTATTATGAAGAGCATGGCGTTGGTGAATATCGTATTTTCGGGGCCCCCATTGGTGAAATGGATTTGACCGAACTTATAAAAATAGGCGATGAATGGTCGGTAAATGCGGGCATCAAGGCTAGCCTTACCAATATTAATGCCTCGGCTACACTCGGTTTCCTTGGCGTAGGTATTACGGCATCTGGTGAGTTGGGGTATACATTGGGGTTTGATTCCACTGATCCCCAAAAGACGACTGAAGGTCTTGGTACTTTTACAAACAAACTGAATGTTGATGTTAATGCGTCAATAGGTGGTGTAGATAAAAAGATTTTGAATGCGACTAATTGCGCCCTTACTGATGGTTCTGTAATCAAATTTGATAATTTGGTTAACACCTTCAAAACAAGTATTAGTCTTGATCCGTTCTTAAGTGACATTTCAAACTTCTCCATAGAAACAGTTTATGGAATGGTAACTGATTTTGCAAAAAAAATTGTTGACGCTACGAATGGCATGAATTTTGAAATTCCGCTTATCAATAAGAAGGTGAGTGACCTCGTAAATGTGGCTGATTCTGTATTGAGTGTTGTCGATACCCTGCGTGCTGAAAATGTTTCCGATATACAGTCATTTGCAACATATTTCTCAAAATATTTAGAAGATGCAGGCTTGACTGTGTGTTCTGATGTTCTAACGTCAAGTCCAAAGATTGTCGATTTGAAGTGGGATAATGTTAATAAGGCCCTTGAATTTGACTTGAATTTAATGAAAATTTTTGGAGACGATGATGGTTTTGATTTGAATTTCGGTAAAAGTGGCGAAGGCATTAATGGTCATGCCAACCTTGGCTTGACTGGCGGACTTTGGTTCAAAATGTCCGCATTGGTTAGTGCAAATAATGGTTTTGTGTTAAAAGATAGCGGAATAAAATTTGGCGCCAATATTGGCATTTCTGGTTCAAAACTTTCATTTGACCTGGGATTTAACGCCGGTGTTACCAATATGGATTTGCTCAAGAACCTTATCAAGGTGGGTTCTGATGGCGATGATTCGTTTATTCATATGAAAGCCTCCTTTGAAGGGGAAATCGGGAGTGACGGTAGTCAGGTGACTGCTGTGACTTTTGATAAAGACGACTATTCTGTCTTTGCTACGATACTAGGTCGATTGCCCATAAGTATCAAGGGGTATACCTTGGGGAATATTTACTTGGGTAAATGGAATAGTGCTAGTAATACTGTCGTTGGTGGAGATATCAACAACTATGCAGTAGCAAAATCAATGGCGGACGTGTTTGGTTCTTTGGATGTTAAAAACATAGGTTTTTCTATGTTAATGTTGGAGGACAATAAGAGCGGTTTGACTGATGGAACGTTGGTGGCCGATTTCAGTGAAGTCTATACAAAAATTCAAAGCCTTGGGTCGGGGAATATTGATTTCTTCGACAAGATTAAGCTTGCCGTTGCCGGCTTGGATGAACTGTTCACGCGTATAGAATCCGGTTTGAACGGAAAACTTATGTCCCAACTCAAGGACATGCCCATTATGGGGGATGCGTTGAGCAATGGTGTTGACTTCTTGAGCGCTATCAGGGATCGTGTACTTGAACCATTCTCTGATTTTGTATACGAATCCACCGGTTTCAATGCGAAAATGATTGCGGAGAAGTTGGGCGAACTTTTTACTTCCAAATTGACAAGTGTGACGGGAATTTCTCAATACGGTATAACTGATGCATGGTCGCTCGCGGATGGCATTGCTTACAGAAGCGGTGCGGAGTATGCAGAATGGTTCCTTAAATTGAGTGATGTATACCAAATTGGGGCTGATTTAGGCTTTGACCTTGGGATGCCAGGATTGGAAATTGCGGGCGATGGCGGGGTTAGCCTTGAAATTGGCTGGAATCTGCAGTTTGGCTTTGGGATATCTGAACGAGATGGATTCTACTTCTTCTTCAATGAAGGTGACGAAAATGAGTTTACGGCTGGGGCGAAAGTCCATTTTGATAAGGGTTCTAAAATTAATGGATCCATTTCTAAACTTGCCATGCAGTTGGAAATGGATGACGACGATTTGGCCGAGTTTAGTTTTAATGTTGACTTGGGTCGGCGACAAGTAAATCACATTTCTAACGTGATTTCGAGTATTACTCCTAATGTGGTTGCAAGAACGAACATCTCGGCTGGAATTACTGTTAGCTTCGGTAAAATTGAGGATAGTAGCTCATCAAGTAAATATCCCAAGTTTAACGGGAATTTCGACTTTGAGTGGGATGTGTTTAAGGGGGTGACTCAGCTTGGTTTTTCCAATATGACCATTGACGTGGGTACCTTCGTTTCGAATGTATTAGCCCCTGTTGTTAACCGTGCTAAAGAAGTCATTGAACCGATGAAGGAACTCATAGACTTCTTGACAACACCATTCCCTGTCTTGGATGACCTTGGCGTTGAATTGACCCCGCTGAAACTTGCCAAGATGTACAGCAAGAATCCGGATTTCGATGATTCGTTTATCTTCGAGGTCAAGGAAATAGTCAACATTGCGGATAAAATCTCTGCATTTGGGAAAGCTTCAAAAGATGGCGATGTATATATAGAATTGCCTAATTATTGGCTGATTGGTGGAATAGACTCTTCTGGTTCCTCTGCTGCAAATAATTTTATCCAAGGCAAGGCTAAATCTACGACCTTGGATAATTCCAAATATATGGATACCACAGCCAAGCCTACTCTGGTTGATCCCGACAGTAAGGTTTCCAATAATGGCCTAAGCGATATCGTTGATCCGGCTTCCGCGGATTCTCATTGGAAATTTTTCTGGCAGGATATGCAAGGGGCGTATAGGCTTCTGCTGGGGGAGGATATCGACCTTGTCCATTATACGATGAGTCCCTTGAATTTTGAATTCAGCTGGGATACCTTCTTCCCTGTATATGGCCCGCTGGGAGTGCGCCTGGACATTGCTTTCGGTGCAAATATCAACCTTGGCTTTGGCTATGATACCTACGGAATTCGCCAATATATCGGCAGTGGCTGGAAGGACTACGGAGCCTTAGTCAACGGTTTTTATGTGGACGATTTGCACGACGGTAAGGATTCCAGTGAACTGGAATTCTATGGTGGTGTCAAGGCCTCTGCTGAGTTCAACGGCGGAATCATTAAAGGCGGCGTAGGCGGTGGTGTTACGATAACCACTGGTTTGGATATGTTCGATCCCAATGAAGACGGAAAGCTGCGCTTGAAGGAATTCAAGCAGACTGCGGAAGATTCCGGGGTGATGGGCATGTTTGACCTTAAGGGCAAAATAAGCGCGGAACTTTTCGCCTATGTGGAGTTCCTGTTCTATACTGAGGAATGGGACATAACAGGCGAAATAACCCTGTTTGATTTTACCGCTAATGTAAATCGTAATCTTGATCCTGTCATGGCTCATGAAGATGAAGACGAAGGTAACGTTATCGCAAATGTGGGTGATAATTCGCAGGAAAGAGTCTATAAGGGTGGGGCAAACAATTCCCTTGAGGACGGCCAAGAAACTGTTGAATTTAAATTAGATGGGGATAATGTCAAGTGGGATGGTGGTTCTGCGACAGTTGGTAAAAATGGCAAGCTAATCATCAAATCTGGAGCGGATGTCGATAGGATTGTTCTTTCTGGTAATGCCAATTTCGATATAGAAATCCATGGCGGTGATGGCGACGATGTCATTGACCTGAGTGGACTCACGTTGAACTCTGACCATGTGGCATACATTTGGGGTGATGCCGGTTCAGATACAATTTTGGGTGCCATAGGCAAGAATGTCATCTTTGGCGATTCTACAATGCCAAGGAATAAGGATGACAAGAAGTATGTCGTCAATGTAGATCCGGGCGCATCAGGCGGGGATTACATTTACGGCAATATAGGCGACGATATTATCTTTGGTGGCGCAGGTGATGACAAGATATACGGTAACGGTGGCAATGACATTCTTGTCGGCGACGGCGGCGAGTATGATGTCACGAATAATGCGGTTTCGCGCACTGCGATGAGTGATTTCGGCGGCGCCGATATTATAGTCGGCGGCGAAGGCGATGATAAAATCTATGGCGGTTCCGGTGACGATAAAATCGATGGCTCTGCCGGTGATGACAAAATTTTCGGCGAAACTGGTAATGACTGGATCCTGGGAGGCTCCGATAACGATAAAATCGAAGGTGGTGCCGGGATGGATATCATTTTCGGCGATCGTTTTAGCGGTTCCTCGTTTGATCTGAGCAGCCCGTTCGGTGATTTGGGTGGTTATAGCCAGGAATTCATTGATGCACACAGTGAAAATAATACTATTAAGTTGGTTCAGACAAGTGATTTCATATTTAGCTTGCCAAATGGTAAAGGCGTTACAGTCCCTGAGTTTGCAACCGATTCGCTTACAACTTATGGAACAGATGAAATTAACGGCGGCGACGGCAATGACCTGATTTTTGGCGATGGCGGAGGCTCTGCAGGTGGTAATGATATCATCCATGGTGGTATTGGTAACGATGTTATCGATGGCGATGGTGGCAATGATACCATCTGCGGAGGTATTGATAACGATATAATTTATGGTGGCGATGGCGACGATATCATTGACGGCGGTGCCGGTGACGATAAACTTTATGGTGATGCTGGCGTTACCGCAATTACCTTAGGTACAACAAAGTTTACGCCAGATGAAACAAATCTTGATTTCGCCTCTAATCTTGGCTTGAATAAAAATATCTATATCAATTCCACGAGTTCTTCTACTGAAAAGGGCGATGATAGAATCATAACTGGCCCGGGCATGGACTATGTGGATGGTCAGGCTGGCAATGACAAGGTTACCGTGAATTTGATGGGCGATAGTTCCGTCAACTACGCGAATGTTGTGGATACCGGTGCCGATACGGATGTCAATACGCTTGTGGTTGAAGGTACCGAAAATGACGACAATTTGCTTGTGCGTCGCTCTAGGGAAGAAAACTCCTTGGGCTTTGTGGCCTTACTCCCCACTGGAGGGGTGAATCAGAATAGCTCGAATGCGAATACCAACATTGAACGTGTGAATTTCACGGAAGCAATTAGTGTGGTGAATTTGAATGCCAATGGTGGCGACGACCTCGTGTCTCTTGATGGTTCAGCCAAGTCCATGAATATTGATGGCGGCGCCGGTAAGGATACATTCCAGATAGGGCAACTCTACAAGTCAGAACGTGAAACGACGAACTCTGCGCAGGTTCTTGCAAATGACGCCTATAACACAGTTAAAACCAACGAGGAAGAGTATCTGGGTGAAGGCGTTACCAAGGATACCGTTGTCAATATTGAGGGCGGCAGCGATGTGGATACCTTCATTGTAAACCACAATGAAGGCCGCTTGAACTTGAAGGGTGGCAAGGGCGACGATAATTTTGCCGTCTTCAGCTATCAGGATGAAAATGACAAGCCCATTACGAACGGTCCTATGTCTGTGGATGGTGGCAAGGGCAATGATTCCCTGCTGGTTCGCGGCACCAATGGCGATGACCAGTTTGTCGTTTCGAAAGAGGGCATGCTTAGCTCCGTTGTGAGCATCAAGGTGGCTGGCGTTGAAACGACCACTTATGACGCCGCCGCAGGTGATGACCTCTTCAATGTCGTAAGCAGCAATGCCGGTGAATCCCAAACGATTAATGGTGGCAAGGGCAATGACACCGTTTCTGTCGGCGGAATTGACAAGGCCATGGTGTTGCGAAATGCGGATACCGATGGGCAGCATTGCACAATTAAGAATTCTATTGTCACAGAAGGCTATGACGATCGAGATACTAATTTCGATGACGTAAGCTCTGCTGTCGCTGAATTTGCGATAATGGATACGACAAATGCCCCTGTGGTTTATCTTAAGGATGGTGTAACGGGTAGAGTCATTGAGCAGATTGACGCTCAGGAAGGAACTCCCAAGGTTGTCAAGGTGTGCTATGCGGGCAATGCCAAGATTGGTTCGATAACTGTGTGTATTGCGGCTCCCCAGCTTTCTAATATGGGTCTTATGAGCGGTGATCGCGGAATTATGGTTTCTACCGATGGCACAACATGGAAAGATACCGCTACGCTTGTTTTAGATTCTTCTACCAAGGAAGCCTCGTTGTACGTCAAGGCTTTTGGCGATAAACTCGCCGAAGAACCTTCAATTCAGTCGCTCTCCCTTACCAGTACTTGGACAAACCTGGAGTTTTCGGGCCTTCTTCCGAAAATGAAAAAAATGGAATTACAGAAGTCCACAACGGTACTTTCTGTCAATGTTTCCGATGCTGCAACATCTACTGCAATCAGCAAGGCGATGACTTTTGCCGAAGAAGTCACAATCGTCTCGGGAGCAATGAACTTAAACGAAGTATTTACAAAGTCCAAGTCGAAGGCAAGCTTTGAGTTCGATGTGTACATCAAGGGCGTGGATGGTTACTTGGTCTCTGGAACGGATTATAGAATAGCAGATGACTCTATTACATTCCTCGGTAGTACGAATGTTGGTAAAGAAGCGGTAATTATCTATCGCAGTAATTCCATGTACGTGGCTTCTTCGAAGTGCTATATTGCCGATGAAGAGGCTACAGTGACTTCTGTGATATACAATAAAGTCGAGGTTCCTGAAAAGTCTGTTGCTTCGGGTGATATCTATTACGTGCAGAACGGTAACACCATTGTATTCTACAATGGAAGTAATAATCGCTTGATGACGGTCCATGGTGAAATCACTGTCATGGCGACAATGCCGACGTACGGCACGCCGGTTAACACAGGCGTTGCGCCAACTCCATCTCAAGATACAGGCGCTGCTGCCTACAAGATTCTTGTTGAACAGAACGAAACGAGAATAGCTGAAGGAACTGATTCAGATGCCTATTCAAATACAACCTATGTAGTCAAACTTTCCGCAGCTCCGACTGTGAATAGTGCGGTCTATGTGCGTATTTCTCCGACGAAGTTGATTGACAAGATTTCTTCTACCACTCCAGAACATCAGCTTGAAATTTCGTGCGCTGATACGGCATCTGTCGTTTCGACCGAAGCGGACGGAAGTCTGATTGTCAAATTTACGCAGGCCAACTGGCAGAGTGGTTTGACAATCAATGTCCATGCCAAGGCGGATGGATTTGACGAAGATTACGGAATTGTGAATGTTGATAAGTCTGAAAAACTTATTGATGAAGTCGATGGAGCCTTGTATGCATTTGGTGAAGGAACCTCCGCTGAAAATGTGGATGCCGACACCCAGATGTTGTCGTATCAACACCATTTGACCGTTGGTGAAGAACTTAAGGAAGCTTCTGTGTATAACGAAAAGAACGAATATGACAGTAACTTGCTTGTGAGTGTCGATTCGCTGATGGAAGCCTCTTTATCCATTGCTATGCCTGCTGGAGCGACGGTTTCGGCTTACGAGGGTAAGACCGTGCGTTTTGTCTCCACGAACGCGAACGGTGTCGCATGCGGTACTGATGATAACGGTAAAACGATATACAAGAATCAGTCGGACTGGTTTAGGATTGATAAATGCGAAATTAAGGGCGATAAACTCGTCTTTACGTTGAATTCGGCTGTGGACTACTTTACGAAGGATAATTCCATCTTGCTCTTCTCGGGCAATAAGGATTACTTGTTCGTGAACGAAGCCGAAAGTGTTGATCGTATTTTCGTGAATAACCAGGCTGCTTCGAGGGATGCAAATAGTACATTTGAAGCCTTTGCCACCAAACTCGCTGAAATGAATTTCGACCCCACCAAGACTTATACCGGCGAAGAGGTTGCCCAAATCGCGGCGGAACTTGGCTTGGTTGGCATGGATGCCGAAAATGTCCTGAGTTTCTTTAAGAATGTAAGCGAAACGGAAGGCTCCATGAACAAGGACCCGAACGCGTTGCGCTTCACGCATACTGAAATTGGTAAACGTGGTATTTCTGTTTCGGATTTCGAGTTCGGCGAATACAACCTTGGCACGGGTTCCGATACAGTCAATATTTCCAAGACGCTGCACCGCGAAGACGGCTTCCAGACATTCACGGTCGTGAATACGGGTGATATCAATTCCGCAAAGAGTAATACGGTTGGCGAGGTAATCGGGACTGCTACTTTCAGCGCCTCTAGTGTTTCTGCCGCAGGACTTTTCCATTATGACATAGCTGTCGATACGGGAGTAACGTTCGAAAAGACCGCGGAAGATACCAGAATCTATTACGTGGATGCCGAAATCGTCAAGACAGAGAATGGTGAAACAGAAGTCGTGGGCACTCAGCGCCGCGAGATTGTCGGTGTGTTTGACAGCATCTCGGGTTTTGATGTCAAGGATGACTTTATCCTTCGCGACGGTGAAAGTATTGCTGGGTTCACGTTCATTCAGGCAAAGTTCGATGACATCATCAATGTCAACAGCTACAAGGAAGATGTGGCCTCTACCGTCATCGCGGAGAGCGTTGTGGTTGATTTGGATGAAGAAGAAACCGACGAATCGCCTGCTACTGAAGCTGAAGAGTCCGATACCGAAGAAACCGTCGTAATGGATGGTTTCGCGTATAACTACACGATTAAGGACGAATACGCCGCGACAATCGAAGCAAGCGCTGCTGCCGCTACCGAAGCGGGTAAGTCAATCTATGTAGATGCAAAACTCAGCGATGGTACTACCCAGCGTAGGCTAGTCGTGGCTGGGTCGCTCACATCCTCGAGTTTCCGCACGGATCGCGCATTCACGCTCCCATCAGATGATTCCATCTACATTAAGAGTTTCTCGTTCGGTTATGGTTACGTGGGTGACGGCCAGCTCGTCGTGAACGCCGAAAGCGGCAACGACCAAATTTTTGGTGTCAATCCCGATGTTACGCGTAATGACATGGTGCTTTTCGGTGGCAAGGGTGCTGACTATATCAACGTGAGCCAGGGTGGTATTGCCTTCGGTGACATGGGTGTGGTTGAGTACGCTAGCCTTACGAAGGCTGATGAATTTACAACCAGGCTCGGTTACGAGCTTATTGATGATGAACCCGAAACCATTCACACGACTATTGCGAAGGATGCCAGTGGCAAGCTTGACAAGCAGACCGATGGCATACGTCGTAACGCTACGAATGTCCGGTCGGTCGCCGATGATATTGGCGATATTGACATGATTACTCTCGGCGGTACGGACAGTAACGTGATTGGTGGTGCAAAGGGCGATGTGCTCTCGGTTTCGGGAAACATGAACGTGGTGCTTGGCGATAGTGGCTCTGTGCAGTATGACGCTGGCAACCTTGAAAATGCCGTGTATGGTGATTCCGTGGGTAAGGGCTTGCATATCGTTGAGACGACCTCCGATGACATCGGTGGTGTGGACAACATCTCCATCAGTGGCGGCAAGAATATTGCGATGGGCGGCTTCGCTGGCGATGACATCCGCATTACTGGTGCTGATAACATTGCGGCAGGTGATGGCGGTAAGCTCGAAGTATTCGAAAAGCGTCAGGTTCTCGAAACGACGAGCGATGAACTCGGTGGCGAGGATTTCATTACCACGGGTGACGGTGCGAACGTCGTGCTTGGCGGAACAACGCACGATGTCATTCATACGGGGGCCGGAAACGATACCATCGTGGGCGATGGCGGCAAGGTCGTCATGGATCTCAACCGCAACGCTCTCCTTGTGACGAACGAAGGGCACGACATTCCTGTGCTTGAAGGCGAGGGCGAAAATGCCGCTCTCAAGAGTAGTGCGGGCAAGGACCGGATAGACGCCGGTGACGGTGACAACGTGGTAATGGGCGGTCTCGATAACGATACGATTGACACCGGGACCGGTAAGGATGTCGTCTTTGGCGACAACGCCTATGCGACATTCCGCGGCAATGCTTCCGAGGCGCAGAACCAGTTGGACGAACTCCAAAACATCCCTACCATTTACGATGAATCGACCCTCAGTTTCAACTTCCAGGGGCCTGCCCAGACGGGTGTTGCCGCAAACGAGCAGGCCGGTGCCGTTGCTGACTACACCTTCAGCCAAATGGATGAAACCACGGGCGAGTTCGTGGATGTTACCGAGCATGCGGACTATCGCGTTGGCAACTGGAACAATATCAAGAACCCCTCCGGCATCGAGGCGGGCACCTATGGTAACGAGGATGACGAAATTGTGCTGTTCGACAACGGCTCCCGTGCCAGTGCCGTGAGCGTAACGTACGGCGCAACCGAGGCCCACCGCATTGACACGACCACGGGGCAACAGATACGTTTGCACGGCTACGACCAGAGCAATATGGTTCACGGTTCCGACCCGGGCGACGTAAACCTGATGAAGAGCGGCCTGGATACGAGCCGCAACAACGACCAGACCAAGCTGCTTGTACAGGTTGACGGCCTCTCGCAATACTTTACGGATTATGACGTGGTAGTTTACCTTGATATGGTCCGTGAAAATTCCTGGTCACCCGACAGTGTCCGCATGGTTACTCTCTACCGCGACTATGTGGACAAAAATGGAGTGTCCCACAGCGATGTAGCCGGGTGCTACTTTGTGAATGACCCTGAGTCGAATACGTTCAACGGCAACTGGATTGTCGCCACGGCTACGACTGCCGAACAGGCCAGGAACGCAAGGGATATCGCGGGGAACCCGGTATATGCCAATTGCGTCATATTCAAGGGTATCAGTGGAGACCGGTTCCATGTCGAGATTACCGATGGCGACCCCAGCAACGGTCAGAACGGCAAGGACCGTGCTGGCATTGCGGGCATACAGGTGCGCGGTCGCCACCACAAGCAGGACGTGGCTGCATCGACAGATATTGCCTATGGCGGAAACGATACCGTCAGGACATCCGGTGGCGACGATATCGTCGTGGGCGGGACAGGCAATGACCAAATCAACACTTATGGTGACGAACATTACGGTATCAATGACAATGACGTGGTTTTTGGCGACAATGCCAAGATGCTGTTCACCGACCGCGATGACGCCGCCACTACGGCATCCACGATAACGACCGCGGAATCTGTCATTTCGACTGACATGTCTGCCACCTATGACGACACCATTTTGACTGGCGACGGTGATGATACGGTGGTGGGCGGCCTCGGTGTCGACAAGATTGATGCTTCTGCGACTCCCACCGCTGATGGGACCCTTGATGGGGTTGATGTCGTGTCGCTCAACTTCGTGGATATCTCCACGCCGGAAAGCCTGCTTATGCGACAGGGCGAGTCTGCCGGTGTCGTTGTCGATTCGAACTGGCACAATGTTTACCAGGCTGGCTCGCAGCAGAGGGAATTCGGACAGGACCCGACGGACGTGCATTTCCGTTACCATATCAACGGCAATAACGACGCCCCGACAGAAAAGGTTAACGCGTCCATGGATGCTGACACCGGCAACAATAAAATGTTCAAGACCTATGTCTGCGGTCAGGCCCATGACACGCTTACGCTTGAACTCTCCAACATACCCGCAAGCGAGAGCGATCCACGCGATGTCTATGTTTACATAAGCGGAATCGACAACGAGCGCGACGGTTACGACTATATTTTCAAGATTACGGGTAGCAACGGCCAGACCTACTTCCTTAACGAATGGATGGGCGACTGTTTTGATGGGGAATACAAGCAGGTCACCTGTACCAGCTATCAGAAGGGGGCTCTTGCATCTGGCATAACACCGAATGTTACGATGATTGGCAACTATGTTGTGTTCCGCAATGTGAAGGCTAGTTCGCTTACGGTAAGCATTAGTCGTTATGATTCCACCATGGGAGATGCGAAGTGGAACAATATTCCCGTATTTAGCGGTGTGCAGATTGTGAAGAGCTCTCTGCCGACCGAGGCTATCGAAGTTGGTGGCGATCACGACAAGGACCTTGTTTTTGGTGACGAGGCCAGATTGCACTTTGATTTGGACATCCCGTTCGCGGGTGACGAGAACGTAGCCGACTACAGGAACAGGGTAATTACATCGGAATCGATTGCAATGACTGATGACAATGTAGCGAAGGGTGCTGGCGATACGATTGTGACTGGCAAGGACCGCGATGTCGTCGTAGGTGGTGAAGGAATTGACGAAGTCTATTCCGGTGCTGGTGACGACGTGGTTATTGGTGACAGGGCATCGCTTAAGGTGGAGCACAACAATCCCGTCGGCGTGTTCAGCCAGAATGTCGAGATTGTCCTTGAGGACAACGACTATACCAAGGCACAGAGGCGGCGTTTCGTCGATGGCGACACCGGTATGAGCGTAAACGAGATGCAAGACCAGGTAAGGCAGGGGCGTATCGAGGGCATAGCCCTTGAGACTGCTGGCGACACGGGCGACCACGTGTATGACGAATCGTCCAAGAACCTCGTGTTCAACGGAAATCTGACTGCAACTGGATTCGAAGTCCCGGACATCGAATTTGCCGGTTCTGAAATGGCACCGGACGATGGCAATAACCAGACGGAGCCCGACGACAACAATACTCAGCCCTTGGATGGCGAAACCGGGAACGGTGAAACCGGCAATGGGCAAGGCGGTGAAACCGGGGACGGCGAAACCGGCAACGGGCAAGGCGGTGAAACCGGGAATGGCGAAACCGGCAACGGACAGGGCGATGAACCTAGCATAACGACCATAGAGTCGTACGACATGCAAACTCCGCTGTTCCTTACTGCCGGTGAAACTGTGAAGGTCGTTTTCCACGAGTTCTACCGTGACACAAACTATGTCCCCAACCTGAAACTTATCTTTATCGGAAGTCAGGGCCGGTTCCCGGCTATCGATGTTGACCTTGAAACTGCTACCGGACCGCTGCACCTGGATATTCCGAGCACGTGGTGGTACTCGGTGGATGTGCCGGACCAGCCGAATGGCGAAAACGGTTGTTTCGAGATCTATTTCAGAGCGGAAGAAGACACCGTAGTGGTAGTATCCATCGCGCAGTAGCGTCTGGCACGGGAAAACTATGCCTCTCGATAAACAGCGCAAGATTTTCCACGAATCGTGGTACCGCCTTGCGGGGAGCCGTATAGCTCTCCGTTCGAGCGTCCGTATTCACCGCCAGATATATCGGGGCGTCTTGTGGTATGTGCTCTACGAGCCGTTCACGAACCAGTATTTTCGCCTGCCGCAGGGGGCCTATTCCTTTGTTTCTCGACTTTCCGTGAGTAGGACCGTGGGCGAGATTTGGAACAGCATGCTGGAAAGCGGCGAGGGCGACATCCCGGGCCAGGGCGAAGTCATCGAGATGCTTGCGCAGCTTTACCAGGCCAACATGCTGCTTTATGACGGCGTGGAAGATGGCACGAAACTTTTCGACCGCGACAAGAAAAAGACCCGCAAGAAGGTCAAGTCCACCTTGCTCAATATCTTTTTCCTGCGAATACCGGTATTCGACCCCGACCCGATCCTGAACCGTTTACTGTGGCTAATCCGCATCCTGCTCAGTACGCCGATGATGCTGGTGTGGCTTGCGACGGTCATTGTCGCCGTCAAGTACGGTGTCGAGAATTTCGACGCACTCAAGGACCAGAGCGCAGGTTTCCTTGCTCCGTCGAACATTGGCTGGGTGTACGTGTGCACCGTGTTCGTGAAGCTGTTCCACGAGTTCGGGCATGCGAGCGTCGTCAAGAAATACGGCGGCGAGGTCCACACGCTGGGCGTGATGTTCATGCTCCTTGCGCCGCTGCCGTATGTGGATGCCACGGCGAGCTGGTCTTTCCGCAAGAAGCGGCACCGTGCCTTTGTGGGGGCCGCGGGAATGCTCTTCGAGTTCTTTATAGCTTCGGTGGCGCTCATACTCTGGGCGAACCTGGGCGGCGGCACGGCCCGTGCGCTCTGCTACAATGTGTTCATCATCTGCTCGGTCTCTACGGTGCTGTTCAACGTGAACCCGCTCATGCGCTTTGACGGCTACTACATATTGACCGACCTGCTGGACATGCCGAACCTGCAACAGCATTCCGTACGGCACCTGCAGTACCTTCTGGAACGATATGCCTTCCGTAAGCGCGACGCCGAACCGGTCGCCTTCAGGGCGGGCGAGAAGGTGATATACACGGTTTACGGGATATCCAGCGCTGTCTACAGGTTTTTCCTCTTTGCGGGGTTTATCGTCGCCATATCGGCGCATTACCTGATACTTTCGTTTGTCATGGGAGTGCTCCTTTGCCTTACCATGGTGGTTATTCCGGTAGGCAAGTTTTTCAGGTATGTTTTCTGGGGGCCGGGGCTTTCGCAGGTCCGTAACCGTGCGGCAGTCTTGACGGTAGCTTTTTTTGCCCTGTTGTTTGCGGCGCTGTTCTACTTGCCCGTTCCCGATACGTTTACCGCTCCGGGTGTACTTGAGGCCCGCCATTACGAGAACACCATAGCGAACGAGGGCGGCTTTGCCACCAGGCTATACCGCGAAAGCTACAGTGCGGTAAGGAAGGGCGACACGCTCGTGCTCCTGGAGAATCTGGAAATCAAGTATGCCGCCGAGGCCAAGCGCTCCGAAATACAGGAAGCGCGGCAGATGTATTACCGTGCACTGAACGAGGCCCCCGAGGATATGCACCCGCTCGAAAAGCGACTTTCGGTATTGAAGCAGGAACTCGAGGAACTCGAAAGGAGCGAGAAGGAACTTGCCCTGGTTGCCGGGATGGACGGTATCTGGAGTGCGCCCGGCATCGAGGACTATCAGGGGCGCTGGGTAGGCAAGGGCGATTCGCTGGGTATCTTGCTGGATACGACCGCGTTCGATTTTTTGGCAGTGGTAAACCAGGAAGATGGCGCAAGGTTGTTTACGGACAAGCCCGTTCGCGCGTCGGTGCGCTTGCACGGCGATGTATTTAAGGAATTGAAGGTTGTCTCTGCCATGGCTATCCCCAGTGCGCAAGACCGCTTGCCCTCGAATGCGCTGGGTTGGCTCGGGGGTGGGGAAGTCGAGACGAAGAGCGACGGGTATTCGGAACAGACGGCGGAACCCGTTTACCTTGTAAGGGCCGAGATGCCCGATTCGATGGATGTTCGCCGCCTGCACGGAAGGACGGGCAAGATTCGTATTCAGCTTGGCTATGCTCCCTTGGCCGTCCAGGGGATACGCAAGGTACGGCAGGCGTTGCAAAAATACTACAAGATGTGATGGACTTGACTGGCGACTACAGGCTTACTTCGTTGAAACGCGTGGAGAAGATTCCCGTGGGTATCGACGCCTTTGTTTTCAGGCTGGTCGGCCGTTTCAAGAGTCGTCGTTCCGTTATCTGGCGCATTCTCCGTACCGCACGGAAAATAGACAGCCTTGGCCGTAGCCTTTCGGAAAAGTCTGACGCCGAGCTGAAAGGGCGGATAGAAGGGCTTGCCGCCCTGCTCAAGCGTCCTGTCAATGATACGACCCTTTGCGAGGCATTCGCGTTGATGCAGGAGGCCGCTTTCCGGACGATGGGGTATAGGCCCTATGTGGAGCAGATTGCGGGTGCCCTTTGCCTTTATCGTGGCTATATCGCCGAGATGTCCACCGGCGAGGGCAAGACGATTACCGCCGCCATGTGTGCAGCGGTGCGCGGCTTGTCGGGTATGCCGTGCCATGTGATAACCGCCAATGACTACCTGGCAAGCCGCGACGCGCAGATAATGAAGCCGCTGTTTGACTATTGTGGCCTTACTGTGGGAGCCGTGACCGGTGCGATGAAGCCGGAAGAACGAAGGACGGGCTATGCCGCCGCGATTACCTACTCTACGGCGAAGGAAGTGCTGGCCGACTTCTTGCGGGACCGTATCGCTATGGGGAAGATGCAGAACTTTTCGAAGCGGCTTCTGGACCGTTTTAGCTTGCAGGGCGGGGAGTTCGGCAGGGGAGTGGTGCAGCGGGGGCTATGCACCGCCATTGTCGATGAGGCTGATAACGTGTTGATTGACGAGGCCGTGACCCCGTTGATTATTTCTAGGGAAAACAAGAACGAGGGCTTTAACGAAAGCTGCAGGCAGGCCTACGAACTTTCGGGAAAGTTGCAGGAAGGAATCGACTTCCTTGTCGATGGCAAGTTGCGCACAATCCATTTCTTGACGGACATGGACGAATGGCTAGAAGGCCCCGCGTCGAGCGGTTTTTCCAAGGCTGCATTCCTGAAGGACCTGATTCGGCAGGCGCTGACGGCGCGGTACCTTTTTGTAGCCGGTCGCCAGTATGTCGTGGAAGAGGGGAAGGTCGTAATCGTGGACGAGTCCACGGGCCGCAAGATGCCCATGCGTTCCTGGAACGGCGGGCTTCACCAGATGATAGAACTGAAGGAAGGGCTGGAACTTTCGGGGCTCAAGGAAACTGAGGCCCGAATGAGTTTCCAGCGATTCTTTAGGCTGTACAAGAATTTCTCGGGTATGACGGGGACCGGTAAGGAGGCCCTCGGTGAATTCTGGACTATTTACGGGTCCCCGGTCCTCTGCGTCCCGAACCATCGCCGCTGTCTTCGCAGGATTTCCATGCTCAGGATTTTCTCTACAAAGGAAAGCAAGCGCGTCGCCATAGTCCGTGAAGTGATGAATGTCCATGCGACGGGCCGCCCCGTGCTTATTGGGACGAAGGATATTGACGAAAGCGAAACGCTGGCCGAAATGATTACGGCTCTCGGGCTTGAATGCCGCGTGATAAATGCCGTGCGTAGCGACGACGAGGCCGCGATTATCGAGCGTGCCGGACGCCTGGGCGCGATAACTGTCGCGACAAACATGGCCGGGCGCGGCACGGATATCAAGATACCGGACAAGGTAAAAAAACTTGGTGGACTGCACGTGATTGCCACGGAATGTAACCCGTCGTCCAGAATCGACCGGCAGTTGTTCGGGCGCGCCGCAAGGCAGGGCGACCCCGGCAGCGCAAGCCACTACGCAAGTTTCGAGGATGATGTGCTGCGCCGGAACCTGCCGGGACCGCTGTGGACCCTTATGCGGCATCTCGGAAGGCTCTCTGCGCTCGCCGTGAGGTGGGCGCAGTATTCGGCGGGCAGAAAAGCGATGAAAAGTCGCCTTTCGGTGCAGCGGACAGACACCTGGCTGGAAGATTCTCTCGGCTTCAGTGGGAACGGCGTGTAGGACTGTGTAGAATCTACACATCGCCGTGACACAACTTTTACAAAAAATAATGCAACCCAGACAAAGTTTTTAGTTAGTTTGTACTCAATTGCACTTTGTCCTTAATTTTTGTTTTTTCGTCGGAAACGGGCATTTGGGGTGATACGCTTTTGAAATTTTGGCGGTATCTTTGAAGACAAGGGAACGCAAGAGTTCCTGAGACAAAAACCGACAACCTTCAAGAACGAGGATAGAATCATGATGAAGATTCACGCTCTCAACTACAGAACACTCCGCAACGAAGAATTCCTGGGACTCCACAAGTACTTCGTTGAGCAGACTGCAAGCATCACCAGCGAAGAGATTCGCAAGTCCATCGAAGCCTACCGCACCTCTGTAACCGAATACGCTAACCTCATTGAAGTGTCTGTCGACGAATCTGCCGCAAGGGCCGTCAGCCGCCTTGATTCCGAACGCAATGCCGCCTACTCCTCTTGCAGGAACTTTGCGAAGAGCCTCAAGTCGCTTGCCGACAGCGGCGTGGTTGCCACGGGAGAACGCCTCCGCAAGATCTTTGCCGAGAACGCCGACCCCACGAGGCTGAATCAGGACCAGTCCACGGGTACTTTCACGAACCTCATCAATACCCTCAAGGAAATTGGTGATGACAAGTTGAGCGCCTGCGGATTCAAGCCCTGGCTCGAAAACCTCGAAAGCAAGCACAACGAATACCTGACGGCGGTGCAGAACCGCAACAAGGAAATCGCTTCGAAGGTGGCCGACGCCAACAAGGTGTATCGCGAACGCTGCCTCGAAGGATTCGGAATCGTGACGACGCTTGCTATCGGCAAGGCCACCCTCGACAAGGACGAAGGCTGCATCCAGTTCATCAACGCTGTGAACAGCCACATCGACCAGAAGAAGGTGCACCTGAAACTTCGCAAGGGAAAAGGGAAGAATACGACCGAGTCTCCCGAGACGACCGTGGTAGAATTCCCCACCGAAACGAAGGAAGAGGAAAATGCCGCATAGCTGTAAACGACATAACTTGAATAACATTGCTCCTGCCTGATAAAAATCAGGCAGGAGTTTTTTGTTTTACAGGGCGTGGCCGAGTAGGTCGTGCCCTGTGTTGCGAGGGGGAGCGGGGGGAACCCCCGCAGCGTTAGGGATAGTGACCCCTTGGGGACAAGACCCGCGCAGCGGGGCTTGGTTCTGGGAGGTGAGCGGCAAGCGTAAGCGAAGCCGATTGCCCCCAGAATATAGCCCGACCCACACGACAGTGTGGGGAACGCCTATGCGTCGACGGCGATATCGGCGAGGTTGTTGCGGCTCTCTTCTAGTGCTCTAGTCGGTGTTCCCGTCGCAAACCAGTAATTATAAAAATTTCCGAACCGTAAAACCGTTAATCCCAGCCGTATTTTTACTATTGCGAATCGGTGATGTTATATCTAATTTGTATTTAAGAATAGATAGCCCAAAAGGAACATTCCATGAAAAAACTCGCTAGAATTTACACTCTTGTCTTAACGCTTGTGCTTGCCCTGCTCTTCTTGGCAGGCTGCGCCGAACGCAACAGGGCCGACCAGAATGCCGATGCGGATTTCTCGAAAAAAGGCGATGTGCTGGTGGTGTATTTCACCTGGTCTGGGCACCTGCGGAGCATGGCGCACTGGATTGCCGACGAAGTCGGAGCCGATTACGCCCGCATCTTGCGCAAGGAAGAATACCCTGTTAGCTACAACGAAACAGTCGATGTCGC
>JAFXLS010000087.1 GCA_017530965.1 Fibrobacter sp.
GAACACGGCGCATGCCGAAGAAATTATCGCAAGCATCAAGGCATTCGCCAAGCCACTCGGCATAGCCGTCGGTGCAGGAACGGTCCGTCACGGAAGCGACCTCGAAAAGGCCATTGGCGCCGGAGCCGAATTCATCGTGACGCCCAACACGCGTAACGAAATCATCCGCCTTTCGGCCACGGCCCGCATTCCGATTATTCCGGGTGCGCTCACCCCCACCGAAGTGCAAAAGGCATTCGACCTGGGCGCCACCGCCGTCAAGATTTTCCCGGTAAACTGCGTGGGCGGCCCCGAATACATCAAGGCGCTGCGCGGGCCGTTCCGCGACATTCCGCTAATGGCATGTGGCGGCGTGAACCCAGAGAACGCCGCAAGCTACCTGAAGGCCGGCGCAAACCTGCTTTCGTTCGGAGCAAGTATTTACGACCCGAAACTCATGGCCGCAGGCGACTGGGCAACCATTGCCGAACGTCTGAAGAAGCTCCTCGCTTCGATCAAATAGCCGATAGCTCGTATAGACAAAAAAGTCCTGCTTTTAAGCAGGACTTTTTTCTGTCTACAGTCTACTGCCTACTTTTTCCGCATTTCCTGCTTCATCTTGTACATGGAAACATCGGCGCTGTGCAGCATATCGTCGACTTCCTTGTAGTCTTCGCTAGAATGGGCAACGCCGTAAGCGAAAGACGCCTGCTTGTCGACAATCTTGATTTCGGAAACAATCTTCTCCATGCGTTCAGCACAAACGAAGGCACCCTTTACATCGGTTTCGGGGCAAATGACCATAAATTCGTCGCCGCCCATTCTAAAGAGTTGGTCTGTTTCGCGCAGAATATCCTTGATGGCAGTGGACACCGAACGCAGCAGCAAGTCACCAGCCTGGTGGCCGTACTGGTCGTTGGTCGCCTTAAGTCCGTTCAAGTCAAAATAAATGATGGCAAACTGGGTGCCGTAACGCTTGGAGCGCGAGAACCATTCGCGCAGCGAGAACATGCCATGACGGCGGTTGAAGCAACCCGTCATGTCGTCGGTCAAGGAAATGTCGCGCAAGTTGCGCAGTGAACGGGCCAGGCGAATATGCACGTTCACGCGGGCAAGCAAGATTTCGGCAATGGCACTCTTGCTCACAAAATCAGAAGCGCCCGCCTGGAATCCCTTAGTCACGCTATCAGAATCTTCGCGGTTGGTCAAGAAAATGACCGGCAAGTCGTCCAAGGCATGGCGCTGGCGGATGCGCAAGCAAACATCAAAACCATTCATGTTCGGCATATTGATATCAAGCAAGACCAAATCGACCTGATTGTCGGCCAAAAAATCCAGAGCATCTTTTCCAGAATTACAACATTCAACACTATAACCGACACGCACCAGAAGGTCCTTGGTCTTTTCCAGGATCTCGGCGTTATCGTCTACAATAAGAATCTTTTCTTCAACCATTGAACATCCTCCCATTAAACAACCTAGGGATTCCCCTAAATTAATATTGTTTTGGGTGATTGTCTACAAAAACTCTAGGGCAGGCGCCTGTTTGATAAGCCCCTGGGCCGCGGCATGTTCAAAAAACAGAGACAGGGACTGTTTTCTTTCATCCGTAAAGCGATAATCCAACGCGGAATAGTAATTTTCTATAACGGCCCGGGGCAGGTTTACCGGGTAACGGGCAAGCCACTTGTCCAGCGACCGAGAGGGATTTTCGCGGAACCGTTCAACGCTTTCACGGGTGGCCTGCAAATAGCGGAGCAACACCGGCTTCAGTTCCGGCTTCAGCGCATCCCTAGAAATGATCCACGCCCCAAAGACAAAGGGCACCTGCAGCCAATCCTGCCACAAGGTTCCCAAGTCGTAATCGCAGGCAAATCGGTGACGTTCGTTTTCTTCCAGGGCCTGGTCACCAATCAGCAGACAGGCGTCATCTGCAGATTCGTAAACGCCGGCACGGTAAACCGGTTGCAAGCCGAAGCGTTCCTGCAGGATAATTTTCAACAAATTAATAGATGTTTCGCTTTGGGCTGTAAGGCACACTGTCTTGCCGGATAATTTTTCTATGGGCACCTTCGAGAATAACTTAACAGATCGAACCTCAAAGGAGCAGGAGGTGCAAATATCCGGAGCCAACACAAATGCCCCTGGCTTTTGCGCAAAAGTGATGGACGATGCCGGAGATAAATGGATTTGGCCCTCTTTAAGTGCGGCACAGTGTGCGCTAGGCGCCCCGTCCACAAATTCGATGTCATGGAATTCGGATTCTCGTCCAAGGAAGTCATGAAAAAACGGCGCACAGACCAAAAAAGGGATTCGTCCAACTCGTAAAGCCATGTAAAAAAGTTAATTTTTCGCCACGACCTGCAACAGGGTCAAAAAATAAAATAACCAAAGAATAACCGAAAATGGCTAAGGTATAATGGCTGTATTCCATGTAAAGAAGACATCGCTCGGCGACGACCAGACGTCTCTGGTGTTCAAGGGCAAGATTGTTGAAGGCCCCATTAGCAAGGGCATGACTGTAGAAATCCCCGTCACACAAGAGGCGGTGGTAAGAATGAAGATTTTTGATGTCGTCCTTTTTGAAAAGCAGAAGGACGAATCCAAGAAGGTTGGACTGGTTGTCGATTTCAAGGACTTGCCCGATGACATGGAAGTCATCATGAGCCTGAACATCGCCGAAGAAGACCTTACGATTGTAAACGAGTAAGGCTATTCCGCCTTTTCGCACACACTGGTGACACAATGATTAAAGAGAGACTGCGGGGAGTGAATTTGGGAGGATGGTTCAGTCAGGTAGACTGCATCCAGGAAAAAGATCCCGTAGGGTTTCCCGGGATCATTGAACACATCAAGACATTCCTCGGCGACGCGGATTTCAAACGCATCCGCGGTGCGGGGTTCAACCACGTGCGCTTGCCGGTGGACTACTTCAACTTGTTCGACGAAGGAACGATCAAGCCTAAAGAAGAAGTTTTCGCTCTGCTGGACAAGGCCATCAAGGACATCCTGGCAAATGACCTGTACGTGATTCTGGACTTGCACAAGTGTCCGGGCCACGACTTCCATCTGGGTTGCTCGCAGGAACAGCCGTTCTTCGTGAGTGCAGACGCCCGCAAGGATACCGCCAAGGTGTGGTCCTTCATGGCCGAACGCTACAGCGGCGAACCGCGCGTGATGATGGAACTCTTGAACGAACCGGCCGCTGCCGACTCCCTAGTTTGGGACAAAGTAAAGGACGAAATTTTCTGGGCAATCCGCAAGCATGCCCCGAAGAACACGATTGTGGTAGGCGCCAACAAGTGGAACAGCGCTCGCGAATTCAAGTACCTGACGCCGCTGGATGACGACAACGCCATCTACAGTTTCCACACCTACACGCCGGTCACATTCACGCACCAAGGTGCCGCCTGGATCAACGATCCGTTCTTCAAGATCGAACGTCCGTGGCCAGGCGACTACGCCGCTCCCGAACAGGGTGGAACCACCCGCCTCGACGTGGAATACGGCAAGTGGGACAAGGCTCGCCTGCAAGAAAGCATCCAGAACGCCCTTGACTTCCGTGCAAAGTATGATTTGCCGGTGGCCTGCAACGAATTCGGCGTGTATGTGCAGGTGCCGAGAAAGTACCAGCTCGCCTGGATGCACGACTTCATGGAAATCCTCCGTGATGCCGACGTAGGCTACAGCTACTGGAATTACAAGAACCTCGACTTCGGTCTCATATCGAAGGGAGAATCGCTGCACCAGAGCCTTAAGCAGTACGACAATCCGGACCGCCTCGACAGTGAACTCATGGAACTGCTGGCAAAAGGTTAATAGACCATAAGCAGTAAAAATTAAAAGCGCCTCGCATTACGCGAGGCGTTTTCTTGTAATAAAGTATCTAGAGATCCCGCTCCTTCGAACCTAACTCAACTAAGGCAACAAGTTGCCAAGTTTCGTATATCGACTTCGCTCGGGATGACAAGCCCCTTTACTTACCGGCAGCGCGCTTCTGCATCTCGCGGCGCTGGGCTTCAGCAAGCATACGAGCCATTTCAAGACGGCTGTCTTCCTTTTCCTTGCGTTTGGTTTCTTCCTTGCAGTTCACGCACTTGGTAGCCGTAGGCACAGCAATCAGGCGGGCCTTGGGAATCAATTCGCCGCACACCTTGCAGATACCGAAGGTACCCTTCTTGATGCGTTTGAGAGCCTCTTCCAGGTACACCAGATATTTGCCTTCGCGAGCGGCCAAGGAGAAGTTCGTTTCCAGGGCATTGTAGTCGGTTGCAAGGTCTGCACTATTGGATTCGCCACCTTCACCCGCCTGCGCCTGATTCTTGAACGTTTCGGTCTTGTCAAAGTCGGTCTGAGCCGTAACAATCTGCCTACGTTTTTCAATCAACATATCCTCAAAGAACTTGAGGTCTGCATCGCTCATCTTTACAGGTTTCTTTTCAGCCATGGTCTTTTCTCCTTGGTTGCGATTTAACTCGTTTGTACCAATAAACTGATAAATAACTTTTTTTTCGCAAAAAGGGTAAACTTTTTTTAAAAAATATCAACATTAATGTCCAAGCCGTTCTTTTTGATGTCTTCAAGCAATGCATCGACATCCAAAAGCAGCTTATCCAGCTCACTGTTGATAGGCGAAGTCAAATCCATGACAAGCCCAGCGGAGTTGTCCCCCTCCACAAGTTTACCCATAATCGCATTGGACTGGTCCTTGAGCCTCTTGACCGATTCAAGCAACAGACGCGTACGGTCAACCAAAGCGTTCAGATCCCGGATCTTGACCGCCCCAGTCTGGGCAATGGCTTCTAAAGCCTCCTGCGCCTTTCCCAGGCTTTGGTCACATTTATCCAGAAGCGACTCCACCTCGGCCTTCCAGCTTTTCACATTCACGCGGCTCTTGTAGACCACATTCTTGGCCTTTTTAGACACCCGCTGAATCTGCACACCGGCCTCCCCGTCCGAAAGGGAATCCATCACCGAACGGACAGAATCCTTCAGTTCGCCCAAGTCCGCAATGATGCCACGCAACTTCTGGCCGAAGCCGCTCAGCCCTTCGTCAAAGTGCCCTACCAGCGTATCGCCGTCTTGGACCAGTTCCTTGGAATCGCCAGTCAAAATGCATACTTCACGTTCGCCCATAAGGCCCGCGGTAATCAGGCGGAATTCCGAATTGCGCGGAACCTTCGTTTCGGCAAGGACCCGAACCGTCACATAGACGGCATCGTCAGTCAGTTCCACCTTGGTAATCTCGCCACGTTTAATGCCGCGCACCTTGACCAGGTTTCCCGGAGAAAGTGTACCCACGGCATCGAACGAAACTACAAAAGAGAAACGCGCATGATACGGACTGGACGGATGTAAAAAGAACCATGCCGCCGAACAGGACGTCATCAGAATGACGAACACGACAAACGGTAAAAGGTTCTCTTTAATGCGTTTTGTGACCCTATTCATAGTAAGACCAATTTTGATTGTCGAAATCTAACAAATCATCGACATACTCGCCCTTGGCCTTGGCCTTAATCTTTTGCATTAAGGACTCATTGAAGTCCTGAGCCACGTTTTGACCGCTATATTTCATCAAGGTATTCATGGCGATGACCTCGGAAATCACGGTCAGGTTCTTGCCGGGAGCCACAGGAATCACCACTTTGGGGATTTTTACCCCCATCACTTCCTCTTCCTGCTCGTTGAGACCGGTACGGTCGTAACCGCCGTCGCGCTGCCACTGTTGCAATTCCACGATGGTTTCGATCTTTTTCACCTTACGAATGGCATGAATACCGAACATGGAGCGGATATCCAAAATACCCACCCCGCGAATTTCCATATGGTGCCTGATAAGCGGGTCCGGACGGCCGATAATGGCACGGCCTACGTTACTGATGTGAACCACGTCGTCGGCCACCATGCGGTGTCCACTTTCTACAAGGTCCAGTACACATTCCGACTTGCCCACGTTGCTGTCGCCCACATAGAGCATGCCAACACCGTAAACATCCACGAGACTTCCGTGGATAATGGCATGGGGCGCAAAGAATTCTTCCAAGATACGCTGAGCAATCTTATTGAACTCGTAGGTGTGGAGCGTGGTAGAAAACAGGGGTATTCCCAAGCGTTCGCACATGGCACGAAGCTCAGGATGAGGCATCTGGGAATGGGTCACCACCCACATGGGCGCCTTGAATACAGACAAATTCTCAAAAACCTTTGCACGGCCTTCGGGGCCAATGGATTCCAGGTAGTTCCATTCGGTGTGCCCAACCACCTGAATCTGCTGGGAGCTGTAAACCTTGGTAAAGCCCGCCATGGCAAGGCCAGGCCTGTTAATGCCGCTTTCGGCAATAGGGGCATCCAGGGTCGATTCCGAAGAATGGCAAGCCATTTGCAGGTCCTTGCCATAATGCAAAAAAAAGTCCCGCACCAGGAGACGTTCCCGGTGCAGGATCTTGATGTCTTTTAATCTTGACTCAGCCACGATTTCGTCCGCTTATACAACTTCAGACATTGGCTGGGCACGGTGATCGTTCTGCTTGTCGTTTGCCTTCTTGAGCTGCACCTTGATGCGTTCAAGGGTTACATCCACAGCCTTGCCCATGTTTTCTTCGTCGGCGGAGGCCACTACTTGAGAACCAGTAATATTAACAGTAATTTCGCAATGACGCTGATGTTCAACTTCGTGGTCAAGGATAACGGAGGCACTGGTGATATTCGGGTAGAATCGAGCTAATTTATCCATTTCTTCTTGAATACGATCCTGGAGTCCGGCAGAAGCATTAAAGTGACGAGCAGAGAACTGAATATCCATAATATTAACCTCCTTAAAAAGGGTTTTCGTATGTATTGCAGAGCTTTTTGCTCCACGTCTAGAGTATATACATCTTTTTTTGTTCAAAAACAAAGGGTTTTTCAAAAATTTTCAAAAAAACTTATTCCAACTTGGAATATTTAGTACAAAAGTGGCCTTTTTAGGCCAAAACCAGCCTAAATGAGCTTTTTACGCTTGCTGGCTGGCAACAGGTGGAGCTCTTCTTCGCGGTATTTTGCCACCGTACGGCGAGCCACCTTGATCCCCTGTTCCATCAGTTTGTCTGCAATGGCCTGGTCAGAAAGGGGCTTTTTCTTGTCTTCTTCGTCCACCAACTTCTTGATGGCATCCAGAATGGTTGCCGAGCTGAGTTCCGCGGCATCAGGCGAAGAATCCTGCTTGACACCCGAGGTAAAGAACTGCTTGAGTTCGAAAATGCCGTAAGGCGTATCCACGTACTTGCCGTTGACCGAACGGTTCACGGTACTCACATCGCGCTTGATATCGTCGGCAATGTCCTGCTGCACCATGGGCTTCAGGAATGCCGGGCCCTTGGTGAAAAAATCCTTCTGGCGCTTGAAAATCGCACGCATCACCAGTTCCATTGTGGTGTAGCGGTTATCCAGCGCCTTAATGAATTCCACCGCCTTGAACAAATGAGTGCGCACGTAATCCTTGTCGGACTTGGATGCACCCTTGTCATCGAGGATGGCCTTGTAGGTCTGATTGACCCGGAGCCTTTTCTGCACCGAAGAACGCACCGATTCCACTTCCATACGGCCATGCTTGTCCACCACCTTGAGGTCTGCGGCAATGGTCTGCACGCGGGAATTGGACAGCTGAAAACCCGGATGGGGATTGAGCTTTGCGAAACTTGCCACCGCACGTTGCACATCTTCGGTAGAAACGCCTAAAGCCTTACCAATTTTAGCATAACGTAACGCCAGCAGATCGTCGTAGCACTTTTCAAGAATCTTGATACCCAACGGCGGGAAACTCGGGAGTGCATAAGCCTGAATCAAGAAGCATTCCCGCTGGTTGCGGGCACCGATTCCACGGGGGTTAAAGCCCTGCAGCACATGCACCGCCTCGCGCACCGGCAAGGAACATTCTTCCAGCGGAACCTCGTTACGGAGCATGGATTCAATTTCGTTAATGTACGGGTCTTCGGACAGACGCAAGGGAGTTTCATCGAGGGTCGCCTCTTGCAAGAAACCGTTCTCGTCCAGCGAATCAATCAGGTACTCCACCAAGGAGCGGAATTTCTTTTCGGAACAGTTGCTCTGGGCAAGCTGTTCCAACTGTTCGCGGGAACCCGACCAGAGCAACAGCTGGTCACGCAACTTGTCCTGAAGGCTCTTGCCGTGATCCTTGATGGGGCGGTCCCATTCGTCATCGGAATCGTTACCCACATTCAAGTCCTTGAAGGGGGCGTCCTCGTTCATGGAGCCGTCTTTCAAGTACTGTTCGTAATTGATATCTTCGCCGCCGTCCAAAAGCGAGCTGTCGCCCATGGCGCTATCTTCGAGGCTAGAATAATCGCCCGAATCGTAATCGTCGAAGTCATCCTTGACTTCTCGCAGTTCTGCACCGGAATCCGGAAGTTCGTCTTCGTGGACTTCCCGTTCTTCCATGGGAGCGGCATCGTCCAATTCCAGAAGGGGATTGCTTTCCAGCTCTTCTTTGATAGCGGTATCGAGTTCCAGGGAATTCTTCTGCAGAATGGTTACAAACTGCCTAAGCTGGGGCGAAAGATTCTGCTCCAGTCGCTGATTTGTACCAAGTTGAATTCCGATATCCACAAAGCCCCCTAACCTAAGCTAAAGCTATCGCCCAAGTAAATGCGGCGGGCTTCGGGGTCGTTCGCCAAATATTCCGAAGAACCTTCGGTAAGCACCTGGCTCTTGTACATAATGTAGGCGCGGTCCGTAATCGAAAGGGTTTCACGCACGTTATGGTCCGTAATCAGGATACCCATGCCGCGATCCTTGAGACCCGAAATAATGGACTGGATGTCCGCCACGGCAATGGGGTCGATGCCTGCGAAAGGTTCGTCCAGCAAAAGGAACGAAGGGTCACTGGCGAGGGCGCGTGCAATTTCCAAACGGCGGCGTTCACCACCCGAGCAACTCATGGACTTGGTTTTGCGGATGTGGGTAATCTTGAATTCTTCCAGCAATTCTTCGAGGCGGCGCTTGCGTTCGGAACGCTTCATGCCCTGGGTTTCAAGAATTGCCATGATGTTGTCTTCGACACTGAGCTTGCGGAAAATAGAAGCTTCCTGGGGCAAGTAACCGATACCC
This sequence comes from Fibrobacter sp., assembly GCA_017530965.1. Lineage (GTDB taxonomy): Bacteria > Fibrobacterota > Fibrobacteria > Fibrobacterales > Fibrobacteraceae > Fibrobacter. The sequence goes on from JAFXLS010000087.1 coordinate 9,088, forward strand.
AAGCGAGCGCGCTTGTACATGGGCTTGTCCGTCATCTCGATATCGTCGAGGAAAATGTGACCCGACTCCGGACGCACCATTCCCACGATCATGTAGAACGAGGTGGTCTTGCCAGCACCGTTGGGGCCCAGGAGTCCGACGATTTCGCCCTGGGACACGCGAATGGATACGTCGCTCACCACCTGGCGACCGCCATAGACCTTTCTCAGGTGTTCCGTGCGTATGGTACTAACAAGATTCTTCATAAGGACTGCTCAGCTCTAATATTCATCAATAATTTATAAATCTTTAGGCGAGGCGTTCTGCTTGCCGCGCATTTTTTTTATCATATTCAATTGGGCTTTCATCATTTCAGATTGAGGCTTATCACCTGTTTCCACCTTAAGTGAATCCGCCTGAGCCTTCTTGATGCGCTGTTCCTTTTCCATATCGATGTAACGGCCGCTAGCCATAGCCGCAGCCCCCAAAAGCTTCAGGGACTTCACCGCATTTTTCTGGGCATCGAACACGATATGGATGGTATCTCCCGTAGCTTCGTTCTTGCCCGAAACAGAACGATCCTTCTTCACGTAGAAATAGGTGCTTTGGGCCTTGCCCGAAACAATGGCCCGGTCCATCTTGCCCTGATTAAAGTACAAGTCCAGCCTATCGCCGTCCATCAGGTTGCGGTATTCCTTCAGGTCCGTTTCGTAGAAGAATCCCCGCGCGTTCAGGTTCACGTAAAGACGTTCAATCTTGTCATTGCTGAATTGTGCGTAAAGGGTGTCGCCAAAAGCTTCGGTCACGCTGCCGGGAGCATTCTTCTTGGGTTCCTCTTGCTGGATACCATGGGCATTGCGAATCACCAAAGCCGACTTCAGGGACTTACCCGTAGAATCCAGCACCAGGAAAATGGAATCCCCCGTAAGGTGGTAATTCTTGAGATCGCATGTGGGATGACCCTTCATAGAAAGCCAATTGTTCTTGCGGTCAAAGTACCCCGTATCGCAAGTCACCACCATTTCGTTCTGCGTCACCTTCACCTGGTCGAAAGCCTGGGCGAAGGCATCTTTCTTATTGTAAATAATGCGCTTGGCGGAAATCGTCACCGTATCGATTTTCCCCTTTTTCTGCTTTTCGAACTGATAAAGCATGGGCTTCTGGGGCATGGTGAGAATTTCTTTCTCTCGGTCGTATTCCAGGTATTCGCCCGTAAACAAGTAGCTGTTCGCAGAATCGCCTGCGTGGACATTGCCCGAAGCTGTCGCAATGGCGCTCTTTTTCTGGTACAGGCCGTTTTCGGCCTGGATATAGCCCGAAGGGTGCGTAAAGAGGAAGCCGCCATTGCACTGCACGGTTTCGGCGGTCTTGTGCCAAAAGGCGCGTTGCGTGCGGAACTGGATGCTGTCATGGACGAAATGCACTCGCCCTTGCAGCAAGAGCGTTCCGCGCTTGCGGGCGACAGCAAGGCTGTCGGCATGTTTCATGATCAAGGGCGAGGACTGGGCAGCAGCGCTAGTTGCAAGAAGGGCGACCAGGAGCAGCGACAAGAGCCAAATTTTGCGGGAGAACGATTTCATCATTCGTCCCTCGGCTTTGCTTTGGCGCGAAGTCCCCTGTTCCTGATTTTCGACAGGAACTCTTGTTCTGCCTTGGTGGGGGCAGGATTTTCGGCCTCTTTCGAAGTATCAGCTTTTGCAGGAGCGGAAGGTGTTAAAGTTTTTACCGGCAAAGGCGCAGCCGGTTTGGCCGGAGCAGCCGTTGCGGCCGTTGAAGATGCAGGAGCCGCTGCGGCCTGGGCGCTATCGCGGGATTCAATTTCTTTTGCCTGGGACTTGTCTTCTTCCTTGAGGCGACGGGCGGCATCCTGGAAAATACCCGTGACACTGGAAAGAATGCGCCAGTTATCCATATGGGCGTCACTTTCAAAGCCTCGGCCCTGCAAAACGTCGCCTTCTTCGCTGACCACGCGGACATAGCTTTCCGTTTTAACCAGGTTATCTTTCTTGTTCCAAATCAAGGAGTCCGAACGTACCGAAGCGCCCTTAGGCGTAAGGGCGTAAACGTGGCCATAGGCATACACGTAGGTAAACTTCAAGTCCATGCGGCCGGAATCGGCACGCAAGAATGCGGTTCGTTCTCCCAGGGAATCGTAGATATCCACCAGCACCGGGCGCACAAAGACCACTTCCTTGTCACCCCAGCGTTCCAAATAGGCGGTTTTCAGTTTCCAAGCCAGCACACCCTTGTCGTAGCTGTCCATGAGGGTTGTGTCGGTAAAAAGCATTTCGGGGCGTTCAACCTGCAACCAGGGCTTTTCTTCTTCAATTTCTTCGCAAGCGGTCATCAACAGACCGATCAGCAATAAAGGTATCAACGCCCACTTTTGAAGAATCATAGGCCAAATATAGATAATTTGATTTTCTATTTTATTCGCATGAAACTCCGTATTATTGAATTTTTGAAGAATGTAGCAACCGGGCTTATCCCTTTGCAGAACCTGGTCTTGATTTCCCTTGCGGCGTGGGTGACGCATATTGTTCTAAGAGTGTTGCTCCTTTTCCGCAGCAACCCTTACGGATTTCCCTTTGTCAGCAAGCCGGACTGGTTTATTTTCCATGCGGTCTGCATCGACTTCATGTGGATCGTGAACGCACTGGTGGTATTCCTTATCATCGGCGCCATCGGCATCAAGATTGCCGATGCGCTGAAAACCGACAAGGCAAAAAAAGCCATCCAGAAAACCCTGACGATTTTATACGCCGTATTCCACGGAGTAATCCTTTTCTTTACCCTTCTCGACAATGAAACCCAGCGATTCCTGGGCGGGCACCTGACCTTCGGACTGGTGGATACCTACAAGGACACATCATCTATCATTGTATTCTACGACTACGTGGCAAACGACTTGTCTGTACCCTATTTGCAGTTTGTCGTCCTTGTCCTGATGCTTCCCTTGACTTATGTACTCTACAGATTACTCTGCAAATGGTACCGTCCCGCGAACCATTTTTATATGAGAAAATCTGTCATTGCGATGGTTATTTTCTACATCGCTTCTTATTCGTACGTTTACTTTATATGGACAGGCAGCTCCCGCATGACAAAGCTCTGTCCCGTTGTATCCTTAATCTACAAGGACCTATTCGATACCGAAAAATCCGCAGGCATTTCAGATAAAGACCTTGACGCCTATAAGACATCCTATCAAAATTTGTGGCAAAAGATTGAAGGTGATTCTTTATGGGAGTTCTCTAGCGCCAAGGAAGGAAACGGGCTTCCACTTTACCGTGTACCTAAAGCCGAACTCTTGAACAGCGAAAAGCTCAAAGCCCAGCGCGAAATGAAGCCCAACTTCATCTTGGTGCTAATGGAATCACAACGCGGCCTTAACACGGGTTACATGAACCCGCAAATACAGCCCTCCCCGACCCCCTTTATGGATTCTCTCGCCGAACATTCCCATGTATGGATGCGCATGCACACCAGTGGCGTTCCCACGACCGGCGGCGTGCTTTCCACACACATCGGCATTCCTGACCATACGGAACTTTCTCAAGCAACAGACCTGGCTCATATCACCCTGCCAAGTTTCGTCTCGACACTTACCGATTCAGGCTACACCACCCACTACATGTCAGCAGCCGATCCCGCTTGGGATAACTTAGGTGTATGGATGGCGAAATGGTACACGGCGCAGCACTACAACCGCAATCGTGAAGACGATTCCACCTTTATGGACCATGCGATTGAATATGTTCGCGACACGCTTTCAAAAGAAGGAAAGCCGTTCCTTGCGACACTGATGACGCGTTCCAACCACTATCCCTTTAACTTTGCCGCAGGCATGACTGACGAAGAAAAGACGAGACCTTTGCAGGAACGCATCAACGTGACGATGGGTTATGCAGACAGACAGCTCGCCCGCTTTATCCGCGCCGTTCAAAACGAGGAATGGTACCAAAACACCTATGTCATCGTGATGGCCGACCATGGTTTCCCCTTGGGCGAAAACGGAGTTTCTACCATGAGCGGCGGCGGATACTCAAATGTCAGCTGGATTCCGTTCTTTATCCACGGAAAGGGCTTAGAAGCCACTCGTGACACGATGACCGCAGCCCAAATCGACATTGCGCCCACCGTGCTTGAACTGGCCGGATTCGCCGTACCGAACATCTTTATGGGACACAACCTGCTGCGTGGTGGCGATACAGGACTTTCGCTCGGCGCCTACTCCGGCTATGCGGCCATCGGATTCGACGGCTATCGCTTTATTGCAAAGTACCCCGCACAAGACGAAACGCATCTCTTTGCAGAAAACGACCTCCGTCAAGAAAAAGAAATCACCGGTAGCAACAAAAACGAAGAGAGCCGCACCATAGAAACCTATTTAGGGGCGACTCTCGATACTTTGCTGAAGATTTCGAATTACAGCTTGGAAAAGGGTCTATAAAAACAAGCGTCTAAAGAAGTTGATGATGCCAGCGGGAACCCTATAGCGGTATCCCCGGCAATCCACAACCATCACGCCCTTATACATGTTGAACGTATGGAAGGCAACCTTCATAGTCGGGTGCGGAGAAGATTTTCTCCACAGTTCCTTAAAGACGAGGCCTTCTGAAGATTCTTCAACTTGCTGGAAAGATATGGCATGGCCATATTCCACATTACATTCCTGGGCTGGGCGATAAATTTTTCCCTTATATTCAAACCAATCGCCCGCATTTCGGGCAATGTTTTCAGGGAAATGGTATTCCTTCACCTTAGTGTACATTCCAGCTTCGTTCACTTCATATACACCTAGCGTGGATCCATTCGGCGTCGGCATCTCCGTGGAATAAATCTGTTTTTTGCCGAACAATTCCGTATAGACCGCATCCGTAAGGAGAGCGTCGCTAATCGGTTTTCCATTCACCAAAGCAGGCTTTTCCAAGTCCAATTCGTATAGCTTCAGGCCACCACCCTTGAAATTTTCAGGGTAAACCAGAATTTTATCGCCCCTACGAATAATTGCCGGGAAACTGAGGTGGGAATCCAGCTCTAGGATGGTATCTACCTTGAGAAGGCTATTGCTCGCCTTATCAATGGTAAGCATAGCAAGGCGGCCTCTCTTGTGAGGATAGTAGTATTCTTCGACTAAGACATATATCTTGTCATCCGTAACATCGAGAATGAAAGGATCCGCAAACCACCGATCCTTACAATTGTGGTTCAACCACCTGATTTTCAGCGGTTCACCACCAATGACTTCATCCAAGGTGTTCTCGACAAAACCGATGTTCCAAACACCTTGCATGATGCTACGGTATAACTCAATGAATCTCACCCGACTACTCCTTCTTTAGGATTTTGCCGCACAGGAACATTGAGAACACAATGCTTGCCACCAGGAATATGAATATGCTCATACAGGCGAGGTCACCGATTCCCTTCAGGCCCTTATGGGTCGTAAAGAGGAATCCCACAAAGCCCGCAATAGTCGTCAACGAACTGGCCATCACATTTCGGGCAGTCGTATCCATCAATCCGCGAAGCGTCATCTTCTTGTTAGAGGTCCATGCCGACACCAGGTGAATCGTAGCGTCAATGCCGATACCCAATGTCATGGGAATCACAATCACATTGTAAATACTGATTCTACCATAATCGAAGGTTTCATTGAGGAAACCCAGCAAGCCCAAGGTAAGAAGCACGCCCATACCAAAAGGAATGCAACCCACAACGAAAATCTTCGGCTTCCTAAACGAAATAAGAAGAGTACCGAAAATCACAAGAACAATCACGATCGCCAGATTGAAACTATCCTCCTTTACAGAAGATATCACATCTGAAAGAATAAACTGCGAGGAGAATGTCCGGAGATCTTCGCCATCAAAATTCCAATGTCCATAACGGTCCTGGAAGCGCTGCAAGGCCTTTGCATCCCAACTGGGGAAATCACCATAGATAAAGCCAATCTTGCCATAGGAGCCGTCCTTTTCACGAACGATATCCAGAATCCAGCTAGGAATATCTTCTGGAGCAAAAGTTTTTTCAACTGCGGCAAGCTTACGCAAATTGGCTATATTGACGGAGTCTTCTCCTTCGGCGCGGTCAAAGACACGGGCCTCAACCAATTCACGGATTTCTTCAATAACTTCAAGACGGGCTTCCTGGGAATCCTTTGGCGGAATAAAGCTCTTGAGCGTTATAAAGCTGCCCAACATCGAATCCTTTTCCACATTGAGGCGATAAATCAGCGTATCGTAGAGTTGATCCAGCTGAGACACCTTGGAGCCCATCACGGCCGCAGGCGTAGACGATTTGGCCTTATAGCTAGCACGAGTCACTTTGGTAGAAATCTTGTTGTCTTCCACCGTCTTCACAGTCGATGTACGACGAAGATTCTTAAGGTCGTGTTCGAAATCCACATTCGGTGCAAAATAGAGCGCGATTCCACCAAGAACAAAACCGACTATTGCTGCTGTCTGGAAGAACTTAAGGATTTTGGCCTCTGTCCAGGCTTTGGGGAAGAAGCTATTGTCAGGAGCCTTGGGAATGCCTCCCATACACTTGATGAAAACAGGAAGCACCAGGATGGAGGTGAGCATACTGAAGAAAACACCCGCAGATGCCACCACACCAAATTCATAGAAACCCTTGAAATGGGCGGCGAGCAAAGTCAAGAAAGCTGCGATGGTGGTGAAGCTTGCCAAGACAAAGGGCTTAAGCATACGCCTTTGGGCTTCTTGAAGGACCTCTTCCAAAGAAGCTTTTTCGCGTAATAGTTTTTGAGCAGTTCCCAACATGTGGATAGAATAGTCAATACCGATGCCCAGGATAATAGAGGCCACGAAAACCGTGAACGGATTCAACTTACCATAGAAAAGAGCCGTAAAGGCAAAAGTCGGAATGCAGGCGTAAAGCACGGAACTCGTTACAAGAATCGGTCCCTTAATGCCTCTAAAGAAATAGGAGGTAAGGAGCAGAATCAGCACCAAACTGATGCCAAAGGAGAATATACTATCATTGGCAACTTCATCTACTTCCTTAAGGCCCTCATAAGTACCGTCCACAGTAAAGCGAGTCGGAACAGGATAAGTCTTTCCGTTGAAATGCTGAAGCAACGTATCTGTACGTGCAAGAATATGGGTAACAAATTCGTAGTCCGTAGAGGGCTTAATGAGTTTTGCATTCACCACGCCATTAAACAAAATCTTTCCCGTGCTATCGGGACGCGGGCAGCCAATGAGACGAGACTTCAGATGAGAGGGCACAGGATCCTTGGGATGCCATTCATCGCTCTCTTCTTCAGCAGATTCAGTCTTGCTCTTTTGAATAAAGCTCGCAAAAGCACCTACGGCTTCATCTGGAAGGCCAAGTTGCTGCGGCAAGTTTTCATCAAACCACACGCGCTCCTTCTTTTCAGATGCAGCGGCAGTTGTTTCTCCCAACAGGTCCACAACAAGAGGACCATTCTTTCGGCCGATTTCCAGTTGCAGATCTTCCAAGTTATCGCGGATACGTTCCAGGTGGGACACCGGGAAATAGAGAAGAGCGTTGTCCTTGAAGAACTGATTGTCTTCATCTTTTTGCGTCGATACAAAATCACCTTGCCAGCGGGTATGAATGTAGTTCTCGATGGAATCTTGCATCGCCGCCACAATTTCAGGATCATCGCTCTGGATGGCAATCGTAAAACGGTCCGTACTACCAAAACGCTGATAGGATTCCTGCAAAGCAAGAACGCTAGGGGTTTCATCGGGAAGCAAATGGGAAAGGTCTGCATCCAGTCGAAGACCCGGTTTAACAAAAATGGGGAAAGCGCACAATGCGGCAAGCAGGAGATAGAAAGCCAAAGCCTTGAACTGGTGCTTACAAATGAGTGGAATGTACCACGCTGAGAATTTTTCTTGCAAGGATTTCTTTGTAACCATATGCAAAATATAAAAAATTTGTACGGATTCTTTTTTTACTAGATTTATGCTTATGAGAATAATGATAGTCCTTAACCGAATCGCCCGTGGTGGCGGGGAAAATGTGGCAGTTCAACTCGCCAATCAATTTTCCCGAATGGGGCACACAATTTTTTTCGTAAGCAATAAAGAACGAAACAACATTTCTGACTTTTACCCTATCGACGAAAATGTTCAAATTCTCCCCTGTTTTCGTCATTTTTTCCCCTTCAAGATTTTCAGTCTTCGCCGCGCCATAAAAAAAGAGAATCCCGACATCATTATCGGCGTCATGCCGGATTCCACTTTCTACACATACCTGGCGGCTTTCGGGCTCCACAAGAAAATCATTTCGTCTGACCACAGCTCTTTCGAAAAGAATCCTTATTCTCAAAGACATCTTTTCCCTTACCTACTCAAGTTCTATTTCAACGCCGTCTACGACTGCGTTACCGTTTTGACAAAGACTGACCACGATATCGTCGTAAAGAGATTCAAAAAAACGGTGGTCATGCCCAACCCGCTTTCCATAGCGCCTGCAACGGCAATCAATACGAACAAGAAAAAACGAATTCTCGCCGCCGGCCGCCTTAATATTTGGCATTGCAAGGGTTTCGACATTCTCATTAAGGCATGGGCACGGATCCAGGAAAAATATCCTGATTGGACTGTTGAAATTGCTGGCGAAGGAGATAAGGGACGTCAGTATCTGGAAAACCTTATTGCTGAAAACCACCTGGAAAACCGCGTCATTCTTTCCGGATTCCACCTGAACATCAAGGATTTCTTCGACGACTCCGAAATATTCGTCCTCAGCAGCCGCTACGAAGGATTCGGCATGGTGCTGATTGAAGCCATGTCACAGGGAGCCGCCTGCATCGCCTGCGATTACAAGGGCCGTCAAAGAGAAATCATCCAAAACGATTCCCAAGGCTTATGCGTAGAAAGCGAAAACGAAGAGGCCCTGGCCAAAGCGCTTTCAAGAATGATTGAAGACGAAGAATACCGCAAGCAAGTCCAAGAAAACGGCTGGAAGCGTTCCTTGGACTTTACTCCGGACAAAATCGGAAATAACTGGACCCGTCTCTTTGAAGAATTACTAAGCCACTAATCCAAGGGGATTGTGGACTTCGCATTTTCGAAATCTTCGACCGTATCGAGCTCGCAAGAGAAATAGTCCGACGCATCCAGAACAGAATAGGTATGGCCCTGGGGAATCATGCGTTCAAAGGCCAGTTCGTAGAACGTATTTTCCAAGTGTTCCACGTTCATCATCTTTTCCAGTTCGGCATAAAGAGCGCTGGAGTAAGCCGCACCGATTTTTTCGATGCCGAGGCTTTCGCCCGCAGCGGCCTTCGGAGAGCAGGTCTTGCTGATCTCGGAAATGTTTCCGTCGGCACCGAGCACAACCTTCATCTCTTCTTCGCCGAGTTCGTGGCGGATGAGCGTAAGCACGTTCGCCGCCTTGGATGCGAGCACGTTCTTCACGATTTGCGGGTCGTAAAGCAGGTCGCTATCCAGCAGCAGAAATTCCTTGCCTGCAACGGCCTTGCCGGCAAGCCACAGAGAATAAATGTTATTCGTGGAATCGTAAAGGGCATTGTGAATGAAAGTGACGCGGATGGAATCGCCATAATGGCTTTTCACGAAGTCTTCAATCATGTGGTTCAGGTAACCCGTCACGATTACGAATTCCTGGATACCGGCGCCCTTCAGGGCATCCATGGAGCGTTCCAAGAGCGAACGGCCCTTCACGTCCAAGAGGCACTTGGGCGTGTTATCGGTGAGCGGGCGCAGGCGCTTCGCCATTCCTGCAGCAAGAATTACGGCAATCATACGGCAGCACAACGCTTGATGGTGTCAACCACCACCTGAATCTGTTCCTTGCGGCCAAGGGTAATGCGCAGGCAATCTTCCAGGCCCTTGTCGCTCATGAACTTGATCTTGTAATCCTGTTCGGCCATCGCCTTCTGCAAGGCTTCCTTGATGCGGGTCGGGTACTTGATAAGGATGAAGTTCGCAACGCTCTTGTACACCTTGAATCCCGGCAGGTTGCCAAGTTCCTTCTTGAACAGCTGGCGGTCCCATTCCATTTCGTCGGCGACCTTGCGGTAGTGATCTTCGCTTTCGATGGCGGCCATGGCCACCGCTTCGCTAAAGCGGTTGTAGCCCAGGTACTTGTTGGCGTAGCTCAGGAAAGATTCATGGCCCTTGCCCATGAAGCCGAAGCCCATGCGGAGTCCCGGGAGGCCGAAGAACTTGGAAAGCGTGCGGGAAATAATCAAGTTCGAATACTTGCTCACGAGGGGTGCGATGTAGGCCGTATCCGTCGTAATGAAGGAGGCGTAGGCTTCGTCAATCAGCACCATGGTATCGCTCGGGATATTTTCCATGATGCGGCCAATTTCTTCCGGCGTAAGGCAGTTACCCGTCGGGTTGTTCGGAGAGGCCAAAAGCAACATGCGCGGATGAATCTTGTTGGTGAGGGCGATGACTTCATCCACATCATAGGCGAAGGTATCGTCCTTTTCGTGGAGCGGATACATCTCGAAGGAACCGCCACATTCACCGGCAATGCGATTGTAATACCACCAGGAGAATTCCGGAATCATGATGGTCTTATTTTCGCCCACCATCAGGTAGTAATGGACAGCATTCTTAAGGATATCTTCGCCACCGTAACCCAGCAACACCTGTTCTTCGGGAACGTTGTAGATTTCGCTGAGCTTCACCGAGAAAATACTCTTTTTGCCTTCATCGTAAATACGGGTATAGAAGCAGAGCTGTTCCGGGTCGAAATTCTTGACGGCATCAAGCACTTTTTGAGACGGCTTGAAGTTGAATTCGTTTCTGTCCAAGTAGTTCATGTTTTACCTTTTTCCGGGGCGACACCCCAATTTCAAAATTCTTTTAAAATATAGGTTTTTCCTTATTTCCACCACACATCGAGCCCATGATTATAGCGCTTTTCGACCGGAGGAAGCTGCATATAGTCGTGGTAGAATTCCGACAGGTAGTAATCGAAGTTCTTGTAGCCGCTAAATTCGCGGTTTTCGAAGGGATAGCCAACCGTTTCCGCAATTTTTTCAAGATCGAGAATGCGGTCGGTTTTGGTATCGAAGAAAAGCGTTGCCACATGGCCCGAATGGTTTGTGGGATAACGGCGAATGACCCGTTCCACATAACGGCAGAAACGCTTCTTGCCCACGATGCATGCCACGGCGTAGAAGAAGCGCTTGTACAAAAGCGTCCACGCATCATAAGCCTTAGACTTGAAATCGGTGGTAATGGCGAGGGTAATCACGCGCAAGAAACTGCAGTAAAGTACGAAAGCCTTTTCCCAAAAACGGGATTTCGGAAGACCATCCAGCGGGAAGATATCAACCCAAATTCCCATTTCGCCCTTGTGGCGTTCCATTTTCACAGCCGTGCGGTTGTCATAGGCCTTTGCAAACGGGTAGAAATAGCCATCGCAAGTATCGTCAACCAGCGTGAGCCATTCCTTATGACCGGGAGCATTCTTGTCCTTGAGAACGGCAATCAGTTTCTCGTAATCTTCTCGCAAAAGGCAAATATCAATGTCATCGTCCCAAGGAATATAGCCCTTGTGGCGCACCGCACCGAGCAAGGTACCGTAAGCAAGGCTATACTTCAAATTGTTTTCTTTGCAAATGCGCTGGATTTCATCCAAGATACACATCTGGATTTCACGAAATTCATTCTGTTCAATCTTTTTCATCGCCCATAATATAGAAAAACAAGCTCCAGGACTAAACCTAGAGCTTTAAGTAGTTGATAATTAGACTATTTAAACTGATGAAATGCGGCTTTACGGCATCATGATGTCGTTACGGAGTACGGAACGCAACACACGCGCCGCCCCGACAGCCTTGTTTTTCCAGCCAATCGACACACTGTCTTGAACTTGGGTAAATTCACCATCTACACCGCTGTAAACTTCTTCATTTTCAAGCCCACCCACCAGCACATGGTCGCGGAATCCCAGGTAATAGGAATTCTGTGAGAAAAATACCGACGGTTGGTTCGCAGGACGTTCTTGAGCAAGTAAGTCGTAGCCCCAGAAATGATTCGGCTCGCGGACTCCCGCCAAATCAAAGACGGTCGGGCCCAAGTCAAGCTGCGACGCCACATCTTCTCGAACGGTCAAGCCTTGGAACAAGTTGGTGTCAGGAGAGAAAATGCCGATGAAAATTTGCGTCGTCGCAACACCCAGCGGCTGCGGCACCTTATAATCGATAGAATCCACAGGAGTATCGTGATCTCCCAAAATAAAGACCACCGTATTTTCAAAATCAGAACGCTTCGTAAGCACGTCGAAGAATCGGCCGAGCTGCTTATCGGTATAGCGAATGGCATTACGATAACGCACCATGGCATCTTCGGGCTTTTCTGCAAAAGCATTGGGATAGCCATAGAACGGAATATGAGAAGAGATGGTATTGAACGAAAGTTCCCAAGGCTTATCTGTCGGCATTTTTTCAAGAAGCTCAATAGCCAAATCAACACCCAGACTATCATCAATATCGTCCACAATGTCTTCACCGATCAAGTACCAATTCTTGTTGAAGAAGCGTTCGACAAAGGGAAGCGTATGGTCAAAAATCGGGTTAGAAACCGTCGCATAGGCACGCTGATAATTTGTCAAGAATTCAGGCCAGCCCTTGAACTTGTTTGCCGCATAAAAACTAGGGACATCGCGATTCGGGTGCGACGGAAAACCCAGATTGGTCGCCGTCGTACCACGCACTGTAGGATATCCTCCACTAAAGGCATTCTTGAACCAGACGCCACCTACTTGCGCAAAATTCCAAATGTTCGGAGCAAAAGCCGTATCCCCAGAAAGCATCTGGTTAAAGATACGGCCCTTGAAAGATTCACCCATAATGAACACGATGTTATAGGGCTTTTTGGCCTTATACTCATGAGTAGGTGCGCTACGATACATGGGGTATTCCAAGGCATCCTTGCGACCCTTCACAAAGTCCTCGGGCAAGAAGGAATCCAAATCTTTAACCAAGTCGTCCGTAATTTTGGTATTGTCGTGAATAAACTCAAATGTTTCTACAGCCGCAATGTGAAGGATGGGTGCCGTAAGCGTATGCTTGCCTAGCGTAAAGCGTTTTTCGACCTTCACATGAACCAGCGGAATTTCGAACCAGCCTCGCGCCCCTGTCAAGAATAGCACCAACGGTGTCACCGAAAGAGCAAGTCCCACCGTCAAAAGAACCGTCGGGATCTTTTTTGAAGCAGGGCGCCACGCACCGTTACGATTGTCAAGCACCAAATTCGCCCGACGCTTGCGAAGCATCACTGTATAGGCAACGACAAAAATAATGGCGGAAACAAAGCCCAAAAGCACAAGGGCAATCCACGAAATGGTCCCGACAAGGTCTCCGCCTAATGTCGAAACAGTCGTCGCATCCGTGATGTTGGACAAGTGAAAATAAGTACGCAAAAAGGAATACGACAGGCGCTGATGAGAAAAGCGAAAAACATCGTAGTCAACGACTGCCAAGAAAAAATACAGTGCATAAAAAATCGCAAGGCCGCGGGGCGCACGAGCAAAAGCAAACAGTGCTCCTATCGCCATAATGGCGCCAAACGCCATGAACACTTGCCAAATCGTTTTACCCTCGAACATTTCCGTAAGCGATAGCCCGAGCGGATCCGGAAGTGAATAAAAAAGCACAAGCATCACCGTCTGGAGCACAAGTGCTATCAGGACCATTACAACAAATGGATTGCGAACGATATTAGAAAGTCTGGTCATCATAATGATTGCGGAGGCATTACTTTATTTAAATACACGACATATTCCCACGCCTTGGCGGCGGCACGCATCTTACGCGCGATTTCGACCAAAGAGTCCTCAGGAACTTCTACAGGAATACCGGTGACAAAACCATCTGCCGGATCATCCGTATTCCAGTCGGGTTCCATAATCACCTTCTGGGCAATGGCAGGATCATCGCCGTCTACAGGAACCACGTAATACGACATGGAATCTTTTCGCATTGCCATCGTTCCGTATCTAAACGAATAGCAGGCAGGAATTTCCTTGAATGCCAAGGAATCATCGAGCAAGTTGATTCCCATAAAATGGTTCGAGACGTCTAGACCCAAGAACGACATCACCGTTTTCGAAATGCTTCCCTGCGACACGATACTCTTATTGACGGAAGGTTCAATTCCCGGACCGCTAATCATTATCGATATCCAGGAGAAGCCTTCGTTACCCATTCCAATTCTTTCTGAAACTTGCTGTTGCTTTCCATTTGGCGTAGAATGGTCACCGGTCAAGATGACCAGCGTATTTTGGAAACGCGGGTCTTGCGAAAGGGAATCCAGAATAATCCCGACAGCACTATCCATATAGGCGGCAGCACGCAAATAGGCCTCGCCTGGATCCTCCGGCGTCTCACCCATCTCCGCCGGCAACACAAACGGCGTATGCATGCTGAGGCTCATCCAATGGAAAAAGGTCGGCTTGTCCTTGGGACGTTCCTTATAGCGTTCCACAAATCTTAAAGCAGAAGAGACATCGTCTTCATATTCCGGCTTGAATTCGTGATAGTCAAACCACTTGCTATACCAGGCTTCTTCATTGTCAAAACGAGGGTCAGCCCCGAGAATGACTTCGTTATAGTACCCGGCATCCGAAAGGACTTCTGAAAAAGCGCGCAAGTTGGTATTCGGAAAATCGCGAAGCAATGTCTTATTGGGAAGGCTCATGACACCCGTCATAATTCCAAGCAAGCCTTCTACCGACGGATTTCCAACGCTATAGGCATTGGGGAAATACAGCCCCCGCTTTGACAACCTGCACAAGTTCGGGAACTTTTCGCAAATGGATTCCACACGCATATCGAGAGACCAGCCCCTTAGCGACTCGATTGTCATCAAAAGGATATCCGGTTTTTCTTCTAGCGTTTTCGCCTTGAATGCGGCGAGAGAAGATTCTTCATTCGGAGATTCCTTCCAGAACGGATATTCACTATCGGGGTTTCCACCCAAGATTTCAATTCCTTCTCTAAAATCCGCGGGTTCCGTCTGGAACATAAAGGATTCAGCCAAGTCGCCCACCAGAGAGTAAACGACAGGACGGATTCTATCCCAACGGTGCCGCGAATAGTTGTACCACAAATGCGATGTACATCCCAATGCCGCAAAAACAAGAACAAGTCCCAGTGAAATCCATGTCTTCCTCTGAATCGGACGGCGCAGCACCGCTTCGAGATTCATCTTGTAAGAATAGACAGACAATCCTGTAACAGACAAAACGACCAAGCCAACCGTCAGCAAGAAATGCGAAAGGCCGCCCAACGCAATTTTGGATACAAGCCCCGTATCGGTCCATGCATAGGTATAGGTCTTGATAAAGGAGAGCGAAAGCTTCTGGCTCATCCAGCGCTGTAATTCATCATCGACACCACACAATAGGAAATAAATTGCGGCAAAAACAACCGACGCAATTTTCAGCACCTTAAATCCTTTCCCGCGAACCAGGAAGGACAAGCCGAAAAAGAGCGAGGCTGTCGCCATGCCAAAACCAATTTCACAATACAGGGTATGCCATAAGAACCGATTATAGTCGGGCACCAGCGATGTTCCCGTAGGCGTATCGAGCATGTACAAGGAACAAAGCAGAGCAAAACGCCCCGCAATCATAATCAAGCCAAAAAAGAACCAATACATTAGTCCCTCGCCGAAACAGCGTTACGGTCTTTATCCATTCTCTTTTTCACAACAAGTCCGTATGCCCCAAGGAGAGCAATGATTGCCACATACACAACGGCCTTTTCAATCATGGATAAAACAAATACCTGCATATTGAGAGCGATATAGAATGCAATCAAAAGAAGAATCCACACCACCTGTGACCAAAGGCGAATCGAATAGGGTTGCAGCCTCATCTTGAACAAATAGGCATTGTTGCAAATGATGGCGAACACATTGTAGCAAAGCATCGAAAGTGCCGCACCCACCAGTCCAAATGCAGGAATCAGCAGGTATCCCGATATGAGCGCCACACCCAATGAAACAATGTCCATGATAAGCGAGAAGAGGCTCTTGCCCATGCCATTCAGCACCACATAAGACATTCCGCCAAAGCCTGCCACCAAATGCACAAGCAACAAGATGCCAAGAGTTTCTGGCTGTACGATAAAGTCCTTGCCCGCAATGCCCAAAATCAAGTCCGGGAACAGCACGATAAAGAAACCGATCATCAGCTGAATGAAAGTGACCATAAAGACGCAGTAACTGTAAACCGGCTTGAGATCCGTCTTGAGGCGACCCTTGTCCATGCCAGCCACCACCGGAGTAAGGATAGGAGTGAAGCCCACGCGGATCGTTTGCAGCGCATTGGAAATCGTGACCATGATGCCGTAGGCGCCCGCCTTTTCGGGGCCAAGGAAAAGCATGACCATCCAAAGGCTCGAACGGATCAAGAAAGACGACACAAATTCATCGACACCCAGCGGCAGCGAATATTTCAAAAGTACTCGCGAAACATTAAAGCGCGGATGTAGCGGCATTTCGGGGAACTGCTTACGGATAAGCACAAAGAGCACGCATGCCCCCACCATCTGGCCCACCAAAAGGCCCAGCGGAAGCGCATGGGGAACCCCCGTATAGTGAAGAACAATCGATGTTGCCGGAGCAAGAGACACCGTAAGGAACGAATTCACGAACACCGCATTCTGCGGATGACGGTTTCCTTCGGATGCGGTACCAAAAACATAGCAGCCTATGTAGAACAACAGCGATAGCGCATACCAAGGCAATTCCTTGGAAATATAAGGCGTAAAGGAACCGACAAATATCACGGCCGTACAGAGGAGGGCAATCGCAGCCGAAATCCAGAAGGATTCCATAATGCCATCGTAACGGAGGCGGTTGTTCAAGCCGTTCTGCGGAAGATACCAGTACAGGCCTTTATCCAGCCCAAGGGTTGACGAATGGGCAATGGTCAAAAGGAGCGTCTGTGCAGAAATGAAGATTCCAAATTCCGCGGCGCCAAAAATACGCGCCATTACAAAAGTCAACAGCGGACCGCAAACCTTGAGGATCGTCCCCACGATATTGACGATCATCGCCTTTTTCAAGAACTTACTGTCTGATTCCAGATTTCCCATAATCAATCGCAATATAGAAAAATCACTTACCGATAAGCGCACCGAAAAGATGCAACGGTTTTACGAGAATCGGCAAATGCTTGTACAGCCAGGAGAGCGACTTGGCGAAGGCGTAGCTGCGGATAATGTAGGCGCCACCAGCACCCACCTTGCGGGTCTGGAATTCAAATTCTTCCTTGACGTGGGCAATCACATCGTCGTAGTATTCGTTGATAGTAATGCTCTTG
This sequence comes from Fibrobacter sp., assembly GCA_017530965.1. GTDB lineage: Bacteria > Fibrobacterota > Fibrobacteria > Fibrobacterales > Fibrobacteraceae > Fibrobacter. The sequence goes on from JAFXLS010000087.1 coordinate 26,386, forward strand.
TCAGCATTGACCTTCACCGGAATATTCTTCAGGTTGGTGTAGAAGTCCTTGCGCAAAATTTTCGGCAAGAACAAGTCCATGCTGGCAGGCACCTTGTGGCCGCGGGTATCGATGATTCGCGAACCGAAGAAGTGCAGCACCTTTGCGGTGGGCAAGAAACGGTTGCCGTAAGCCAGCTGGCAGTTCCAGCCTCCGGGCATTTTTTGCGTAATGTAGCCGAACTTGAAGTTCGTTTCGGCAAGGCTTGCCATGTCGTAGGGGAAATTCTTGGACACGCAATAGAGCCAAAGTTCGTGCCAAGTTTCAAAGAACTTGCGAGCTTCGGGAGTGTCTGCCGCAAACATCACGCCCCCGTTAAAGATTTCGTCATTCAGAATCGGCGAGAAGCCCATCATTTTCGCGTTATTCAAAACTTTCTTGCGATTGATGGCCTTTGAAAGATTCGTGTGGAAATCGAGCACCGCGTAAATTCCACCCTTCCATTCTTCGGGAATCGAAAGGTCACCCACGATGGCGATGTCGGAATCCATGTACAGAAAATCGCCGTCAATGACGTTGCGCATGACCGTCTTGAGGTAACGGGAGCGGAGCATGGGCGTAAACTTTTCGTCGAGGGTCAGTACCTTGAGTTCGTCGACCGCATCCTTGAGGACCGCACGGGGGCCGGTAAGGGTCGCCGCCGTCTTGTCGTCGGTCAGGAGCGTTACGAATGCGCCCGGGTTATGCACACGCAAAGAGGCAATCGCCACCAGCGTCTGTTCACAGAAAAAATCCTTCGGGGAACTAGTCAGAACAAAAAGGTACTTTGTCATGGGTCAAATATACCTTTATTATAAGAAAAACTCCGATTCCCTTGCTGGAAATCGGACAAATTGCAAAAACAAGTGCTTAAAAAGCACTGTTTTAAGATGTTTTATTGGCGGTTTCGAAGATTAACCGGCCTGGGCGGCTTCGAGCTTGCTGATTTCGCCGGCCTGCTTGTCGCAGACGTTCTTCAGGTTGTTGATTTCGGCGTCTTTCTTTGCAAGCTGGTCCTTAAGATCTTCGCACTGGGCGGCATAAGTCTGCTTGGCTTCGGTCTGGGTCTTGAGATCGTTCAGCAAGCTGTCGGCAGAGTTACGGAGGCTCTGGACGGTGTCTTCGGCATCCTTGAGCGCGGCATCGTTGTCGCAAGAATCATCTTCGTCGTCACACATGGCCTTGAGTTTTTTAGAGGCGGCAATAGCAGCAACAGCGCCCAAGGCAAGACCGGCAAAAAAACTTGATGCTTTCATTTTAAGCTCCTTGAAAAATCTTTTCCTATAATATCCATTCTGAAAATAGAAAAATCAAGTAAAAAATGGCCCTAGAGATAAAATTTTTCCGTTTTCTAAAAGCAAAAGACCCTCCGGATTGCTCCAGAGGGTCTTTGCAGCGGGAAGAGCGAGATTCGAACTCGCGATAGGATTAAGTCCTATACGTCCTTAGCAGGGACGCGCCTTCGGCCAGCTCGGCCATCTTCCCATCTTGGGGACACAAATTTTAGATAAAATTCGGCAAAATTTCAAGGGTATCGACCCAAAAATGCCAAATTTAGCCCCATAATGGCACTTTTTTTTACATTACATGGAGCGAAAAACCAAATTTTCTAAATTTTTAGCATGCGTTTCTTATCCAAAGTGCTAAAAATCGTGGCCGCTTTTGCGCTGGTCGGACTCATTTGTTGCATTCCCGCCTACATCGTGGTGTTCAAGATCCTGCCTACCCAGGATCCGGACAACCAGTTCAACCGATCCACCATTCTGCAGGTGCTTTCGGGCGAAACCCGCGTCTATTATAATGACGGCGAAGAGCTTCTGGGAGCCTTCTTCGACGCAAACCACCGCGTGTACGTTCCCTATGGCGACATTCCAGCAAATATCGTGAACGCATTGATTGCCGCCGAAGACGCAGGCTACTGGAACCACTCCGGCTTCAGCATTTACGGCTTTACCCGCGCCATGATTTCGAACATCAAGAGCGGGCACATGCGCCAGGGCGGTTCTACGCTGACCCAGCAGACCGTGAAGAACATCTTTGGCCGCGAAGAAAGAAGCATCAAGGAAAAGGGCAAGGAGCTCATCAACGCGCTCCGCATGGAAAAGCACTTTAGCAAAGAAGACATCCTGGAATTTTACCTGAACCAGTTCCACGTTTCAGGTACCGGCAAGGGCGTGGCCATTGCCGCCCAGTACTTCTTCAACAAGGAACTGAAGGACCTGACACTTGCCGAATGCGCCTTTATCGCAGGCTCGGTGAAGGGCCCCTTCAACTACGACCCCTTCATTCAGCGTAACGCCGAACGCCGCGAAAAAGCTTTGGCCCGCGGCAAGGAACGCCTGGAATATGTGCTTGGCCGCATGGTCGAAGAGAACTACATCTCCGAAGAAGACATGAGCGAGGCGCTGGCCAAGCCGCTGGAATTCAACCACGGCAACTTCCGCTTTAGCGTAAGCACCATGCTGGACCGCATCGAAGAAAAGCTGGATGGAGAATTCTTCCAGAAAAAGTTTGAAGCCGAGGGAATCGAGGACTGGCGCAAGGCCCAGCTTTCCATTACCACCACTCTTGATGCCCGCAGCCAGGACGCCGCAAAGACGGCCCTGCAGGCAAACATCAGCGGGCTCCAGATGCAGTTGGGCGGTTTCGTTTTGCCCAAGGCCCAGTTCGCTAACCGCGCCCAGACGGCGCGCAAGGGCGATTACCTGTACGGCACCGTCGACAGCATCATGGTTGACGACAAGGGAAGCCTGAAGGCATTGACCCTCAGCTTCGGGCAGCTCAAGGGCTTGGTCTCTGAAGCCGCCGTGAAGGACTTCGCGAAAAAGGCCGGCGGTGACGTGAACAAGATTTTGGCACCGCAACTCAAGAAGGGAGCCATTCTCTTGGTGAGCGTGATGGACGACAAGACCGTAGACGGTTTTGCCCCCTGCCAGATTGAAACGGAACCTGTACTGCAAGGTGGCCTCTTTGCCATCCAGAACGGAAAGGTGGTTGCTAGCCAGGGCGGTTTCCACAACACCGGATTTGACCGTAGCTTCAAGGCCGTGCGCCAGCTGGGTTCCAGCTGGAAGCCCATTCTTTATGCACTCGCCCTCAAGTACCACTGGAACTACCTGGACATGCTGGAAAACGACTTCAACGTGTTCCAGTTCACCAACCAGTTCTACTTCCCGCGACCGGACCACAAGAACAAGGGCGACGTCGTAAGCATCGCCTGGTCCGCCACCCGCTCCGAAAACATCGCCAGCATCTGGCTGTTGGAACACCTGCTGGACAAGCTTTCGCAGGAAGAATTCAACGAAATCGCCGCCGTCAATGACATGGCCCGCTACGATGAAGAAGAAACCAAGAAGTTCTTTGAACGACTCCGCGACAAGTTCGGCCTGATTCTCAAGGAAGACACCAAGCGGGAAATCGAATTCACCAAGGCCCGCGACGCCCTGGCCGAGCGCTACCGCCTGGAAGGCAAGGACGACAAGGCCCGGGATGTCATGAACCTGCGTTACGGCACCTTTAACGATATCGCCATCAAGCAATCGAAAAAGGATGCAAAGACCATCGGATTTATCAACCACAATTACAAACGCTATTCCGAAATCTTGCGCAACCGCCAGGCCCAGGAGCTGGACCCCACCGTCGAATTGCCGCCTCTTGATTCCGTGGTATTGTACAACCACTTTACGCTGGCCGACATGAAACGCCTTTCTACCATGGTGGAACCGGTGGACAGCGAAGTGGATTACCTGGACGCAGAACACCTGCGTTATTGGCCCGACTACAGACGTTCCCTGGCCTTTGCCGAATACGCACGCTTCGCCAAGGAAATCGGCATCAAGCAGAAGCTGCAGAAAGTGTTCAGCATGCCCCTGGGCGTGAACGACATTACCCTGGCTGAAATTTCTACCGCCTACCAGACCCTCCTTACCGGCAAGGTGTTCAAGTGCCTGGATGGCGACTGGACCGACCCCTGCTTTATCAAGGAAATCAAGAACCGCGACGGCAAGGTGATCTTTAGGAACAAGAGCGAAAGCAAGGTGGTCATCGGTGACACCATTACCTCGCAGATGGCGGTAATGCTGCACTCCGTGTTCGTGAACGGTACGGCACGCAGCCAGTACACCCACATTACGGTGACTTCGCCGGACAGCGCCATTACCCTGCGCTACCCCGCCCTCGGTAAGACCGGTACTACCAACGACTACCGCAACGTGGCATTCCTCGGTGCACTCCCCACCTACGTGAACGAGAAGAACGGCATTTCTACGGACTCCGTGGTGGCCATCGGCAGCTACGTGGGCTTCGACGACAACAAGCCGCTGAAATCCGGACGCACCCGTATCGCAGGCGCCAGCGGCGGCTTGCCGCAGTGGGCCGACTTTGCCAAGAAAGAAATCAAGATTCTGGGCCTGCCCGAAAAGATCGACTTCCTGGATATTTCGATGCTTGCCGCTGGCGAAGTTCCGCTGGTGCTAAACAACGAACGCGGCCAGCTGACGGTTGACCCGATGACCGGTAGCGTTATTGCAGGCGGTAGCGCCGAACAGGGCCGCCCGCTGCCGTGGATTGAAGTTCCGGGATTCACGCCGCCCCAGGTTCACGCCGCGGCTGCAGAAACCGCTGCCGAAAACGGTATCATGGTAAGCTTGCCCATGCCGGCAGCTGCACCTGCCGCAGAGCCTGCCACCGCCGATTCTTCTGCCGCACAGCCGACAGCAAGCGCCGCCCCTGCAGCAGAAACGGCCCAAGCCGCCCCCAGCGCCGAGCAGCCTACCGCACAGCCCGTTGTTCCGGCCCAGCCTGCACAACCGGCTCAGCCGAAGGCTGCCGCCATGCCGAAGGATGACGACTGGGATCTGCCTGAAGGCTTTGACAGCAAGAACGCCTTCGTGCCTATCGAAGCGGAATAATCCAGAATCTTATAAAAACAAAAACTGGCCGCCCCGAATGGGACGGCCAATTTAATTTCGCTAGAGATCCTTCGGCTTCGAGGCTTCGCCTCTCCGCTCAGGATGACACAAGCTTAGTTACCGCGTTCGAAGCGGATGAAGTTCACGACCTTCAAGCTGGAAAGACCGAGCTGCTTGGCAACGACTTCCTGGAGGTAGTCCTTGACAGAGAGCTTCTTCGGGTTCTTTTCGGACATGAAGAATTCCTGGTCTTCGAGAACAATTTCCTTGAGCACCTTGGCGACGCGGCCGTCAATCTGGCGCTGCAGGAATTCGGGCTTCGGAGCCTTGCCGGAAGCTTCGATCTGAGCCTTGGCAATTTCCTTTTCCTTTTCGATTGTTTCAGCCGGAACTGCAGCATCGTTCAATGCAACCGGAGCGAAAGCAGCGGCCTGCATAGCGATGTCCTTAGCGGCAGCCTTGAGGGCAGCTTCGTCGGCAGAGCCTTCGTAAGCGAGTTCGGTGATCACACCGATCTTGCCCTTCATGTGGCTGTAAACGCCAAACACGGAGTTTGCAGTCTTCTTCATTTCGGCGAACTTGCGGAAGTCGATGTTTTCCTGGATCTTGACGAGCACGTCCTGGAGCACATCGTTGATCTTCTTGCCGTCGACAACGGCGTTCTTGAGGTCTTCGACAGAGGCGATAGCCTGAGTTTCGACAGCCTTCACAGCCATGTTGGCGAGAGCGACGAAGTCGTCGTTGTTGGAAACCGGTTCAGTTTCGCAAGAGAGTTCGAAAGCAGCAGCTTTGTCAGCGGTTTCGATGAGGTAAATGCGGCCTTCCTTAGCGGCCTTGTCAGCGCGCTTGGCGGCAACAGCAGCACCCTGCTTGCGGAGGAGTTCAACGGCCTTGTCCATGTCGCCGTCAGTTTCGGTGAGGGCCTTCTTGCACTGCATCATGCCCACGCCAGTCTTCTGACGGAGTTCGTTAACGAGGGAAGCGGTAATCTGCATATTACTTTTCTTCCTCGCCGTTGTCGAACTTCTTAGCTTCTTCCTTTTCGGCCTTCTTGTCAGCAGAACGCTTTGCAACGTTAGCGGCAATGTAGTCAACGATGAGCGTGAGAGACTTCACGGCGTCGTCGTTAGCCGGAATCGGATAGTCCACGAGAGTCGGGTCGACGTTCGTGTCGCAAATGCCGATGATAGGAATGTGGAGGCGGCGAGCTTCAGCCACGGCGATCTTTTCGTGAGCGAGGTCGGTCACGACGAGGAGGCCCGGGAGGTTCACCATTTCACGGATGCCACCGAACACGGAAAGGAGCTTTTCGCGTTCGCGGTTCTTGTCGAGGACTTCCTTC
>JAFXLS010000088.1 GCA_017530965.1 Fibrobacter sp.
CACGCGAACGAAAATGCCTAGCCGCGGCTACTATTTCGACACCAAGGGTCGAAAACTTTTCAAGGCTAACCCCTACAGGGTACAATTCTTTTTTCATTAAAAATCATCTTTTTTCGCCAATATCCCTTGACAAGGGAGAATAATCTTTTTATATTTGGCTCGTTCGGTTAGGAAACTGACCAAACGAAAAACCACTGGGGTGGTAGCTCAATTTTGGTTAGAGCACCGGCCTGTCACGCCGGAGGTTGCGAGTTCAAGCCTCGTCTATCCCGCGAAAAAAGACCTTCATTTTGAAGGTCTTTTTCGTTTGTACCGAACACCCCTTCTCATTTACCCCCACCCAATATTTTCTATAATTCACATTGATGTTAGGAGGATATATGCGATTAGCTGCCGCACTTGTATATGCATTCTTGTTCGCCACCACCGCATTGGTGGGATGTGGCGGAGACGATTCCAACTACGGCACCAATCTTTTCGACGACCCCTTCAGCGAAAAGAAATCGTCTTCTAGCACCAAATACAATTTCTCTTCAAGCTCACGGAACAGGTCTTCTTCTAGCGTATACAACGCCTATTCGAGCTCAAGCAATTACATTAGCAACAACGAACAGCTTTACTCCGCCGACACAACCGTCAAGAAACTTGCGGACCTCCCCGATAGCTGTTCCGACTACGACAAGGCTTACGTACAACAGAACGAAAACCTGTACCGTTGCATGTACGGCAAATGGTTCCAGGAAGTCAAAAAAATTCCCGAATGCAACGAGGACAACGAATGGGCAACGTGCTTCAGGAACTTCCTCTACGTTTGCCAAGACGGAGAATGGCGCGAAATGATCGAGGTTGAGGCAAGAGTCGGCTTTTGCACGAAAGAAAAACAGGGTAAAAGCGCCACGGCAAACAACGTTTCGTATATATGCGACTCCTTGTCCTGGAAAAAGCAGACCATCACAGATGTATTCGGCGAATGCAAGGATTCAAACGCCGGCGATTCCATTTTCTACAGCGGGAAAAGCTACGTATGCCGCAAAGGAGACTGGAACGTCCTTTCTTCGGAAGAAAAAGAATACGGCATTTGCACCAAGAACCGCTCTGGCGAAGTCATAAACGAAAACAACCGTTACTATTACATCTGCAAGGACTACGCCTGGATTTCGACCACCAAGCCTGACGATATTTTTGGCAAATGCAACAGCTCCAAGACGGACAGCATTTTCCGCATTTCAAGTTCCAGCTACGTCTGCGAAGGCGGTACCTGGCGCACCGCTACGTCTACCGAAACCTCTTACGGTTTGTGCAACGCCAAAAGGCAGGACAGCGTCAGGACTTCGGGCAGCTACAAGTACGTTTGCGACAAGGGGACATGGCGTCTAGCCACCGCCGAAGAATATTACGGTGCCTGCACAGATTCTCTCAAGGACATCATCTACACCTACGATTCCAAGACCTACGCCTGCTTCAACCAAAAGTGGAATGTCCTTCCGGAACCGCCCGTCAGCAGCATGTCTTACTGCACCAAGAAAAACGCCGGATCCATGTACAGGACAACCACAATACCCAGGACCTACTATCACTGCAACAACTACGAATGGCAAAAGATCGATTCGCTCTCTTACACCTACGGAATATGCGGCAAGGACAGCCTGGGAGTCAGAAAAATTCCGCACAAAGATTCACTCGGATACGAATGTAAGGAAACCTCTGCCGGATACAGCTGGACAAGGCTCACGATTAACGACTATGCCGCCTGCACCGAAGCTAGCCAGGACAGCTTATTGAAGGGTTTCGTTTGCGACAACGGCACATGGCGCCTACAGACAACCCTTGAAAAGAGCATCGGCCTATGCACCGCGAAAAACAACGGAGAAAGAACAAAGTCAGGAACGAGCTACTACGAATGCGCATCCGGCAGTTGGAAGACCATTACTGAAGCGCAATACAGCCTCGGCGAATGTACTACCGCAAACGACAGTGCAATTGCTGTTTACAAGAAAGTCCAATACCTTTGCGCAAACCAAAAGTGGATAACGCCATCTGTAGAAAACGACACAACCTCATGTCCTAGCGCAGTAGCCGGATGGTTAGTTTCTCACAAGAACAGAATTCACCAATGTGCATCTTATAATGGAACATACGCCTGGCGATATGTTGGCGACATTGCCATCCAAGAAGGTTTATGCAGAGAAAAGAACCAAGGCAAAGTGGCCCTTATGGACAGCACCTACTACATTTGCAAATCAAATTGGTGGTATAAAGCTTCATTAGGTGAACTCACCAATGCAATACCCTGTGGAAAATCATTCACATATAATCATATAAAATTCACCTGCTCCGGTGACGAATGGACACCTGTCTACGAAATGATGAAGGATGCTTACAACGGGCAAAGCTACAAGACACTGCAGCTGGGCGAACAAACCTGGATGGTCGAAAACCTGAACCGAGAAACAGCCGACAGCTGGTGCTACCAGAATATCGGCCCCAACTGCAATAGCTACGGAAGACTCTACACATGGGATGCCGCACAGACGGCATGTCCTACGGGCTGGCACCTTCCCGATGCTTACGAATACAACGACATGCTGAAAGCTATAAGTTCCACTGCAATACGTGACATTGACTACTGGCAACAGGATTCCTATGGCAGTAGCAACGATTTCAGCTTATTCAAACTCAGGGCTGCAGGTATTCGCTTTGACAACGGCAATTTTGAGTACGAACGCCGTATGACAGGGCTCTGGTATAAAGACGCTTCGACTACGAACGCAGACACCGCTTACGGCTACATCAACGTAGTCTCATCGACGATTCCAGAAGAGCATTACTCCTACAGCCGCTATCATTACTTTGAAATGAAAGGAAATTCTGTCGTGACAGGATCACCACAAGGATACCGCTTTACCAAAGGAACCGGTCTAAGCGTCCGCTGCGTAAAGGACTAAAATAGAGTCGGCAGAACTTAATAAGCCGAAATAGGAAAAAGCACCCTTAAAAGGGTGCTTTTAAAATTTGGAGAGCAAAACCAATTGGCTTATTCGTGCATAATCACGTTGTCCAGGGTCTGGCCGCTGACCTTGACCGCATCCCACAGCACAGCGTTGCTGATAGTGCTGTTCTCGATAACGCAGCCATCGCCCACAGATACGTTCGGACCAATCGTACTGTTTTCGATCTTGACATCCTTGCCAATGTAGCACGGAGCAATCACCTTCACCCCCGGCAGATTCACCGAGGCGGAATTGTCGACACGCTTGAGCACGTGGGCATTTGTATCCAGCAGGGTTTCTGCCAGGCCGCAATCCAGCCACTTCTGGACCGGAGCGGTACGGAACTTGCAACCCCTTTCGAGCATCATCTGGAGGGCATCTGTCAGCTGGAATTCATTCTTGGTGCGGATATTGTTGTCCATCAGGAACTTGAGGCACTGCTTAAGGGCCTTGGTGTCCTTGATGTAATAGATCCCCACAATGGCTTCGTCAGATACAAATTCCTGGGGCTTTTCCACCAAACGCATAATGCGACCGGAACCGTCAGTCACGGCCACGCCAAAGCGGCGAGGATCTTCGACTTTATAGGTATAAAGGACATTTTCGTCCACATTAGGGAGAATGGAAAGATCCGCTTCAAAAAGGGTATCGCCCAAAATGATCAGCAACGGTTCATCATCACCCACAAATGGCAGAGCGAGACTAATGGCTTCGCCTAAACCCTGGGGGTCGGACTGAACCACAGTGCGGGTCTTACCCCAAGCAGGACGTTGCGTCAAAAAAGTGTCTACAACTTCAGCCTTATATCCCGTAATAAAAATCGTTTCCGAGGGCTTTAAGCTCAGGGAATCATCAACAATCCAATCCAAAATAGTCTTGCCAGCTACAGGGAGCAGGCATTTCGGCACATTCTCGGTGTAGGGCCGCAGACGCAGTCCGTTACCGGCGACGGGCAGAACAATCTTCATTAATCCAAATACCTCAAAAACAAAACTTTACACTTGCAATATAGCATTTTATATGGAGCAAGGTTATGGGAAAATAATAATAATGTTGTAAACTCACCAACATCTGGATAAAAAGAAAAAACCGTCTCGGGGTGAGACGGTTTTTCGTGGATGATGCAGGGGTCGAACCTGCGACCCGCTGATTAAGAGTCAGCTGCTCTACCAACTGAGCTAATCATCCATAGTCGCTTAGGACGCGCACAATAATAGAATTAATTAGGAGCCTTGTCAAGGGAAAAGGTGTATTTTTTCAAAAAAATCTATATTTTTTTGCATGAGCCTGAATTCAAACCGTATGGATGCCTATTTGGCGTTTCTGGGAGTGGAGCGGAACCTTTCACCCGCCACCATCCAGAGCTACCAAGAGGACTTGCGGCATTTTATAGGCTGGCTGGACGAAATCGGTCTAGACCTCAAGGAATTGACTCCCGAAAAGTTGGACGAATTCCTGACGTTCACCGCCGGACAGGAGGAATACTCCCCCACATCCATCGCAAGGCATTTTTCGAGCCTGCGCGGGTTCCTAAAATACATGCAGAACCAGGGCGAATACGACTACAGCACCGAATCGATGCTCGAACGCCCGAAACTCGGACATTACCTGCCACAGTACCTGACCCGCGAAGAAATCGACAGCGTATTCGAGAGCGCGGCTAACGGCAAGAACCCGCTGCGAGACACTGCCTTATTCGAACTCATGTACAGCGCCGGTCTCCGCATTTCAGAAACTTTGAACATCAAGCTTTCGCAGCTGGACCTCGACAACGAATGGCTCACACCGATTGGCAAGGGCAACAAGCAGCGTCTGGTACCGCTCGGGAGCAAGGCGAAAGAGAATCTGAAGGCCTGGATCGAACTCGGCAGACCACTCACCCACCCGACTACAGACAACATAATTCTCAATTCCCGCGGCAAGCCCATGACCCGCATGGGAGCCTGGAAAATCGTACAGCTGCATACTATGCACCTTTCGAAGCAAGTTTCGCCCCATACCTTCCGGCACAGCTTTGCCACACACTGCCTAGAAGCGGGCATGGACCTGCGCGTGCTGCAAGAACTCCTCGGGCATGCCGATATCAGCACCACGCAAATTTATACGCACATCGACAAAGAGTTTATCAAGCAGGAACACCGACAGTACCACCCGCGAGAAATGGCCGGAAAATAAACGACCGCACGGTCTGCAAACAGATAAATTCTTACCATCGGCCCAAACATTGATTTGACGCCTCTTCAAATTCTAGGTATATTTGAACAAAAGATAAAAGCAGAGGCTAAAATGAAAAAATTTCTTTTGTTTCCAGCTCTGACTGTCGCCGCATTCCTTGCGGCCTGTGGAGATGACGATTCTTCTAGCCGCAAAGTGATTACGGAAGTCAACTCAATTTACGAGCTCGGCATTTGCGGAGAAGACAACCAAGGCGACACCGTCTACGCAAAGAAGGAAGACGCCCAATATTACTGTGACGACGCCAATTGGATTCCCGTAGCCTCCAAGGAAACATCAAGTTCTTCAATCAGCAAGATGAGCTCTTCGTCCATGACCAAGGACGAACTCAAGAAGTTCACCGACCTGTGTAAAGCCTCCGGTGGTTCCATGAAAGATGGAGCCTGCACCTGTAAAAATGAGCTCTGCGATGTCGGTGCCGTCTGTAACACCATCACAGGCGTCTGCAGCAACCAAAGCAAGCCCTCTGATATATCTTCGGACATCAAATCCAGCACATCCTCCACCACTACCTTTGCCGACTTGTGCAAGGCATCTGGCGGTACGGCAAAAGACGGGGCTTGCGTCTGCGACGAAGTCTCCTGCGACGAAGGCGTTCTCTGCAACACCAAGAGCAAGGAATGTGCGAACAAGGACGCTGTTGAAATCGAATGCGATGAAAGTCGCTATAAGAACTCCTGCTCCAACAGCCCCGCAAGTATCGGCATTGTCAAGGAATGCGTAAAAGGAATCGTCGTGAACCGCTCGTGCGGCACGGTTTCTTGTAACGAGAAGGGCACGGACTGCGGCGAGTGCATCAACGACATGCAGACCTGTACCGAAGACAAGAAATTCCACGCAACAGTCACACACTGCGAAAAGGGCAAGAAGGTGACCGAAAGCTGCGGCGATAAATCCTGCGACCCGCGCGACAACGGTTGCGGCGAGTGCACGAACTACGAACACA
>JAFXLS010000089.1 GCA_017530965.1 Fibrobacter sp.
GACTTCAAGGTGACGGGTACTGCCGAAGGTATCACTGCCTTCCAGATGGATATCAAGATCCGCGGCATTACGCCGGAACTCATGCGCGAAGCTCTGGAACAGGCTCGCCAAGGCCGTCTGCACATCCTCGGCAAGATGGCTGAACTCGGCCTCGCCGCTCCGCGTCCGAAGGTTTCCGACAAGGCTCCGACCATGATCAAGATGCGCATCCCGACCACGAAGATCCGTGACGTTATCGGTTCCGGTGGCTCCGTGATTAAGGGCATGCAGTCTCAGACTGGTTGCACCATCAACATCGATGACGATGGCAACATCGACATTGCCGCTCCGAGTGGCAAGGCCGCTGCAGTTTGCCGCCGCATGATCGAAGAACTCACTGCTGAACCCGAACCGGGCCGCAAGTACAAGGGCAAGGTGAAGACGATCCAGCCGTTTGGCGCATTCGTCGAAATCCTCCCGGGTCGCGATGGCTTGGTGCACATCTCCGAACTTGCCGACCACCGTGTCGAAAAGGTCGAAGATGTCGTTCACGTTGGTGACGAAGTCGAAGTGCTCTGCCTCGGTGTCGACCCGAAGGGCAAGGTGAAGCTTTCCATGAAGGCTTTGCTCCCTCCGAAGCCCGCTGCAGAAGCTCCGGCCGCTGAAGCACCTGCTGCGGAAGCTGCTCCGGAAGCACCGGCTGAAGCCTAATTCAGAATAAATTCTGTAATACAGATTGTTGCAGCCGTCAACCCAAGGGTTGGCGGCTGTGATTTTTTACACGCATTTTATACAAAATGCCCATAATTTGCTTAAAAAAATAGATTAGGGATTTTCAAAACTGTAAATTTAATTTATATTTAAATTGGGTTAGTGGTGTTGATTACTGGATGGGATAATAATGGTCATTCTTTATTTGACAACTTTAACCGTTGTTGCAGCGATTAACAATCTGCTGCATTATCGTGTAAATCCTAATCATAACGGTCCATTTGGATTACTTTTTTTCTGTGTATTTATTTCCTGTTTAGGTCATCTTTTGTTGGCTTTGTCCACGAATTTGGACCAGGCGATTCTTTCGAACAAGATGATTTACGTGGGATCCATGTTCCTGCCTATTCTCACGTTTGATGCTTGTGTCTCGATTTGTAGAATTCGCTTTCCAGCTTGGTGCCACCATGTGCTTTTGTTCTTGGTGTTCGGGGTTCTGGCCCTGTCCTTAACCGTTGGTTTTAGCGACATTTACTACAGCTCCATCAAATTTATCCGGACCAATGGTGTGGGAAACTTTGTTGCCACCTATGGCATTGGTCACGATATTTTTAATTTCTTGATGATTGGCTTTGTCGTTATCAATGTCAGCCTTATCATTTTCTCTTTTTTAAAAAAGAAGAACGTCTCTTTCAACAGCTTGATTGCATTGTCTTCTATTGAGGCTGTTTCGATACTTTCTTTCTTTATTTCGAGAGTGGTAGAAACCGATACCATGGTGATGCCTGCTGTTTATGTCTTTGACCAGTTTGCGCTCATGTACATTTGCTTTAGAATCAAGCGTTACAGTGTGGAGCAAATTGTTTCGCAGGTACTTGAAACGCAAAATGCTGATAGCTATGTCCTTGTTGCGTCTGACAATAGTTTCCTTGGTTGTAATGCGGTGGGGTATGCGACCTTCCCGAACTTTAAGAATTGCCGAATTGATCACAAGATGCCTGATAACCACGAATTGAACCATATGCTCATTTCGTGGAACAAGGAAATTTTGCAGGGCAAGAGTTTTGACGAAAAAAAGTTTGAAAGTGACGGGAAGTTTTACAAGATCAAGCTGACCCAGTTGCCCCTGTCGGGTTCTAAGAGAATCAACCTGTTCAAGATTGAAGATGAAACCAGCATGCACAATTACATCAATATGCTGGGTACGAACAACGTTCGTCTTGAATTGATGCTCAAGGAAAATGATTCCCAGATTCGTTCTATTCAGGAACAGATGGTGGTGGGTATGGCCTATATGGTGGAAAACCGCGATAGCAACACCGGAAGCCATATCAAACGCACCAGTAGGGTAGTGCAGATTCTGGTGGATTACCTGCGCAAGGACCATACCCTTGGCCAGTCTGAGTTCTTCTACGACTGTCTGGTGGCGGCGGCTCCTATGCACGATATTGGTAAGATTGCGATCGATGACCGCATTCTGAGAAAGCCCGGTCGCTTTACGCCTCAGGAATACGAAGAAATGAAGGAACACCCGGAAAAGGGTGCCATGATTGTGGAAAACCTTTTGACGGCGGTAGAGTCTCCGGACTTTGTGAAGATTGCGAAGAATGTTGCCCGTTACCATCACGAACGTTTTGACGGTTTCGGCTATCCGAAGAAACTCAAGGGGAACGATATCCCGTTCGAGGCGCGCGTGATGGCGATTGCCGACGTTTATGACGCTCTGGTGAGTAAGCGTTGCTACAAGGCCGAAATGTCTTTCGATGAGGCATACCAGATAATTCTCGACGGAATGGGAACGCAGTTCGACCCGTCGCTGAAGGATTGCTTTATCGCCTGCCGCTATAAACTTGAAGAATATTATAGCAGCTTGGGCGAAGATGACATTTAGTGGGGAAGTTTTTTGCTATCTTTGGCGGCATGACGAAGTTTAGCGAATTCCCCTATGTTGCCGACCGCTTCAATGCAGTCCGCAGGGAAACTGTACAAGTCCGCGTTGGCGGCGCACTTATCGGGGGCAATGCCCCCATTTTAGTTCAGTCCATGACAACCACCAAGCCCAAGGATGTGGAGCGTACGGTGGCCGAAACGTTGGCTCTTGCCAAGGTAGGTTGCGGTCTGGTTCGCATTACTGCTCCGACTTTTGCTGACGCTGCTGCACTCGAAGAAGTGATGAAGCAGGTGCGTGCCGCAGGTTGCACGGTGCCGGTCTCTGCCGACATCCACTTCCAGCCGAAGGCTGCTTTCGAAGCCCTCAAGTGGGTGGAAAAGGTTCGCATCAATCCGGGTAACTTTGTCGATACAGGAATTTTGACGCTTGACCAGCAGACGGACAAGTCCTTTGACGAAGGCAAGGAAAAGGTGGCCGAAGCCTTTACGCCGTTTGTGCAAGAAGCAAAGCGCTTGGGCCGCGCCATCCGCATTGGCGTGAACCATGGTTCGCTCTCGGCCCGTATGATTTACCGCTATGGCGACACTGTGGAAGGTATGGTGGAAAGCGCCATGGAATACTTGGCCGTGTGCGAAGCGGAACACTTCGACCAGGTAGTTTTGAGCCTCAAGAGCAGCAATCCTCGCGTGGCTATTGCCGCCTACCGCATGCTCGCTGCCCGCATCAAGCAGGAAGGCTTCAAGCCTTATCCGTTCCACGTAGGTGTTACGGAAGCGGGCGCGGGTGCCGACGGACGACTCAAGTCGGCCGCGGGCATCGGCGCGTTGTTGCTTGACGGTCTCGCCGATACGATTCGCGTTTCGCTCACCGAAGATCCGGTGGCCGAAGTCCCGGTGGCACAGGAACTCATCAAGGCTTGCGCTCTCCCGACAAAGCCGGTGAGCTATGCGGTGCCGGTTCTCGAAAAAGACCCGTACCACTACGAACGCCGCGAGACCGAAGTCGTGAAGGTTTCGGGCGTGGAAATTGGCGGTAGCAATCCGGTGAAGGTCGGCGTGAAGGCCGATGCGATTGCACTTACGGGTGAACGCCGCAATGCTGAATTTGCACTGCCGAGCCTTGCTGAAAAGCCGGTGGTTGAATTTAAGGACGCCATGGATATCGCAGGCTTTGCGCAGAATCCGGCTGCCGTGCCCGCGGGTTCCGTATTCTGTTACACGGGAGCCGAGATGGTCGCTGGCGTGCGCGCCCTTGCTGCCGCTTTGGAAGCGGCAGGTCGCAAAGACCCGATTCTGCTTTATGCCAAGATTGGCGACAACGAACGTGAAACGCTTCGCGTGTCCGCCGATATCGGAAGCCTCGTGACGGATGGTCTTGGCGATGCCGTCGTGATTGACGGCTACAAGGGCGCGAAGGAATGCGTGCTCCTTGCATTCGACATTCTGCAGGCCGCTTACTGCCGCCGCAGCAAGACGAACTTTATCAGCTGCCCGAGCTGCGGCCGCACCCTCTACGACATTCAGCAGGTGATGGGCAAAATCAAGGCGCGCTTCGGACATCTCTCTGACATTTCCATTGGCATCATGGGCTGCATCGTGAACGGCCCGGGCGAAATGGCAGACGCCGACTTCGGCTATGTAGGTGGTGGCCCCGGCCGCATCACACTTTTTGAAGGCAAAACCGCCGTCAAGAAGAACATCCCCGAAGAAGACGCCATCGAGGAACTCGTGAATTTGATTAAGGAACGCGGTCGCTGGGTCGAACCGTAATGTTCCCACAAAAGTTTTAACATTAAACAAAGGACAATACAATGGCAACTATTAAGACGATGAACAACATTTCCAAGAAAGGCTTGAGCCTGTTTGGCTCGTTCTACCAGGTTTCCGACTCCGTCGAAAAACCCGATGCCATCTTGGTGCGTTCCGCCCAGGTTGATACCGACAACTTTGACGGCCTGCTGGCTGTCGCCCGCGCCGGCGCTGGCGTGAACAACATCACCATCGACAAGGCTTCCGCAAAGGGCATCTGCGTGTTCAATACTCCGGGTGCAAACGCCAACGCCGTTGCCGAACTCGTGATGACCGTGCTCGGCATGGCCGTCCGTAACGTGGACAAGGCTGCCGCTTGGGTCAAGGGCCTCGACGTGAACGATCCGGACCTCGCCAAGACCGTTGAAAGCGGTAAGAAGAAATTCGCTGGCATGGAACTCGCCGGTAAGACTCTCGGCGTGATTGGCCTCGGCAAGATCGGCGTGCTCGTTGCAAACTATGCTCGTTGGAAGAACATGCGCGTCATCGCTTACGAACCGTATCCGAACGCCGCCAACATGCACGAACTTTCCAACAAGGTTGAAATTGCTGACCTCGACACCGTGATCGCAAATTCCGACTTCCTCACCGTGCACGTTCCGTTCATCAAGGGCGTGACCGAAAACTTGCTCAACCGCAAGAACCTCGCCGGCTTCAAGGGCAGCTACATCATGAACTTCGCCCGCGGTGGTATCGTGGAAATGGCTCCGGTGAACGAAATGCTCGCTTCTGGCTCTCTCCAGGGCTACCTCTGCGACTTCCCGGATGCAGACCTCATCAAGAACGATAAGGTGACTTGCTTCCCGCACCTCGGCGCTTCTACTGAAGAAGCTGAAGAAAACTGCGCCGTGATGGCCGTCGAAGAATTGAAGGACTACATCGAATACGGTTGCGTCCGCAATTCCGTGAACTTCCCGGCTCTCGTCGATCATCCGCATTCCGGCGTCAAGAGCCGCGTTGTGGTTATCAACCAGGACGTTCCGAACATGATTTCCGAAATCACGAAGGTGTTCGGTGCCGAAGGCATCAACATTGCTTCTTTCAGCAACAAGAGCAATGGCAAGATCGGCTACAACCTCGTTGACGTGGAAAGCAAGGTTGATGATTCTATCGTCGAAAAGCTCTCCAAGCTCGACAAGGTCATCAAGGTCCGCGTCATCCACTTCTAAGACCGCTCGCGCCCAATCGGGTTAGTACGTACCCGAAGCGCTCGCTCTCGCAAAAGCCCCTGTTTAATAACAGGGGCTTTGTTGCTCACAGAGAACGCTCTAGCTAAATTAAAAAGCGACCCGCGTGCGGGTCGCTTTTATGTTTATGAATTAGTATTTGTAGTCGGCGCAACCGATGTCACCATAGGTTGAGAAGCAGACTCCGTGATCAGATAAGAGTGCTCCGCCTCGTCCACTATTTGTACGCATCTTAGCACCGGCAGGAAGTAAGGCGACTTCTACAGAGTGACTCGTCGAATCCATTCTGCTCCATTGGAAACTCATGGTCAGACGGTAGTTCGTGTTATTGCCACCCTGTGATGTTATCCCGGATAATCCTTCTCCTTTTCCATGATTCAACAGACGGCTCATGAAGACTTGGTCTTTGGGGTAGGTTC
The DNA here is from genome assembly GCA_017530965.1 of Fibrobacter sp. Lineage (GTDB taxonomy): Bacteria > Fibrobacterota > Fibrobacteria > Fibrobacterales > Fibrobacteraceae > Fibrobacter. Next base: position 5,996 of record JAFXLS010000089.1, read on the forward strand.
GATAATAAGTGTTGTTACCCTGTTTGTAGGGGGTCGAATAATAGGTTGCACCGTCGCCTTTTTTATAACTTCCGTTATTCCTTGCCGTAAGAATGTCTGCGACTCCGTTAAATCCAGAATCTTTCAAAGCATCGTACCAGGTTCCGCTTTCACCGATTAATTTACTCATCTCCGAGTCTTTATTGATGCTGGCGTGATTATTCTGAATATTGGTGTGAAGATCTGGGCGCATTTCTATAACGAACAAGTCGACGCCAGTTTCGCTAGCCAGTTTCTGTTTTAATTTCGAGAGATTATCGGCTGCCTTGTCTCCAGAAGAGACAAAAGAGCTTTTGTACAGAGCCTCGCTATTTTCCAGCAGAGCTCTGTTCAGGGCTTCGCGCAGACAATACAACTTCATCAAGTCTGCTTTTTCTTTGGTCTTTTCGATGTGGCCCAATACTTTGGGAACGGCGATTCCTGAGAGAATGCCGAGTACGACGATGACCACCATAACTTCGATTAGTGAAAATCCGCGTTTCATTTTGTATTTTCTCGTTCTTATGCCAAAATATAGTTGTTTTTCTATTTTTGGTACTGAAATTCGCGATATGTTGACTTCTCTCGCACTTATTTTCTTGCTTGGGCTGCTTTTGGGCTCGATTTTCGTCAAGCTTAAGCTCCCAAGTATCCTCGGAATGATTCTAACTGGGATTATTCTCGGTCCCCATGCCCTGAACCTGCTTCGGCCCGCTTTTTTGGATATTTCGGCCGATTTGAGGCAATTGGCCTTGGTAATCATCCTGACGCGCGCGGGGTTGACCCTCGATATGCGGGAATTCAAGCGGATTGGTCGCGCCGCCCTCTTGATGTGTTTTGTGCCCGCTTCGATTGAAATCGTGGGCGTCGTTTTGCTTGCGCCGCCACTGATGGGGGTGACTTATTGGGAGGCGGCCCTCATGGGTTCGACCATTGCGGCGGTTTCGCCGGCGGTGGTGGTGCCGCGCATGCTCAAGATGCGCGAGGAAAATCGCGGCGTGAAGCGGGGGATTCCGCAGATGCTTTTGGCTGGCGCTTCGCTAGATGACGTGTATGTGCTGGTGACCTTTGCGGCGTTCCTGGCGCTTTTGAAGGGCGAATCCGTTTCGGCGACGAGCTTTCTTTCGGTGCCGGTATCCATTACCCTCGGTGCGGCGGTGGGGGTGGCCTGCGGGTATGCCCTGGTGTGGTTCTTTAAGCACAAGCACATGCGCGATACGGTGAAGGTGCTGATTATCTTGAGTTTCGCCTTCTTGCTGAATGAACTGGAACATGACATTAGCGATGTGGTGCCGTTCAGCGGCATGATTGCGGTGGTCGCCATTGCGGCCTGCATTTACGGAAAGCATCCGGAACTTGCGAAACGCATCAGCGGCAAGTTCACCAAATTCTGGGTCGCGGCCGAAATTATCTTGTTTGTGCTGGTGGGTAGCACTTTGGATGTGGCTTACGCGTTTACGGCGGGAATCGGGGCGATTTTTGTGGTGCTCGGAGCCATGTTCTTTAGAATGGCGGGCGTGGCCATTTGCATGTGGCGCACTCCGCTGAATTACAAGGAACGCCTGTTCTGCATGCTGGCCTACGTGCCGAAGGCGACGGTGCAGGCGGCCATCGGTGGCGTGCCTTTGAGCTTTGGTTTGGCTTGCGGCAACAACGTGCTGACTTTGGCGGCGGTGGCGATTATGGTGACGGCCCCGCTGGGAGCCTTCTTTATCGACAAGACATATAAGCGGCTTGTTCCCGTAGATCGCTAACGTATTTCGTTGGCGGCTGCGAGGTATTCTTCGAAGGTCTTGGATTTCTCGATTTTCTTGCGGATCTTCTTCGGAAGGTCCGCATATGTCCAGAAGGGGCGGATTTTATCTAGAATCTGGGCGTTGCCTTGCAAGCGGCGGGCGAAGTCGGCCGCGATGTCGGCGTGGATCTTGAGCAACGTTTCTGTCGCGGTTCCGCAGGGGAGTCCGGCGTACTGGGCGGCCAAAACCGGGTTCGCGAGGAGGCCCCTGCCAATCATGATTCCCGCGAGCTTCGGGTAGCGGGTCTCGATGTATTGAATATCCTTGATATCTGCGATATCGCCGTTAAAAATCAGCGGATGCTTGCATTCGCTGTAGAACTTGTCAAAAGTCTCGAAGTCAAGCGCGCCCTTGTACTGTTGGATTCCGACTCGCGGATGAAGGGTGATGTGGGCGAGGGGAGCCTCGTTCAGGAGCGGTAGCAGTTGCAGGCTTTCTTCTGGAGAGGTTCGCCCGAGACGCATCTTGATGCTGAATTGGATATTGCTCGCGTTTATGGCATCAAGAATTTCGCGGACCTTTTCGGGGTGGGGAAGTATTCCGGATCCTCTGCCCGACTTGGTCTGCATGGGGTAGGGACATCCCATGTTGATGTCGATTTCCTTGAAACTCAAGTCGATAACGGTCTTGGTCAAGGTTTTGAATTCCGCGACATCGCGTACGATGATTTGGGGTACAAGGTGGTAGGGATGCTCCGTTTGCAAATCGCGGAGGTCTTTGGCGCGGACTTCGCCTTTTTCCAGCCTAAGAAACGGGGTATAGTAGGTATGGATTCCAGGAGCGAACTTGCTGTGGGCTAGCCGGTATGCCGATTCGGTAAAACCCTGGAGTGGTGCGAAGTGAATTGGGAGCATGTTACGAGCAACGCAGCACTTGGCCTGGGCGAATCATGTTGCCCTTGATGCCGTTGAGCTGTTTAAGTCGCGTAATCGAAATGCCGTACTTGCGGGCGATTTTTCCGAGGCAGTCGCCACGGCGCACCTTGTAGTAGCGGTGCTTGGCCAGTTCCTTCTGGTATCCGTCTTCGACAGCCAGCAGCTGCTGCGGTTCAAGCGTAATGAGGGCGCTCTGGAAGGTACCTTCTTCGAAGTTGAAGATGGTTGCCGGATCGATGTGGGTGCCGTGGTACTTCATCTCGAAATGGAGGTGGGCACCGAAGGAACGGCCCGTGTTGCCTCCTACTCCGATGGTATCACCGGCTTGAAGTGTGTCGCCTACGTTGACCTGCCAGCTGGCGAGATGAGCGTACAAAGTTGTAAGTCCGTTACCGTGGTCAATGATTACGTATTTGCCGTAACCTTTGCGACGGCCCTGATTGCGAACTTTGGTGACCACGCCTGCAAAAGCGGCTACGATGGTGCGGTCTTCGCCATGGCAGAGTCCCATGTCTACACCACGGTGCATGCGGTAGGTGCGAATGCCGTAGGGGGCAGAAATGCGACGGCTTGCCGTAGGCACAAAGGCGGTGGTCATGTCGAGAGTCAGTTTAGGAATCGTTTCAAGCGAAGCGGAATCGCCTTCGGCCATGTCGGCAGCGAGTTCGGCTTCTGCCTCTTCTTGGCTCATTTCGGTGGCACTGTCGGTATCCGATTCCGTATCTTCTTCAACGGCGGCAACCATGTCGTTGTTGTCGATTTCTGCGTTTTCAATGGTTTCGATTTTGGAATCTGCGGCAGCAACATCGTTTGCGACCGTTTCCGTATTGCCGGCATCGGCTTCATCGATAATGGGGTTGCCTGTAAATTCACTTTCTGTTTCGGACGTAGCCAAGATTTGTGCTTCAGGCTCTGCACTGGGCTGAGTTTCTTGGACCGCGTTGTTGTTTCCGGCACATGCTGAAAAAAGTAAAACAGAAAACAGTAGAAAACCAAACATCTTCATAGATTTTAGCAATATAATATATTTCTTTGACTTTTAAAACTTTTATTTTCCTTGCACACCTTCGTGTGTAAGGACTTCTAAACAATTAGGGGCTTTTAGGGAGATTTGGCCATATCGCTGTTGTATATTTTTCTATTTTTACGCGCCGTCAGGGCCTATCATCCAGGTAGGTTCCTAGTCCGGCTAAAATTAGCCGATAAAGGATTATATAATGGCAAAGAAAGTTCAGGATGCCCTCAAGGACATCATCTCCCTCTGCAAGCGCCGCGGTTTCATTTTCCCCGGCTCCGAAATTTACGACGGCCTCGCCAACACTTGGGACTACGGTCCGTATGGCGTGGAGCTGAAGCGCAACATCAAGAACCTCTGGTGGAAGAAGTTTGTGACCAGCCGCCAGGACGTGCTCGGTCTCGACAGTTCTATTCTCTTGAACCCCCGCGTTTGGAAGGCCTCTGGCCACGTGGGCAACTTCTCTGACCCGCTGGTCGACTGCCTCGCTTGCCACGAACGTTTCCGTGCCGACCAACTTTTGGAAGACAAGCTCGGCGAAGGCTGCTGCGCCGGCAAGAACTTTGACGAAGTCCACCAGATGATGATGGACAACAAGATTGAATGCCCGACTTGC
>JAFXLS010000090.1 GCA_017530965.1 Fibrobacter sp.
CGTCCTTAGACGGAGCAGACATGATGACCTTCTTGGCACCAGCCTTGAGGTGAGCAGAAGCGAGTTCTTCGGTCAGGAAGAAGCCGGTGGATTCCACAACGACGTCAACATCGAGGGCACCCCAAGTGATAGCGGACGGATCCTTTTCGGCGAAGATCTGAATCTTGTTGCCATCGACGATGAGGAAGTTGCCTTCCACCTTGATGTCGTGGTTGAAAGCGCCGTGGACGGAGTCATACTTCAGCATGTAAGCGAGGTAGTCAGCGTCGAGGAGGTCGTTGATACCGACAACAGTAATGTCCTTGGAGAAGTTTTCCACAGCAGCGCGGAAGACCATACGGCCGATACGACCGAAACCATTGATACCGAGTTTGAGAGCCATTATTGGATCCTTTTTGTTTGTTTGTTGAAATTGCTACCCACCGGTAAGGGTGGTGCGAACTTGGGCTCAAAGATACAAAATTCCAAAGTATTTGTGTAGTATCTTGCCAAAAAAAGGGGGATTTTGCCGACGAAGGCACCCCAAACCGCCATCGGCGGTCTTGGTTACACCGGAGCAGCCTCCAACATCTGCTTCATGAGCGTCTGGTAGCCAATGCCTGCGGCGGCGGCACGCTTCTTGTAGCGTTCAATGACGCGAACCGGAACCCGAATCGTAATTGCCTTGGTGGCATTGGCCGCCATTTTGGCCTTTACCGCCTTGACCGTTTCGTCCCAGTTGCCTTCGGCGACAATTGCCGTACCGTCTTCTAAACCCTTGCGGATTTCCTCGCCAAAGTCATGGTTTTCATAATAATCAAGCTCTTCTTTAGAGATATTAATATCGTCTACTATCTTAAAGTCCATAAAGTCTCCTCGTCTTTGTGAGCCCGTCTTACTGTTATTACGGTATAAAAATCCGAATCATTTCCGGTGTAAAACCGCGCTCAGCCATTCGTTTTAAAGCATGCTTTGTTATGTTCATAGCAAATATACAATATGTATGTACAGTTCGTCAATATATGTTTATTTTACAGGGTGAAATAGGAGCACCCCTATTTATTAATACGCCACTTTCGGGAAAAGTGGCGATTTTGACAACTTTTGAATGATTAATTAAGGATTAGTAATCCTGTACACAACGAACAGATAAGCCAAACACCTTTTTTTGTCCAGCTCTCTGATTCAAATAATCCCTTGCAACATAAGCAACCAAGCCCAATACACCATCATTCTCATCACTCTTGTATTCCCCGGGTAACCAATGATAAGCATATTCTTTCATTCCATCATACAAGACAAGGCTTTCGGAACTATGTGGCATCTGTGATACTAATTCTCCCGCAGGCAAAAGAGAAAATCCACGCTGGTTACCACTTCCCCACAAAACAGCCCCCAAATACGAAGCTCCATCTCTGGAACCGCTGCCCTTCATAACCATAGCCCATTCTTCTTCATTCATCACATGCCAACCTTCCGGACAAATTCCCTGATGCATTACATAGTTGAACTTGTTTTGAAAGTAAGGAATCTTACTTTTCATCAGGTCATACTCCACCGGGCACTTCGCGGAGCCTATGGCAAAACTGTCACAAGCCGCAGGAAAGTTCATCACCGTGGCCCAGGTATAAAGGCCGCCGAAGCCGTTCTCGCAATACCAGGGGTCATCATCATAGCAGAACTTGGTTGAATCCGTCATCTGAGTACCACCTGGAATCATCTTGCCATAATTCAGGTTCTGGGCAAAATAGGTTATGGAATCTAAAATCTCATAACCAAGTTCATAGCTAATTGTCTTGTACACCTGGCCGTCACGGGGGTCCGTAAATTCCCCGTAGCTGTAGTCATTCTCGCTTACAAAAAGCCGGCTCATGTCGTAATACTTGCTACTAGAAGAAGGCGTTACAGAACTAGATGACACCGGAATCCAGAAGCCATCGGTACAAATACACCAGCTTTGTTCCTGCGAAATATAAGCTTCAACACCCTCTTTTTCACTCGTACAAGTTTTATACCGAGACGAGCTACTAGACCCATTTTGTCCGTTGTTAGAACTTGACGAAAAAGATTTTACAGAGCTAGAAGACTTCGAGCTTCCACCGGAGGATGTTCCTTTGTCCGTAACGGAACTTGAAGAGAGGTTTTCGTCACCACCGCTACTGCTCGAAACTTCCGCAATCGGGTCAGGGTCAGTACTGCTGGAACTGCTGTCGCATGCAGTAAATACAGCAAAGACAAGGGAAAGAACAAAAATGACAACATGTCTCATAAGACCTCCAGTTAAACCCCACCGATTTTTTGCAAAATATAGCAACTAAAAAGCCAGCCTTACAAGCTGGCTTTCGTTCTAGAAAAAAACTAAACTATTTTGCAAGACGACTTTGCTGAAGTGCTTCGAGCTTTGATTGAATTTTCGCAATCATTTCGTCGGAAAGCCCTTCTTCACGAAGAACGGCCTCGGTGTCAGCTTTATTTTGCGCAAGTTTGTCTTTAGCTTCTTGAGTTTCAGCATGAGCATCCGCAAGGCGCTTGCGGAACACGTCGCCGGCGCTCACAAAGCCGTACTTCTGTCCTACACTTTTGAATGCCATTTCCAACTCCTTCAGATAATCTTCATCTATATACTCCTTTAAATATACATTAATTTTACCCAGAAGAGTAGAACCTTCGTTTGCGGGCAATTTCTGGAATGATTCCTTAAACTGTAACAACTTTGAACGAAGATTGTCCTTGTCAAAAGCGTACTTCATCGCGGTAATTCCCATGCCCGTCGCAATGTCTTCACAAGCAAGGCAATCACTGTCGGGAATATCAGCCATGTTCACGAACGAGCATGCAAACGGAAGTACGCGACCATGGAAAAATTCAGGGTATCCGTCTTCAAGGTTTTTCAGAGGATTCCAATTTTCGCGTCCGTTATAAAAGATGATGGCCATCGTCGGGAGTCCATCGAAAACGCGATTTTCCTGATGAATTTTCATCACCGAACGTACATAGCGGGCAATCTGATTAATAGTGTCGGGGTCTCGCCCCGACTTGTGCTCCACCATGATGCCAACCAGCACCGGTGCGCCCGACAACACATTGACACGGAAAGCAAGATCCGCATCACCGGTTTCATCGACCTCGGAATACGAATCAGGAATACGTTCCAATGTGCCGAGATTCACGGAAGACAGGAATTCGCCCACTTCGCGATCCACCTTGCCTGCAAACCCAAGCAACAGCCTAAGGCGCTTGACTTCGGCAAAAAGCCACCGGAAAAAGGGATCATGTGCACGGCGTGCATTATTTTTCTTTTCAGTCATAGTTTTCCTATTTTCATTATTATCGTCTATCTGGAACCCAAAAACGTCGAAAGGCTCCTCTATATAACACGCCAGATTCAGAAAAATTGGGAATTTTGCACCCCTTTTTTAGCAGCTAAACAACGTAAAAAGATTTTTGCTTTTGTATGATACCAAATGTACGATACAATCGTTATTCCACTTTGGACTACGAAAAGGCGGGGCTCACGCGTCGCGATTTTTTATTTTTGTCACCATGAGCAATTCTTTGTTTGAAAAATTTGGTCGTATCCCCTGTTTTTGCGCCCCGCTGTTTGGGCTGTTGTTTGTTGCATCTTTGATTTCTTGCGCCGGTAACGGAAAGCCGCTGACCGAATCGGACCCGCAGTCCGAAGGTTCGCAGGCTGCTAATTCCGGGAGCTATACCGACGACTATTTTGACGAAAGCTCGACTGTAAATTCGGACGCGAGCACCAAATCGGCCCGCAGAAACACCGCCAACAGTTTCAGTTCCGACGGCTTCAGCTTCATTCTGCCGCAGGGCGGCGCAGGTGACTGGGCTCTCGTGGGCGATGACGACGGATCTGCCCACGAGAGCGGCGTCCCTTACGAATTTTATAACGCCACAACAGGACGCCGCGCGGTCCTGGTCGAAATTGAACTCCCGAAGGGCGAACCCATGCGACTCATGGACCGCGCCCAGATGGAGATGCAGGCTTTTGAAAGCAGCGGCAAGAAGGCGACTCTCGCCGAGACCTACCCCGAAGAAAACTTCGGCGGTACAGGCGTTTTCTTTGATGTCGCAGGCAAACGCTACGACAGCCCCTACGAGGCCGTCGGCTTTGTGACAGGCGCCGGGAGCCGCGTGTACACGCTCACGCTTTCTGCCACCGACACGCCGCTCCAGCCGGGCGAACTCAAGAACGAATGGAAGGAGTTCTTCGCGAACTTCAGCATGCGCGAAACTGCGACAAGCGAAGGCCCGGAACTTTCGCCGAACAACGTGCAAAGCTTTGACTCCCCCACGCTCGGCTACATTTGGGCTGTCAAAGACACCCTCTGGCATCACTGGACAGGTATCGCCCGCCAGAACGACGACCCGGACCTGGTGCTTAGCAACAAGGCCGAAGACGTTTCGCTGTTCGTTTACGGGGCAACCGTTGAAAGCGACGCCGTCAATTCGCAGGATTTGTTCAAGGTGCTGCTCGTGCGCCTGGGTGTTGACCCCAACAATCCGACGCTCGAAATGCACCGCCAAAAGGTCGGCGACCGCTACGCGCAGGACTTTACCCTGACTCACGTGGTCAACAAGTTCGACTTCTACTATACAGGCCGCTATTTCTATGACGACGGCCGCGGCATCCTAATTGTTTCCTGGACCCAGGGCGTGAACAAGAAAAAATACGCCAAGGTCATGCAGCACGGTATCGAAGGCCTGACCGTGGGCGAAAATCCGGCCGCCAAAAACGCGGCCGCCGATCCCGAATCCGCCAAGAAACTCGCCAAGTTCAACGCCGCCATCATGAGCCAAGTGGGCATTCTGCGCCTGCTCGAAAACCAGCCGCTAGTGGCCCTCAGCTACTTTGAACGCGCGAACCGCATGGACCCCGAAGAGCCGCTGTACCTGATCAACTGCGGATTCGTGTACCAGATGAAGGAACTTTACGGCCCCGGCATCAGCCATTTTGAAAGCCAGCGCGAATTGGTGCAAAAGAACGGCAAGCTACTCTCCATCCTCGGCGAAATGTACGAAGCCTTGTTCGACTACGGCCGCGCCCGCGAATGCGCCGAAGCAGCCCTCCGTTACACGCCGAATAATCCGGAATACGTAATCAACTTGAGCGACGCCCTCTGGGGACTCGGTCAGCGTAACCAGTCACTCGTGGTGGTGCAACGCCTTTACGACACCCAGCCGAGTAGCCGCCTGGGCGTCTACCTCGCAAAAACTTACATGGGCCTCGATCAGTACGCCGAAGCAGTCGACATTCTTTACCAGGTGCGCCGCCGTTTTGGCATGAGCGTGGAACTGGGCAGCACCTTGATGGATGCCCTCATGTTCCTTGGCCGCTACGAAGAAGCCCGCGCCATTAGCGAAGAAACCTTGGCCAAGGACCGTAACGACTACAAGATTTGGACCACGCAGGGCAAGATTCTATTCTACAGCCGCAACTACCGCGACGCCGAAAAGTCGCTCACCAAGGCGCTCGCCTTAAAACCCGATAACGAAGACGCCAAGAGTTTCCTCTCCGCCACGAAGGCATTCCTCGGCAAGGCGGACAACCGCACGCTGCAAAAGCCGATTACGCCGGTGGAAGAACGCACCAAGAACCTGAAGAGCCTCCTCAGCGAAACCGCTAAAAAGCAAGGCACCGATGGCGACTTCCCCGCCGTCGTGCATTACAACAAGCAGACTTTGAAGGCCGAAAAAGGCGCAAACTGGGTCCGCACCGACGAAATGCTCATGGAAATCCTCGACATTCGCGGCGCCGCCATTTATCGCGAATTCACATTCGACTTCTTGCCGGGATTCGACCGCATTTACCTGAACGCCCTCGAAGTCTACGACAGCAACTGGAACCTGAAGCAGAAGGCGAACCTGAACGGCGCCTACATTACCTACGCCACCGAAATCGGCGGCCAGAACGAATCGCAGACGGCGCATTTCCCGCTGCAGGAACTTGAACCGGGTGACTTTATTTACCTGCAGTTCAGCCGCACCAACATCGAAAATAAGGGCATGATCCCTTACACCGACTTTATAAGCAGCAAGGATGTCCCCGTCGGAGAATCCAGCTTCCGCATTTACGCCGACACCGCCCGTTTTGTGACCGAAGAATACGGCCCGCTCGAAAAGAAGGCCATCAAGGGCGGCATCGAATGGAAGATCGAAAACCCGGTCATTATCCGCAAGGAACTTTACATGCCCGTGTACCGCGACTTTGGCGCAGGCCTGATGCTTACCGGCAAGCAAGAATGGAAGAACGTGGGCGAAGATTACCAGAACCTGATCAAGCACCAGTTCAAGCAGGCCGTGAGCGTGCGTGAAAAGGCCCGCGAAGTCCGCGGCAGCAAGGCCAACGACAACGCCGTAAAAGCGATTGTGAACTTTGTGCGCCACGACATCCGCTACCGCGACGTGCGATTCGGCGGACACAGCCTGATTCCGCAAACCGCCGAAGTCACGCTCAAAAAGCACCAGGGCGACTGCAAGGACATGGCACTTTTGCTCAAGGAAATGCTTGAATCGATTGGCATCAAGAGCTACCTCACGGCCATTCACCTGACCGAAGAAGGCTTTGCCGGCCTCCCGACCATTCAGCAGTTCAACCACATGATTCTCTACATTCCGGCGCAGGGACAAGTCACCGAACGCTGGGTCGATGCCACCGACAAAACCGGCAACGATCGCCCCGTACCGCTCGACATGGAAGGCAAGGTCGCGCTCGTGATCAACGACGACAGCAGCCACGTGGTCACCACGCCGATTTTGGAAGACAATCAGGAGCACCAGATTGGCATTGAACACCGCCTGTTTATCGGAAACGACGGCGCCTGCGAATTCCGCGACTCGATTTCGCTGCAAGGTAAATTTGCTAGCGTGATGCGTAACCGCTTCTTTGGCCGCGACATGAAGGAGCAGGAAAAGCTGATGGAAGACTTCTTGGCCTCGGGTATCCCCGACGTAAGCATCGGAAACATCCGCATCGAAAACCTGGCCGAATTCAACAAGCCGCTCGCCCTGATTGTGACTTACGCCTCCAAGGGCTACTTCGGCCAAGGCGGATCCGAACTCAAGGGACGCTTCCCGAACGTGTGGGAACGCAGCCTGTTCAAACTCCCGAAGGTATCAAAGCGCCACCACCCGATTCGCATGCCCCACGAAACGCAGTTTGCATACAAATTAAGCGTTACGGCAGCAAGCGGCAAGACGGTCAAAATTACCGGTCCAAAGCCGCTTAATCGCGACCCGGATTACGTGAGCTACGAAAAGAATTTCGATGGCAAGAACAGCATCAAGTGGACCACCTTCGCGCTTTACGCCGACCCGGCCGAATACAACAAGATTCGCGAGGAATGGACCTACTTGCTAAGCGAAACGAGCCCGATGATAGAAATCAAGTAAGAGGTGTCATCCTGAGCAAGCGAAGCGCGTCGAAGGATCTCATTAAGCATAGATTCTTCGACTCCGCCTAGCGGCTTCGCTCAGAATGACATGCTTTTTTTCTAAATTGTGTGCCACTATGAGCATTTCTATTCCTCAGTTGCCTAAGGGCACACGCGATTTTTACCCGGAAGCCGAGCGCATCCAGAATTACATTTTTGACACCTGGCGCAGCGTCGCCGAATCTTTTGCCTACGAAGAATACGAAGGCCCGATGTTTGAACATCTGGAGCTGTATACAGGCAAGTCCGGCGAAGAAATCGTAAGCCAGCTTTACAACTTTAAAGACAAGGGCGACCGCGAAATTGCACTCCGCCCCGAAATGACCCCGACGCTTGCACGCCTCGTGATTCAGAAGGCCCGCGAACTCAAGAAGCCTTTCAAGTGGTTCAGCATGCCGCGCCTTTTCCGCTACGAAAAGGCACAGAAGGGTCGCCTCCGCGAATTTTTCCAGCTGAACATGGACATCATCGGTACCGAAAGCATTTACGCCGAAGCCGACCTGATGGCAGCCATTGCTACCATGCTCCGCAAGTTCGGCCTCAAGGACGGCGAATTTGCGATTGGCGTCTCTAGCCGCAAGCTCTTGGCCACCTACCTCGAAGAAATCGGCGCCCCGAATCCGGCGCTTGTTTACCCGGTGCTTGATCGCCGCCTGAAAATCGGCCCCGAAGCATTTGCCAAGGCTCTGGCCGATGCAGGTCTCAGCGAAGACCAGGTGAAAAAGCTCGACGACTTCATGAGTTGCAAGAGCATCGAAGAAGTCAAGACCAAGGTGCATAGCGAAAACGCGACTGCCGCCCTCGCCGAAATTGAAGATCTGTTCGCAACGCTTACCGCTGCAGGCTACGGCGAATGCGTGAACCTGGACCTCTCCATTGTTCGCGGTCTCGCCTACTACACCGGCATCGTGTTCGAAGTCTTTGACAAGGGTAAATCCATGCGCGCTATCGCTGGCGGTGGCCGTTACGACAGCCTCACCGAAAAACTCGGTGGCGAACGTATTCCGGGCGTGGGCTTCGGCATGGGTGACGTTGTGCTCGCCGACTTGCTCGCCGAACACAACCTGCTCCCGAGCCCCAAGCAGAGTGTCGACTTCTACATCGCAAGCTTTACCAACGACATGAAGAAGGTGTTCGAGACCGCACAGGCCTTCCGCAGCGCAAGCACCGGCAAGCCCTTCTCGGTCGCTCACCCGCTTTCTGCCATGAAGATGGGCAAGCAGCTGGACCAGGCCAACTACCAGGGCGCCAAAATCGTCGTGTACGTGGACGGATCCAAGGCTTCCGCAGGTGAATTCGAGTACAAGGACATGCGCACTGGCGAAATGTTCGTCGGCAATATGGATGCGATTGTAAAACGTCTATGATGTCCCCTCTCAAAGTCCTCCTCTCCATCATCAGCCTGTTCGTGGTTCTCGCCATCGTAGCCGTAGTTTACCCCGACGGCGGCATCAAGGTGGCAAACGTGACGCTTCGCTACCCGAAGCTCACCGACATCTTCGAAAAGCAGGCTCCCAAGGATTCCTCCGCCGATTCTGCTGCGGTAGACCCCGAAGAGGCCATCCGCGAGATGATGGAGGCCACCAAGCGCAAGGAGTTCGCCGCCTACAGCGACTCCCTCAAGTACTACGAGGACTTTTTCAAGAACGGCAAGACCCGATTCGACCTGCCTAATGACGATCCCTCCTGGTTCGACCGATTCTTCTTGCACCTGCAGCTGGCGGAACTGGATTCCAACGTGGTCCACATCGTCCACTACGGAGATTCCCAGCTAGAAGAAGACCGCATATCGGCCACCATCCGCGAAGACCTGCAGCAAGAATTCGGCGGAGCAGGCCCCGGCATGATGCCGCCTATCCTTACCATTCCCTCCCAGACCACAAGCCACTGGAACGAGGGCGAACTCAAACGCTATATCCTTTTTGGACCCAAGGAAGAAGAGGCTGACCACAACCGCTACGGCCCTCTGGCCCAGTTCGCCGACCTGGAAGGTTCCGCTGTCATCGGCATCAAGAAGCGCGAAGACCGTAAGAACACCTTCCCCCACGTAGGCGGTTACTCTACAGTGAAGGTTCTCGCCGGCAAGCGTGGAGCCCTGCGGCTCAAGTTGGTCTACCAGCGCACCTATACGGACACCGTTGGCGTCAACGAAGACAGCACCTTCAAGGTAAAGACCCGCACCGCATTCGAGACCGCTGCCTCCCCCGAGGTGGAACGGCTCACCAGGCTCAACGTCTATACTTGGAAACTCCCCGACACCACATCCAACGCAAAGATCTATCTGGACGGAACCGCCGAAATCTACGCAATCTCCGCAGACGGGGCCTATGGTGTGGCAGTGGACAACGTGGCCATGCGCGGTTCTTCGGGCACGGTTTTCCACCGCATCGATTCCGAGCTCCTGGCAGAATCCTACAAGGCCATGAACGCACGGCTTATCATTATGGAGTACGGTGGCAACCTGGTGCCCGGCACCAACAGCAGCAACGTAGACTGGACCAAGAAGCTCATTACCAAGCAGATTCTCGCCATCCAGAAAGCGAACCCCGACGCCGACATTCTGTTCATCGGTCCCGCCGACATGGCCAAGCAGGTGGACGGCGAATGGAAAACCTACCCGGGTCTGGCTCTTACCGTCAAGACTCTCCGTGAAGTGGC
>JAFXLS010000091.1 GCA_017530965.1 Fibrobacter sp.
ACAACATCCCAAACGAGAACAATTCTACAGCCACCCAAATAGGGAAGACTCCATTATAACAGTCTTGATGGTGCTTCACAAAAGGAACATTTGAACTATGCTCAACTTCCCTATTGAACATGTCCAGGAATTTCTGATGCTTATGTGAGCGTGAATAAATCGACGCATCCAAATAGCCAACGGGGCAGTACTTATGCGCATGAAAATAAGCAAGCCTCGCCCTCATAGAAATTTCTATTTCTTCAAGAGCCGAAAAGAGCAAGCGCCTCAATTGACGATCAAACTCATATATCTGCACAACCCTTGAAAAACTTGTCCCTGCATTGTAGGAACCATCTGCTTTTCTAAACGGCAGGAAGTAAGCGGAGAGCCTGTAATAATTTATGGATTCAAGGCAGCGGATGGCATCGTCAACATTTTCGATACAACAGCCGCGTTGTTCGATCTTTTCTACTTGTTCCCTATAAGTTGTCGCCTTTTTTACTTCCATAAAAAAAATGTCCCCCCTGGGACACATCAATGAGAGGTGCGGGGGGTCCTGTTACCTATAAATATATAATCTTTTTCAGAGAAAAGCAAGCACCCTTTCACTCGTTTAGATAAGAATCGGCCCTCATTTCGAGTAAAAACTGACAGTTTGTATCAAGCCCAGGCGTTACAGAAACCCCTGCGGCTCATCTTAATGAGCCGTGTAGGCGAAGTGAGGTGCAAGCCGAACGGTCTCATAAGGCCGCCAACTGCGTGATGAGCCAGCTGCTCCTCCGCGACGCCACCAAGGCACCCGAACTGTTCGAAAAGAGCATGAAGGTGTACCTGAACCTCGCCGAAGCCGAAGTCGCCAAGCACTACAACTTCGTGAAGAGCTTGAACGTGGACGCGATGGAGAGCTATAGGAAGGCGTAAGCTGCTTCTTCGTCATTGCGAGGGGCGCCAGTCCCGAAGCAATCCATAAAACTTAAAGACCTCGGTGATGAACCGGGGTCTTTGTTTGTTTTATGTGTTACAATCATCAGCCATTCGTTAAAAGATGGCTAAATCGGTTCTACTTCTTCGTTGTCTTGATGCTGTCGTTTTGCACTTTCAGGATGATATCGCCGGTTTCCGGGTCCATCATCATGTCAAAACTCGAACGAATGGTAAAAATATAGCCCGCGACGTCATAGCTGATGTCCAGCGAATGGACCATGCATTTATTCATGTAATCCAGGATCAGTTTATCGCGGGTGTAATCCAACGCGTTCATGACATTAGTCTCGTTTTGCTGCATCACGGAACTCAGGTACCTGTGATGGATTTCGTAGGTGTACTTGTCTTCGAGTTCCTTGGGAATGTACGAGATTCCGCCCATGCGGAGCACCGGTGAATTCTTGGTCAGATTCCAGAACAGGAATCCGCGATAACCCGGGTCGTAAGACTTGGTGCCCGTCGTGACACCCGATTCCATAAATTTTGCAAAGGCGTCTCTTCGGTTAAAGAACTTTTTCATCGCCAAGTCGTCTTCGGACATGAATGCCGAATAGATTGTTCCATACGGAGTCTTGCCAAAGACTTTGCCCACATGATAAACTCGCTTGATATTCCCGTTAGCGGTCTTTACACGGAAGGTCAATTGCTTTGTCGCGGGGCTTCTGCTTTTCACCTGTTCCGAAATATCCGCATTCACCTTTCCGTAATCTTCGGGAACAATTGCATTCTTGAAGAACCGCCCGGCATAATTACGGAAATCATCGACACTGCTACATTCAAACATGTCTAGTATTCGGGCATTTACATAAAGAATTTCGCCAGTCTTTACACTGTACAGAATAACCCCGCCAGGAACAAACTCCATATAGTTCAAAGCCAATTGCTGCAGCATTTCGGCATTCTTGATAGAGCCATCAATTTTTGCCTTGAGCATGCCCCTATCTTTAATGGGCATCAAGAGGAACTGAGTGGCGCCTATACGGATGCTTTCTTTGGCTAAATCCATGTTGTCGGTCATGACGACAAATGGAATTTGGAGATTGCGCCGTTCAGCTTGGAAATTCTGGATGAGTTTGAAACCGTCCATTTTCGGAAGGTTTGCGTTAATCAAGGCAAGAGCCACGTGACGTCCGTATTCAAGCAGCAAGTTGAGCGCCTGTTCGCCATTTTCGGCTAGCAGCACGTGGTATTCCGACCTCAGGATACTTTCAAGGAATGCCCTCTCTTGCGGATTAGCTTCGGCAATCAATATGGTCTTCGTATTTGCCGGAAGCACCGACTCTCCACCTTGAGAAGAACTGTCATACGCACTCACATGCGTATTGCGGAAAGACAAGTCGTAAATGTGACAGCCGTTATTGTCGGCAACCAGGCGCCCCCTCATAATGACGTACATGCCATGCGTCACATAGGTCACTTCACAGGGTGCCTCGTAAGCGGCCCTTTCTGCCTCGTGAAGTGTGTAGTACACCGGGTTTTCAGGATTGTTCGAAGCATCCTCGACTTCCTGGACATCCTTAAAACCGAGACTCAGGAGCTGTTCTTTGTACTGTTTGTTCACAAACAGGAACTTGAAAATTCCGTTTTCGAAGGACATGATCGCCCTGGGAGTATTTTCCTGATAGTCGAGACGCCCGATTTTTGAATACACGGCACGCGTGTTGCTATCTTCGATGACTATTCCCGAAGTTTCCATGTGCTCCATGGTAGCCTTCAACGGCTGCGGCTTCCCATAGTAGTAGCCCTGGACTTTTTCGCAACCGATGCTCTTCAGGAATTCCATCTGTTCCTTGGTTTCTACACCTTCGGCCAAGGTCTTTAACCCAAGGCTTTTCGCCATGCGGACCATCGAGCTGATAATGGTGCGAGATACCTCGTTAAAGTTCGAAAGGAAGGCCATGTCGATTTTAAGTTCGTCGAACTTGTAGTCCTTGAGCGTATTCAGCGAAGAATAACCGCTCCCGAAATCGTCCATCCAGACTTCGTAGCCAACCAGACGGAATCGCTCAATTTCATGCTGGATATACGAATCCGACGCCATGATGCTTTCGGTAATTTCTACACGGATGTAGTCACGCTCAATCTTGTATTTTTCAAGAATGCTTTCAACTACCTCAAAAATATCGCAGCCGGTAAAGTCCAACCGGGAAAGGTTGAACGACACCGGAACCACAGGGTTGCCTTGGTCCAATTGTTCGCGCATTTCTTCGCAAACAAGTTCTATCACGTGGCTGTCGAGCTTATGAATTTGCTTGGATTCCTCTAATGCGCCGATAAATTCGCCCGGGTTCAAAAAGCCCTGTTCCGGATCGATCCAACGGGCTAGCGCCTCCATGCCGCAGAAGGTTTCCGAAATCGTTCGCACCACCGGCTGGTAATAAACCTTGATGTAGCCGTTCGCAATGGCATCGTCAATGTGGTTTACCACGTAATTGTGCAACATGAGTGTCCTGTGCAGGTCTTCGTCATATTGCCGGATAAATTTGTCGCCTTTTTTCTTTTGAATGTTGCAGGCGAGTTTCGCCTTTTCAATCGCGTCGAGAATATCGCTGTCTGTATCGGCCTCACAAATGCCCACATAAAGGTCCATCGAAATTTTCGAAACCGTACCTTTAACGTATTTTCGAACTTCGCACAACTTTTCTTCGAGGTTGGCAATGTCTGCAACAACGACAAAATGGTCGTTCGTGCTACGGCATACCAGGTTATCTGCAAACTGCTTTTTCAGTACGGCCGCAAAGTGAATCAAGAACTCGTTTCCGGAGCTAAAGCCGTTGGCATTGTTGTAAAGCTTCATCCCGATAATGTCGAAGAAAACCACTGCAGGGGTTTTACCTGCATTTAAAAGGCCCTCTACAAAGTTTTCTCCGCGGATGCGGCAATACTCTAAATTCGGAAGCCCCGTCAGGGAATCGAAGAACCGGTCGGAATGATCGTTTACGCGCATGAAAATGGAGCGCTTGCCATTCCAGGAAATCTGCGACGCCTCTACAACCAGGTCTTTTCCCGAATACGGGCAGCGAATAATCGTCACCCCTTTTTCAAGGAGTTCTTCGACAAACAATGTATTCTGTTCGTTGGCAGGAAAGAAATATTCTTCGAACTTGATTCCCTGTTCATAGGGTCTTTTCGGTTTCCATAAAAGTGACATAGAAGGATTCACCATATAGATTTCGTGCGATTTCGCATCGAAAATCACAAACGGGTCCACCTTGGCCGTATTCAAAAGATCCACGACTACCGACGCGGGAATGTCGGATTTATCACGCAAAGTCATTGCTCCCACCTTAATTCATATCTTCTCTCTTGCATTAAATTAATTGATTATTCACAAAAAAGCAATTCTTTTTATACAAATATGTCGAAAAAAGAACAAAAACCACCCTTTTACGCATAAAAAAGCCCTGTTTTTGGAGTTCATATTCTTTCTATATTAACATCATGATCTTGAATAAGGCTATACTCCCCAGTTTTATTTGTTCTATGGCATTCGCACTGACGGCTTGCGTCGGCAATGCCCCCGCCCCCGAAACAAATCCCCAGCCCGAACAGGCAGACAACACGGACGTATCTCAGCCCCAAACAGGAACCAGTTCTGAAACAGACCAAATGGGCGACACCCAAGAAGTCTTCTCCAACTCCCAGACGTTGGACAACCACCGCCTGAACACGCCCGAAAATATTCCGACAGCGACCCCTGCCAACACATCCAATACGGACTCCGTTACACAGGCAGCGATTGCAGACCCCTACACCGCTATTCCGGCCATTGTCCAAAATATTTTCGACTACGCCAACACCTTGCACAAAGCGGGCTACACTGATTCTGCAACAGCATATCTGGAACGTTTCCGCGTGATTAAGCCCTTGTGGGAACAGTGGGAAACCAAAGCTGACTCCATGCTGAATGAATTCGGCAAAACCCGAGCCGAAAAGGCCAAAGCCTACGAGCCCATGGTTTTTCAAATCCAGAACATGAACCGCGCTAATTCCGATTACGACCTTGTAGCACAAACCGCCGACAGTTTGATTTCTCTTGCCCCGGGCGATTCGCTCACCCAGTGGGCAAAGGCACAGAAAGACATCGCCTACAAAAACACCCTCGCCAAGGCAAAGAAGGAATACGCAAGCATC
Source organism: Fibrobacter sp. (assembly GCA_017530965.1). GTDB lineage: Bacteria > Fibrobacterota > Fibrobacteria > Fibrobacterales > Fibrobacteraceae > Fibrobacter. The sequence goes on from JAFXLS010000091.1 coordinate 5,101, forward strand.
AAGGAGCTTGCAGACAACCAGGCACAATTTGCTGAAGCCGAAAAACAAGCCGTGAAATTCCAAATGCGCTACCGCGACTTTGAAAACGACCTCCACATTCAGGCACTCATTGACCACATTCGCGAGTTGATGCAAACCACTAACGCTGAAGCCACCAAGTACTGGGAATCCCACAATCCGGCACAGGCGCTGGCCAAAGCAGACACACTCCTGCAAAAAGAAAAATTCGGTGAGGCCAAGGAGCTCTTGAACAAGCTCAAGGCCAGCAAGTTGCGCAAAGAAGCCAACGAGCTATACCAAAAACTGGCGGATACTTACTGCACCAAGCAGCGCAAGACAACGAGCCAAGTTTTTGCCAAGGCGCAAAAGCAGAAGGATCCGGCCAAAAAGAAGAAGCTGTTGCAAGATGCCATCGCTCCGCTGGACAAGTGTCTCACGGAATACCCAGACAATCCGCAGAAGCAGAAGGTCATCGAAAACAAGCAGTTCCTAGAAAAAGAAGCAATCCGCTAACTTTAACCTTTAAAAATAAATTCTTTACTTATATTCGTCGCCGCGCAGCGGTTTTCGTAATAACTTGTATTTCGTCTTGATTGCGGTGCGAAGCAGCGGCCAGCCGACTTTGTAGAACGCCTTTTGCCAGATTTTATCGATAGCTTGCGTCGTAGAGCTTCCAACATGTTTCGGGAGCCATTCTTTTTTAAAGTCGGGAGCAAGACCGGCGTCTACAACCATTTTATGATAATTGGCATTTAAAGCCTTATAGGCACCGTGGCGAATAAAGTGAACTTTTTCTTTAAAGTTGAATCGGCACTGCAACAGTTTGCGCTTGATGAAACCGCCCCCCTGTGCAATCAGCTCAGGATAAGCGAACATGGCAGGTAAATGAGTGCTGTAAAGCGAAGCTGTCTTGATTTCGGCTTCGTCGAAAACATTTGCTAGGCCAATTTCCAAACGGTGCACTACATCGTAGAAAGTTTCTTGTTCAGGCGTTTCCAACAGGTGCAGGTAAAAGGCGCCCAGAGCTTCTTGTTTTAGATACAAGAAGAACGATTGCAAATGCGGACGAATTTCGTCGTTTTGCGTAAGCGATACTACGTCGGCTGTACTAGATTCAGCGCGACGGATAAAGTCGGCAAAATTGTTCTGGAAGTAAACGATGGAATCGTTCGTGAGCAGCAGACGAGTGATGCTGTCGAATTCCACAAGGTCATTGCGCCCGTTAGCGAGGTCTTTCAGGAACCTGCGCCACATGCCAAAATCAAACCCGTGATTTTCGGTCAGGTAAAGCTTAATTCCGTTGTCTTCCAGGAACGACATCGTCTCTGCGGAAAACGGGCGCTTGTTGGTGAGCAGTACGACGGTAAAGTCGGTCTCGGCGAGGTGCTTTAGCGCAAAGCGCACATACCCGGGAAGGTTTTCCCCGGTCTGGTAGCTTGCGTAAAGAATGACCTTGCCGTTACTAGACATAAATTACCTTCTGCCGCCGCGTCCGCGGCTTTGGCTGCGGCGCTCCCCCTTGCGGGAGCCGCCCTTACGCGGCTTGCTTGCTACGTGGAACCCTTCGCGGTCGTCGCGGGATGCGCCACGGGAATTTCCGCCCTTGCCGCGAGAACTGCGGCCAGAACGTTCGAAGCTCGGGGCGTCGGAATCGAACCTGCCGCCGCGTGATTTTCCGCGGCCGCCACGGTTCATGTGGCTGTGTGCCGAAACGAATTCCGGAACGCCGTCATCGAAATTATCGTCGAAATCTTCGTCGGGCTGGCTTACGTAACCGAGGGCTTCCGCCGCGGCGGCGCGGTCAGCGCGTTCGCGAACGTCGCGGTTGCGATAATCGTCATAATCGTCGCGCGATTCACCCTGACGGCGGCGCTTCTTCGGTTCGCTAGAGAGTTTCTCGATAATGCTGAAGTCCGCCTGACCGCGCAGCGGGTCTACCCGCAAAAGGCGCACCAGCACCTTGTCGCCGCGCCGGAACGTACGCCCGCTCTTCTTGCCGAAGGCGAGTCCCTGATCCGGGTTGAATACGTAGAAGTCGTCGCCTGCGATATCGCGGAATCGCACCAGGCCTTCGGCAATCGGGTCTGCGATAGAAACGTAGATACCCCATTCCTCGATGCCCGAGACGGTTGCCTCGAAGTCGTCGCCGATGTGGCTCTTCAAAATCCAGCAGCTGCACACCTTGATGGCAATGCGTTCGGTCTTCTGGTTCTTGACTTCGTTTGCCGAAATCAAGTCGCAGACTTCGATCACGCTGTTCTTGCGTTCGGCGGTAATCTCGGCGCCCTTGCGCGCGAGTTCGCGGTGGCACCACAAGTCGGCGTAACGGCGAATCGGGCTCGTAAAGTGCGCGTAGTCCTGCCAGTTTAATGCGAAGTGACCGAAGCTGTTGCTGTCGTAATGCGCTTTCTGCATGCTGCGCAGAATGCGGTTGGTCAAAGTCTCGTCGCCCTGGGCGCGCTTCACCAAATGTTCGTACAGCTTGAATGCCGTCGGGTTCAGGTTCGTGTCGCCGCTGCGGGGCTTGCCCAGGTCGCGCAACATCACCGGAGAATCCTTGAACAGGTCCGGGTACATGTAGTACAGCTCCATGATGTCCTTGGTATCCGGCGCTTCATGAATACGGTAAATGCCCTGGAGCTTGCGCTTCTTGAGTTCCTTCGCGCAGCAGTTGTTTGCAATAAGCATGCATTCTTCCACCCACGAATTCGATTCGTCGGTCGTGCGCGGGTAAATCTTTTCCGGTTCGCCTTTTTCGTTGAACTTGCAGCCGAATTCGGTGCTCTGGAATTCCAGGAGGCCGTCCTTGGTGCGGTTTTGTTTCAAAAGCGCCGTCACCTCGGCGAGCGCCTTGATGTCGTCGTCGCCGTTCTTCATCATTTCCATCGCTTGTTCGTAAGTGATGGACTTGGTAATCTTTACGATACTGCGGTGGAAATCCCAGCTGAGCACGTTCGCGTGCTTGTCGAGTTCCATCATGCAGGTGAATGCGCAGCGGTCCACGCCCTGGTGCAAGCTACAAACATTGCTCGAAAGCTTTTCCGGAAGCATGGGCACGGCGGTCCACGGCAGGTACTGCGTGTAGCTGCGTTCCAGGGCCTCTTCGTCGAGCTCGGAACCTTCGGGTACGTAGTAGCTCACGTCGGCAATGTGCACGCCCAGCCTGTAGCCGCCCTTCGCGGTGCGTTCCACGCTGATGGCGTCGTCATGGTCCATGGCGCCATCGGGGTCGATACAGAGAATCGTGAGCTGCCTGTAATCCACGCGGCCCTTGAAATCCTTGCCGCACGGCTCCTTGACGCCGTCCACATACTTCTTGATAGCGGGGCTGAAGTCTTTGGGCAAGTTCGCATCTTCCATGAACTTGGTCTTCACTTCGTCCCAGCTGATGTTCATGGCTTCGGCGATGCGGTCGACCTTTGCCAAGTAGCTATGCTTGTGTTTCGGGCGAGCATAGTATTCGGCCTTGAAAAATTCAATTTCGGCAAGAGAAATAAGACTCAAAGGAGAGTCGTATTTCATATTAGG
>JAFXLS010000092.1 GCA_017530965.1 Fibrobacter sp.
ACCTCAAAGCTCCCGCAGGGAGCGACCTCACACCTATTTTCCGAACCACTTGGCAGAGATTTCGTCGAACTTGCCGTCGGCCTTCATGGCAGCCAGGGTAGAGTTCACGGCATCACGCAGGGCCTGGTCCTTCTTGCGGAAACCCACAGCATAGACTTCGTCGGAGAGGCCTTCCTCGAGCACCGTGTAGTCCTTCGCGTTCGTCACAATCCAGTACTTGGCCACGATTTCGTCCAGGAACACGGCGTCGACACCGCCCTTGTCCAAATCCATGAGCGCCGTCTGGTTGTCGTCAAACGGGACGATTTCCTTGGCGGCCTTGCCCGCTTCGGAGGCATCCAAAAGCTTCTGGGCGGTAGAACCGTTCTGCACGGCAATCTTCTTGCCGGCGAGGGCCGCAAGATTTGCAAGCGCCTTGTCCTTCACCGTGAAAATCATGCGGTTCTTGAGATACGGGTCGCTCAGGTTCATGGCCTTCGCGCGGGCGCTGTCCACGCTCATGCCGTTCCAGATGCAGTCAATCTTGCCGGTGTTCAGCTCCTGTTCCTTAGCATCCCAGGAAATCGGCTGCGTCTTGAGTTTTACGCCCAGGCGCGCACAAACTTCGGTAGCGAGGTCGATATCAAAGCCAACGATGTTGTTGTCCTTGTCGCGGAAACCCATCGGCGGAAAAGAATCGTCGAGACCGAGCACAAACTCGCCTGCAGCCTTCACCTTGTTCAGGGATTCGTCAGCAGTAGACTGTTCTGCCTTCTGGTCGTTACAGGCCGAAAGAACCGCGGCACACGCAACCGCCGCAAACATCGCAAAAATCTTTTTCATTGAAACTCCTTTTTTTACCAAATATAAAAAACTCATGACGATCTAAAATTAAACCGTCATGAGCGAGGTGTTTAGAAATAAAAAATCCCCTAACCTCTTTAAAAATAAACAACGACGGTATTACTTGTCTATAGCCCAAACGGGTTATTTTTGCTTGTTTTATAGCGTAAAAACGTTGCTAACGCTATCAAGAAGAGTTTCCTTCGTCGGCGAAGGAATCCCCTTCAAAATTTGCTCCAGGTCAGACTTCTGGAAATTCGGATGGTATTCAAAAAACACTTGTCTATGCTTTTCGCTTTCCTTGAAATCGCCCCTCTTGTTATTGCAGGCAATTAGCATAAGCCTTGCTAAGGTCGATTCCGGATGGAACATCAAAACTTGATTCAACGTTTCTTCACATTCCGCAAACTTGCCCTGCAAGAAAAAGATGAACGCCCTTGGTGTAGAATGAAGGAGCACGCCTTCTGGCCCTTTAATAAATCGGGAGCCTTCATTCAGCAAATGCAAGGCCTCGTCCATTTGCCCCGCAAACATACAGAGCTGAACCAAAATACGCCGAGACCTAACACACTGCGGAAGATCCGCCAAAATCTGCCGAAGGTAAGGAACTGCTCCATTCTTGTTCCCAATCGCCATATTGTATACCGCCATCATGAACTGGGCGTATACAGAATAGGGATTTTTCCGCATTGCAGCACAGGCAAGCGATTCTATTTTTGCAACATACTCTTTAGCGTTCACCCAGGATTCCGTTATGGCAACATAATAGGCCCAAACAAGCGTATAGGGTACAAATATGGGGCTTTTCTCTGCTTTAGCCAACGGCTCCAATTCGTTGATTATTTCATCAAACGAATCCCGGCAGATATTATCTATTTTGACATTGGCAAAAGAAGTGGCATACCACCACCGGGGAAACAATTCTTTATTTTGTTCATAAGTCTGCGCCGCCGAATGGAACAATAGCCTAAAGATCTGCATTGCCACCTGCGTCCCCATCAGTTCAAAATCGTCGTTAGCGTTAACCTGTAGCGATTCCGACCAAAGAATATCCGCCGTTTTTCCTTTGTATAGAGTTACAAAGAAGGTATTTTCCTTATTCAAGACCGGAGATATTTTGACTTGATACGTTGCCGGAGCCGAAGCTTCTTCACTCTCGTTGATCGAAAAAAGCCGATACCGGTTCAAGGCTTGTATGATAGAGAGGTAAAGCTCTTTTGCGGGGGAACAACCGTCCAAGGATTTCCCATCTATAAATGCGATGTGGATTTCTTCGTCAACAGCTGAATTTTCATTACTTTCTTCAATATCGACAGACACCGCTTCGGTCCTGTTCGAAACATCGAGAATCTTGTAAATGTTGGCCAAATGCACCTTGACCGTATTCGCCGAAATGTTCAACGCCTTGCAAATTTCAGCATTCGTAAGCCCCTTACGAAGCAAGGAGAGGATTTCCTTTTGTCGCGATGTTAAACATTTACAAGGCTCTGCCATACATAAGCAAATATATCTATAAAGTTAGATTTTATAGAAAATCAACCAAAAAAAATCTGTTTTTTTTATTTATATGCCAAAAAGGGCCGCATCGCTGCGGTCCCTTTTTTCAATGTATAATTTGGAATGAGGAAATGTGAAATGAAATTAATTAGTCATTTCACACCCCACATCACACATTAATCCTTGCCGTACACCTTTTCGGCGTAGGTCACGGTGGCGCCGAGGTATTCGCGGTTCATCTTGGCGATGTAATCCACGGTGATACCCTTCGGGCACGCAGCCTGGCATTCGTAAAGGTTCGTGCAGTTGCCGAAGCCTTCCTTGTCCATCTGGGCGACCATGGCGAGCACACGCTTCTTCGCCTCGACCTTGCCCTGCGGCAAGAAGCTGAGGTGAGAGACCTTGGCGGACACGAAGAGCATTG
>JAFXLS010000093.1 GCA_017530965.1 Fibrobacter sp.
CACCTGCTTTGTCCACCTGGTTTTGGTGCCTTACCTGAAAGCCGCAGGCGAACTCAAGACAAAACCCTCGCAGCACTCGGTTGCCGAACTCCGCAACATCGGTATCTTCCCGGACATTCTCGTGTGCCGCACCGAAATGACGATTCCGCAGGATCACCTCGACAAGCTCGCGCTCTTCTGCAACGTGAAGCCCGAATGCGTCATCGAAGAAAAGGACGTGACGGATTCTGTGTACGCCGTGCCCCGCGAACTTTCCAAACAGGAGCTGGACCTCCGCGTACTTGAACAGCTCCGCCTGAGCGTGCACCCGATTATCCACTCCGAATGGGACAAGCTCGTCAAGAAGGCCACCCAGCCCAAGTACGAATGCACCATCGCGCTCGTGGGCAAGTACATCGCCATCCGCGACGCCTACAAGTCCGTACACGAAGCCCTGCAACACGCCGGCATGGAACACAACGCCAAGGTGAAAGTGGAATGCATCGAAGCCGAAGAACTCGAAAAGAATCCTAACCTCATCAAGAATGCTGACGGCATCCTGATCCCGGGAGGCTTCGGAAGCCGCGGCGTGAACGGCAAGTGCGTCGCCATCAAGTATGCCCGCGAACACAAGGTTCCGCTGCTGGGCATCTGCCTCGGCATGCAGTGCTGCGTGATTGAATTTGCACGCAACGTGCTCGGTTGGAAAGATGCGAACTCCACCGAATTCGACGCGAACACGACGCACCCGGTCATCGACCTAATGGACGAACAGAAGAACGTCACCGAAAAGGGCGGCACCATGCGCCTCGGCGCTTACCCGTGCAAGCTCGCGAAGGACTCCAACGCGGCCAAGCTCTACAAGAGCGAAAAGATCAGCGAACGTCACCGTCACCGCTACGAATTCAACTACGGTAGCGAATTCCGCAAGGAACTCGAGAAGGCTGGCCTGAAAATCGCAGGCACGTCGCCCGACGGAAAGCTCGTGGAAATGGTGGAACTCAAGGACCACCCCTACTTTGAAGCTTGCCAGTTCCACCCGGAATTCAAGAGCCGTCCCACGGCACCGCACCCGCTGTTCACGGGTCTGGTAAAGGCGGCTCTCGCGCAGAAGAATGGCAAAACAAAAACCGCGACCGCAAAAGCCACAGCCAAGACAAGCGCAAAAAAGAAAGTCTAAAACTTAGGCACAAAAGATAGGCTTATAAAAGAGGCCCTATAGAAAATTTAAGTCCACGCATTGTTGCGTGGGCTTTTTGATAAAAAGGAACCCACCGGCGGTGGTTTTCAGTTCATACAAATACCAGCCCGTTATTTGGACAGGCGGAGATTTTTGAGGGTGCAGGCACACCGCTATGCGGTAGGCCCGTGGTTCGGACTTTCCTTGGCTACACCTTGGAAAGTCCTCACTCAGAGTCCTTGAGGCAACGAACTGAAAGCCCTGCAATCTTGTCGGCGTGAGCGTCGATGCCGATGCCATGATAGCGAACCAAGCCATTAACAGAATCATCATAATGACTGAAAAAGAAATAGTACGCAGTGCCACTATTAATCTCAGTAGAGGTCCAAAACTTGTTGCCAGCAGGAAGCACGGAGAACGCATAGCGATCCTCGCCGTTGCCACCATACTCCCAACCGCTAGTGGATTTAAGAGCCCTTCCAGCGTAAAGCTTTCCACCTACAGCACTGAATAGTGTTTCCCATTCTGATTTGCCAGGCAAATGCCAGCCGGAAGGACAAGCGGATGTTGCGGTTATCCAAGTGTAAAGGCGACCATATTCGGTGCAGTTAGCCGGATTATTTTCGTAGCAGAAGCTATCCAGCATTTGAAAATTCAAGTTTTCCGCCATCCAGGTTTGTTTTCCTATGACAACCGTTTTATAAGTTTGTCCATCACGATCATCATATAACAAACCTTGCGTAGACGGCCAAGCTGCTGCACATATATTCATAACTTTACCTAATCCTATAACATCCCTATGGACACAGGTGTATACATCGGGTTCACAAGAATACGCCCCAGGGGGGAAATGCCATATTGAACCATCTGCATACCAAACAACAGACTCTCCATCTTCAAAAGCACACGCATGGGTATCCCATTTCCACGATTCTCCAACATCGCCATCGCGAGCACAGATGTAAACAAGCCCATTCATCCAAGCCACATCGCCATCAACAAGGACTTTAAGACCAGCAAGTGCAGAGTTGCATTGCAAATCAGATCTTCCACCCGGGTAAGTTGGGCTGATGATATCATATTCATCACCTTTATTCGCGGATACACCGGTGTCATCATGATTGCAGGCAATAAGCAAAGAGAAAATCACGAGGACTGCAAAAGGAAACGCCAGGCAATAAATCATTTTTTTTAACATCTTCACACCATCTTTTTAGATTCTATTTTTCAGCTTCTTCCAACAATTGTTTATAAGGATGCGCATCCCTGTCGTCTTTAACAATACCATCCAAGAATTTTAAGTATTCCTTGACTTCTGGATTTTCCAGGGTATGTTTCAAAACATATTTGGCAAATCGAAATTCATCTTCGCTTATAAGCTTGCTGTTCCTGAGCGCAACATAATTCGAAAGACAGCAAAGGGCAAAATCTACAACCTGCTCATTTTTTTGCGATTTAAATTCTCCGTTTACATATCCGATGGACTTATCTCGTTCAATCATATAGACGAAAGCCGCCATGTCCGGGTTACCCATTATGGAACAGGAAAAGTCCCTTAGGTACTCAACCTGCCGCTTGGATTTTTGTTCTTTCCATTGACGATAGGCAAGGTATGCACCTATTAAGCCTACCATAGCCGCAATGTTTCCAACAATATCAAAAACTTGATGGACTGTATCCAAAGCCATTTTCCCATCTCCATTTATAAACGTTCCGTTTGAAATATAAAAAAAAAAACATTGTCAAGTGTTTTTGGTCAGCGAATCCATCATTATTCATCCGAAGTCCTTGCTGGTAGACGGCGACATATTGAAAATTCCGCCCTATATGGCATGGTGCCTTTAACGAGGTTTTACATAAAACGAAAAACCGCCGATAAAAATTTAATTTTTAACGCGTTATCTCTTGCGGGGCAGTCCATTTTTTGCTAGATTTGTGTCCCGATGAAGATATCGGATTCCATCGAAGCACATTTGAGCGCAGCCGTTGCAGCAATCTCGCAACGGAACCAAGCGCCCCTTCCTGGTCATCTGATTTTGATTCCTGTTCTTAATGTTTTTATTCGTTTGGCAAAAGCTTCAGGCTTTTGCCTTTCTTTTTATTCGGCCCTTCGGCAGGCTCAGGGACCTATGTCAACAACACAAGGCAAACCTGCCGAAACATTTTTAAGGGAGATAAAGTATGCCTAAACGTACCGACATCAAGAAGATTATGCTCATTGGCTCCGGCCCAATCGTGATTGGCCAGGGCTGCGAATTCGACTACTCCGGCGTGCAGGCCTGCAAGGTGCTGCGCCGCGAAGG
>JAFXLS010000094.1 GCA_017530965.1 Fibrobacter sp.
ATCCGCTACGAAGGCCCGAAGGGTGGCCCCGGCATGCAGGAAATGCTCTACCCGACCTCTTACCTCAAGAGCCGTCACCTCGGCAAGTCCTGCGCCCTCCTCACCGACGGTCGCTTCTCCGGCGGTACGAGCGGCCTCTCCATCGGCCACGCTTCTCCGGAAGCCGCCAACAAGGGTAACATCGGCCTCGTGCACACGGGCGACGTCATCGAAATCGACATCCCGAACCGCAGCATCAACGTGCAGCTCACCGACGACAAACTCGCCGAACGCCGCAAGGAAATGGAAGCTCGTGGCGCCAAGGCATGGCAGCCGGAACACCGCGACCGTAAGGTGTCCAAGGCTCTGCAGGCATACGCCGCCATGGCATCCAGCGCTGACAAGGGTGCCGTGCGTGACCTTTCCCTCATTGGTGTGAAGTAACTTACAACTTAAGCCTATATACAGCAAAAAACACTCTGCGTTGCAGAGTGTTTTTTTCGATGAAGAGGAAATTTCGGCACTAAGGCCGGAATGACAATCCTGTCTACTTCCTACTCGAAGTTCCGCTACGACACGAGCATCATGGAGAACACGAGAACGAACAGGGCCACGGTTTCCACGATACCGAGCACCCCAAGCGACCGGACCAGCTAAATGCACATTAAAAAAATGCCCTTGTTGCTGGTCCTCTCGCCAACACGACTCGTCAATACGAGTCGCTTTTTGGCTCACAGGGTAGTTCACCATGCTCTTGCCGGTTTCACCGAGAGCATCGCAGGCCACGGCCGCAGACTTGCCCTGGTACCAGGCAGAAGCCATCATGCCAAGACCGCCGAAGATACCGGCACCGAGGCAGCACGGCTGGTAAAGCCGGATTCGGCAGCCTTGCTCAAGATGAAGTTCATGAGCAACATGCCATAAATCGTCTGGGAAATCGGGGCACCCACAAACACCAGCAAGGTGAAGAGGGCCGACTTGCCCTGGGCATAAGCCTTCTTCCACATGGTGATGGCAGACATGCCAGCCGTTCCAGAACCTTGTGGCGGAGCCCATTGCCGAAATGCCGAGAGCGGCAGCAGCACCCCTATAATGACCGAACAACCTTTGGTTGTTCTCTCGCCAGCACGACTCGCTTCCGCTGAGTCGCTTTCTGGCTCACGGTAGCGAGAGTAACCATTGTATTCGGTTCCATTGTCTTCTTATGGGCGTTCCCCACACTACCGTGTGGGTCGGGCTATATTCTGGGGGCAATCGGCTTCGCTTACGCTTGCCGCTCACCTCCCAGAACCAAGCCTCTCTTCGCGAGTCTCGGCCCCAAGGGGTCACTATCTCCCCTAAAGGGGACCATAGCCACTAAGCAGTAAAACTGCAAGTGGCTGGAGGCCTAACGCAGATGCAAAATAGTGCTTTTTTGTTCATTTTACTATTGACTTTTGACTTAAAATTTTATATATTACTTTTGAACTGGTCGCAAGACCCTGGTTCAACCTAACTCGGCGGGCAGACTGTCCCGCCATTTTTGTTTGGAGATTGAATGAGTTGCCTAAGCATTTTTGTAGATGAAGCGGTGATTTCGGTCCATACGACACCAAAACTCCATACTACATTATTACAATGTTGATTCACGACCAAGCAAAAGATATCCTGGGGCATGTTCAGTCCTTGGACAACAAAATACAGTCTTTAGGCTACGAAAAAGGATTTGTAATCCATACGGCGCCGCTAATTCGTCGAGAGGATGTCTTTGCAAACGAATCTCCAAACAAAAGAAGATCTCTTTTCGCAAGTCTTTTCTTCTTCACCATAAAAAGCCCTATCCAATACAAGACTTTCATCTTTGAGAAAAAATTATTTCCTGACGCATTTTCTCTCGAAGGACGAATGGCGAAAGAGCTTTCTCTTTTCATCCGTAACAACATTATCTTCTTCCAGAAATTTGACAATGTAGTCCTATATTACGACAACGGGCAAACGGAATTAAACCGTATTTTGAATCTTGTTCTTTCCACAGAACTTTCCACTTACTCTTACAAAAAAGTCTCTCCTAAAGACTACAAACTATTCCAAGTAGCAGATTTAATCTGCACGCTTAAACTACTTGACCTAAAATGCGAACATGGCGAATTATCGAAATCTGAACAGCTGATATTCCATAGCAAGCGAGAACTTAGAAAGCAGTTTATCAAGCCCATTTTGAAGAAACGGTTTAATTAACATTTATCTCATAATTTCGCTTTTGCTCAACGACTTCCCCAAAAATGGTTTGTAAAATGGAAGATAGAAACAGTATTAAGCCATTCAGCGCCCCTACTATTTTATACAAATATATGCCTGTGGTTCAGCCACATATTTTTCCTTAAAATATCTTTCCCACATATCTATTATGTCCGGCCCCCTTACGCATTTTTCTCCATATCGTTTTTTACATTCGACACGCACCGTAGAATCCCGATTATTTTTCTCAAAATCGCTGATAAACCGAACCCACGCTCTAACCTTTATGTATATTATCATAAGAAATGGACAAGAAACTGATCAGATATACCGTTGCATGCGTCAACGAGTTCGCCGCAAACAAGAGCCTCACCGAAAAGCAGGCTTTTGATTATCTATGCAATCACGGAGCGATGGATTTCCTTGTCGAATTCTACGATGTGGA
>JAFXLS010000001.1 GCA_017530965.1 Fibrobacter sp.
GTTCTCCCGCTCGTGAAGAAGGGCCAGGTGAAGGCCAAGGCCGAAGAACTCTACCAGAAGCTCCTCAACCGCTGGAACGTGGAATACGACGAAACGCAGTCCATCGGTAAGCGCTACCGCCGTCAGGACGAACTCGGCACACCGTTCTGCGTGACCGTCGACTTCGATACGGTGGGCGAGGGTGAATCTGATCCGGCAAAGCTCGGCTTCGTGACCGTTCGCGAACGCGACTCCATGAAGCAGGAACTGGTCAAGATCGACGAACTCGAAGCTTATCTGTCTGCTAAACTCGGCTGCTAGTTGAGATGCAAAGGGAACCTCATGGTTCCCTTTGGAATCCTTCCTAGAAGTAGGTAAAAGGGCCCGGAAACGGGTTCTTTTTTTATATTGTTTGTTATGAAATTTTTGTATAAAATATTGTTGTGTGCCCTTGTTTTATGGGGTTGCTATAGCGATAAGGGTTATGAACCCAAGAACGACTATTCGGGGGCTGTTCCGAAGTATCGACTTTCTAGCACAAGTGAATTACCGCTCTGCTCAAAATCGCTGGAAGGCATGGTTGTTTATTTTCCTCAAGATATGGGTTCAGTTTATGCCTGTTCTGACGGGCTTTGGGTTAAAACGGCTGAATATGGTTATTCGGATATGGGGTACGACGATCTTGAGTACTTCAATGCGGATTCGGTGCGCAAGAGCAATGCCTTGGATAATAACGACATTCCGCCACCGGTGTATGACCAAATTAAGGACGCCCGTGACGGTAAGAGCTATAAGATAGTTCGCATCGATGACGAATGGTGGTTTGCCGAAAACCTCGATTTTGTAACGGGAAAATCGGCGCACTACGAAGACAACGTCTGCAAAGACAAGTGTGGCGTAGGGTATTATTACGAAAATGCAGTTAAGGCTTGCCCTAAAGGCTTCCATTTGTCGACGAAAAAGGAGTGGTATAACTTGATCGACTATGTGGGTGGAGAATCCTATGCGGCGATTGCCTTGAAGGCGGAAGGGGTCTACTGGTATGGCGATGCCCGCAATACGGTTGGATTTTCTGCGTTGCCAGTAGAGATTGATTATTATAGCGAGAATTGTTTCTGGACTGCATCGGACAATGTCCTTTTTGATATTAACGGCTATGCTGTGGAAGAAGGGGTCAATGTGGCAACCCAAAGAATGTGTTCTGTGCGTTGTGTGGGGGATTAAGTGAAGCTTTTTAAGATATTGCTGTTGTGCGCTTTGTCCCTTGCATGGGCCGATGATTACGATGAATTTGAAAAGTCTCTGATGGATGAGCCCACTGCAACGGTTGCTACGGAAGAGACTGTCTCGGAGAGTTCCGAAGAAAGTGTTGTGGAAGATACGTCGAAACCGGACTATACGAATGAGAAGTATTGGGCTGAACGGGCCGCCAATAAAGAGAAAAACATTCAGAAAAAGTTGTATACAGGTGGCGTCGGTTTTGATCTGTATTTATTTGGAAGTGGAAAGGTCTTAAGTGGCTATGATAATCTTTATCGTAGTGATCTTCTTGAAGGCGATGTAAACCCCGTACACTTTGATTTCTATGTGCAATTCAGCCGTATTGCGGTTTCGCTAGGATACCATAATACGGCCCTTGTCGGTATTGAATCGGTTGACTTTACGGTGGGCTATGTCCTTTATGATAGCCGCTACTTGAAATTCCGCCCGTTTGTGGGATTTAGCGGACCAGTGAGTGATTTCACGGTGAAGAATGAATTTTGTGTGGGCTCCGATGAAGTATCTGAACATAGCCATTGCTATATAGGTGACGATGAAGAAATTTCTCAGGAATTTACTGAAACAGGATGGATACTGGGGGCTAATATCGATTTGAAGTTTGCAACTACCTATTTCTTCTCTTCGGATATGACATTTAGCTCGTTCTCGCTGGTGGGTCGTTTTGGCGTCTCTAGCATCAATCTGGACGGTGATGTCATTAACGGTTCTGGCTACATGATGTTCTTCAGCCTTGGACTTGGCTTCTATCTGTGGTAAAAAATGAAAAAGCGCCAGTTCATATTCGTTCTTGTTGCCTTGTGTGCTGCCTTTGCCGAGGAACAGACGTTTTCTAAGAAGGAACTGTATTCTAGAGCGCGTGATGCATTAAAGACCGCTTTGGAAACGAAAAACAAGGAGCGAGCCGAACAAGCCTTTGGTTACCTTCGAACCAACGTAAGCCAAGGTGCTCCATTGACTCGTTATGAAGAGTACCTTGTAAACATGGAATTAGGCGATTACGAAACGGCAATTCCTATTTATGTGGATTTGCGCCGCAGAAAACTGGATCCAGAATATCGTCGCGAAGAAGAGGCGCGTGTGCAAGTGGAAGATTCCTTGTCGAAATACTTGCAACGAGGCTTGATTCCGTTGACCAAGGATAAAGCGGATTCCTTGTATGCCCTTATCGACAAATCAGATGTTTCGGTTGAAACTAAGAAGCTTTACTTGAACCTTCTTTATTCAGAAATGATGTTCAAGGATTACGATGTGGGAATGGCTTTTATCGGTGCGGCAAAGGATTACATGATGTATCATCCGACGGCGCTTTATTCCGAATTTTTGACCAAGCATAGAATCATTTCTGCGGTGAAAAATTGGTGGCGTCGGGAAATCGAATTTAGAAATGATTCCTTGAAACACAAGTATTATACGGGTGGCATAGGTGCGCATGTCTATATGTGGCATGGCTTTTTGAGTGGTGATGTTGCGGATTTTTGGGATGACGAAATGGGCGATGCATTCTTGTTTGACTTGACGATGCGCGTTTGGCGAATCAGCGTGAATGTATTCTTGTCTACGGGCCTGATGATTGAACCCAAAGAGGGTGATTATTCGAGTGGTAAAACAGAAGATGAATCCTACGGACTTACATTTGGTTTTACGGCATTCGATTCCAGGTATTTGCGCATAGAACCCTTCGCGGGGCTTGGTTTTACGAGGTATCGGTATGCAGGTTTTGGTACCGAGTCGTTTGACAATGTTTTTGGGGGCAATGTTGACTTTCGCGTTTATGCGTCTAAACCCACATATGTTGGAGAAATGACATTTGCCATCGATTTGCGCCTAAAGTATATGGTGCAGTTGGGTGAATTTGATGGGGGCTTCGATACGGGCAGTAGTTTGGTTGTTGCTGATGGGTTGTCTGCAAATCGCCACACGTTCGCTATCGGCCTTGGCGTAGAACTCTGGTAAAAAACAATAAGCCAATTAGAAAAAGCCTCTCGTTCGAGAGGCTTTTCTAATAACTAATGAGGCGAGTCTGAAGATTACTTCTTGAATTTCTTCAGGATAGCTTCTGCCTTGCCGAACTGCTGCTTGACGGACTTGGGGCCCGTACCGCCTTCAATGTTGCGGCGGGACACGCTGTATTCGAAGGTGAGCGTCTTCTTCATCTGCTTTACGTTCGGGACGCCGGCGCTGGCCCAGGCCTCGTCAGAGAGGTCTGTGAATTCGAGGCCTTGGCGGGCGGCTTCGCCGACCAGGCTACCGACCACGTGGTGGGCATCGCGGAACGGCACGCCAGATTCGACCAGCAAGTCAGCGAGGTCGGTAGCCAGCAGCGCCGGCAGCATCTTCGCGTGCATCTTGTCGAAATTAAAGCGCGCGCTTTCCAAGGCTTCCTTCATCACGCGGAGAATCACCTTCACGTTATGGACGGAGTCGAAAACCGGTTCCTTGTCTTCTTGCAGGTCGCGGCTGTAGCTGAGCGGTGCACCCTTCACCAGAGTGTAGAGGGCGCTGAAGTTTCCGAGCATGCGGCCGGACTTTCCGCGGATGAGTTCCATGGAATCGGGGTTCTTCTTCTGCGGCATCATCGAGGAACCGCTGGAGAAGGCGTCGTGCAGGGTGAGGTAGCCGAATTCACTGGTGCTCCAGTTCACGAAATCTTCGGCGTAGCGGCTCATGGTGTTTGCGATAATCGCGAGATCTGCTTCGAATTCGAGCATCATGTCGCGGTGGCTCACAGCGTCGATGCTGTTCGGGCTCACACCGTTAAATCCGAGTTCCTTTGCAACGAGGGCGCGGTGGTACGGGAATGCGGAACCGGCCATGGCACCGCTACCGAGCGGAAGTTCGCTGTGCAGTTCCAGGAAGTTGTCGAGGCGCTTCACGTCGCGGCTCACGGCAAAGAACATACTCATCAGGTAATGGCTGAAGTAAATCGGCTGTGCCTGCTGCAGGTGGGTGTAACCCGGCATCATCTTGCCGAAGTATTTCTTGGCGAGGTCGAGAACCGTTTCCATGAGAGAAACTTCGAGGGCGCGGATTTCAGCGGCGCGGTGGCGCATGTAAAGCTTGAAGTCCGTGCAGACCTGGTCGTTACGGCTACGGCCCGTGTGAATCTTCTTGCCGAGGGCGCCGATGCGTTCGGTGAGCACGCGTTCTACGGCCATGTGAATGTCTTCGTCAGATTCCTGCCACAGGTTCTTGCCGGCCTTGTAGTCCTTGAGGATGCTGGCCAAGCCATCGCAAATCTTCTTGTAGTCGGCTTTGCTGAGCACGCCGGATTCAACCAGGCCCTTGCCGTGGCCGATGCTGCCTTCGATGTCTTCTTCGATGAGTTCGGCGTCGAATTGCAGGCTGAAGCTCAAGTCCACCATGCTCTGGGCCATGCCGCTAGCAAAACGGCCGGTCCACATGTTGGTCTGGGTGCCCTTTTTGGCGTTGTTTTCAGTTTTCTTTGCAGTTGTCTTAGCCATTATAAAATCCTCGTTTTTTTCGCGGGCAAATCTAGAAAAAAATGCTACTACATCAAAGCGTACTTGAGCAAGAATATCACGGTGAGCACAACCATGACCCAGTGGACATTCTTGATTTTGCCGGTTAATGCGTTCACAAAGGTGTAAGAGATGACGCCGAACATGATGCCGTCCGAAATGGAGTAGGTAAGCGGCATGGCAATCATGCAGATAAAGGCGGGTATTGATTCTCGCGGATTGGTCCAGTCAATTTTGGCGATGGAGGTCATCATGAAATAGGCGACCATGATGAGCGCGGGGGCCGTTGCAAAGCCCGGAATGGCCATGAAGACCGGAGCAAAAAGGAGTGAAAGCAAGAAGAATAATGCGACCGAGACGGCGGTAAGGCCGGTCTTTCCACCGTAGGCGACACCGGCTGCGCTTTCTACGTAAGTGGTCGTTGTCGAGGTTCCGCAAACGGCACCGATCGAGGTGGCGATGGCGTCACAACTGAGTGCCTGAGAAATGCGGGGGAGCTTGCCGTCTTCTTTCAGGAATCCGCCACGGAGCGAAACTCCAATCAAGGTGCCCAGCGTATCGAACAGGTCAACAAAGAAGAATGCGAAAATCACGACAAAGAAGTCCAGCGACTTAATGAGCGAAAATCCCTGGCCGACAATGGCATCGCCTTGGGTGAGCGTCCAGGATTCCGGATGGAACAGCGCACCGCAAGTGACTCCGAATTCGCGGAAGGAACGGTCCAGGGTCTGCAAGTAATCGCCAAACTGCGGAATCACGGAATGGAATCCGGCTTCCGGATTTGGAACGTAAATGCCAGCAAATTCGGTGACAATGCCGAGCAACCAGGTCGCAAAAATTCCAAGCAGAATCGCACCGCGGATTCCCTTGATCAAGAATGCCGAGGTAATGATAATGCCCACCATGGTCAGGATTGCCCAGATGCCGCTGGTGTGCATGTCGACCATGTGAAAGTTGATGAGGCCCACGATGGTGGCGTTGTTCGCGACGACGATTTTACCGCCCTGCAGGGCAATAAAGGCAATGAATATGCCGATGCCGACTGCGACGCCCGATTTAAGCGAAAGGGGAATGCTGTTAAAGAGTTTTTCGCGTACAGGCACGACCGAGAGAATCAAGAACAAGAGGCCTTCGACAAAGACGGCGAGCAAGGCGAATTGCCAGCTGTAGCCCATGCTCAGTACCACGGTGTAGGCAAAGAAGGCGTTAATGCCAAGGCCCGGGGCAAGTGCAAAGGGGTATTTCGCGACAAAGCCCATGAGGGCAGAACCGACGGCGGCCGCGATGACGGTGGCAATGAAGATACCTCCCTTGGGCATTCCAGAGGCCGAAAGAATTTCGGGGTTCACCGCCAGAATGTAGGCCATAGTCATGAAGGTCATGAGGCCTGCAAAAATTTCGGTGTGGATGTTGGTCTGGTTCTCGCTCAATTTGAAGAACTTCTCGAGAAAGAAAAATTCTTTCTTGAGTTCACGACCGGCCTTGTATATGAATGTTTTTTTCTTGTTCTCTTTCATTTTCCCTTCTTCTTTAAAAAAGCAAACTCTTTAGTGTCCCGGAAACTTGGTGAGTGATTCCACTCGGTAACCCTTGAGCGCTTCGCGTCCGTGCAAATCAAAAAGTTCTATCACAAATGCGAAAAGTTCCACTTTCCCTCCAAGCTTTTCAACGAGTGTGGCGGCTGCTTTCGCTGTCCCTCCAGTTGCAAGCAGGTCGTCAATAATGAGAACTCGCTGTCCCGGCTTTATCGCGTCCTTGTGAATTTCCATGCAGGCTTTCCCGTATTCCAGGTCGTATTCTACGCTGACCGTTTCGCGGGGGAGCTTGCCTTTTTTGCGTTCGGGCACAAATGGCTTGTGAAAATGCTCCGCAATCGAGACCCCAAAAAGAAATCCGCGAGCTTCCAACCCGACAACGACATCGAATTCGACATTTTCGAGCATCTTGTAGAATGCTTCGAGCGTGAGCTTTAGACCGTCGGCGTCACTGAGAATCCCCGTGATATCGCGAAAAAGAATCCCCGGCTTCGGAAAATCCGGAACAGAGATAATGTAGTCTTCAATCCGTTTCATTCTTTTTTAATATAAGAATTTCTCGTGACATGTCATTCCCGGCTTGACCGGGAATCTCCTTTTTAAACTAGTCAATCAGCTTTGTTTAGCAACTTTTCTACCGTGGCGATAATCTTGTCCCTTTCGCCGCACCAGTCGGGGGCGATGAGCATGTCGCTCGGGCTTTCGCCGCTGAATCGCTCGATGGCGGTATCGAATCCTATAATCTTGATCATTTCGGCCACCGCTTCGCAGTATTCTTCAAAATTCAGGAGCTTGATTTCGCCGTTCGCGTAGTCCTGCGCCATCACGGTGCCTGCCACAATGTGCAGCGGGTGAATCTTGACGGCGGCGAGCTTCAAGTCGCGAACCACCTGGGCGGTGTGCTTGAAGTCTTCCATGTTTTCGCCGGGGAGTCCCACAATCACGTGCGTGGTGACGGTGAGTCCTGCCGCCTGGCAGCGTTTGACGGCGTCCGTGAACTCGGCGAGGGTATGCCTGCGGTTGATGGCGGCAAGCGTCAAGTTGTTTGCGGTTTGCAGGCCGATTTCTACGATAATTGGCTTTTTGCGGTTAAGGTCCGCGAGGTAGGCGACCTTGTCATCTTCGAGGCAGTCCGGGCGCGTGCCAATGGCAAGGCCTGCAATCTCCTTATGCTTGATAATCGGGTCGATGATTCCCTTCAGGTGCTCCAGCGGTGCATGCGTGTTCGTGTACGGCTGTAAATAGGCCAAAATGCCTGCGTTCGGGTACTTTTCGCGGAGTCTCGGCACGAACTTGTCGAGCTGTTCCTGAATCGAGACCTTCGCCTGGTCAAATACCGGGCTAAAGCTGCGGTTATTGCAGTAGCTGCAACCCGAAAAGCTCTTGGTGCCGTCCAGGTTCGGGCAACTCATGCCGCCGTTCAGGGGGAGCTTGCGCACCTTCAGGTAATTCGGGAAAACCTTCAACAACAAATCGCGATAAGGAGTGTAGTGCATAAGCGGAAAGATAGAATATTCTGAAAATTACAAATATAATATGAATGAATAAGCGCTATTGACATATACTTTGGGGATGTCTAAATTTTTAGAAAGGTGAAAATGATGCGAAAAATACTCCTCCCCATATTTTTAGCGTTTTATGCGCTCGCCCTAATGTCTTGCGAAAGCAAACAGGCGGTAATCCCCAATAAAGTCCACTGTGTTAATGACCTCGGCCACAAGAAGGTGGGCGTGCAGATCGGCAATACTGCCGATATTTACGCGACCGATTTCGGCGGTGATACCGCGAAAATCGACGTGGATCGCTACACGAAACTCGCCGATGCCATTCAGGCGCTCAAGCAGGGAAAAATCGACGCGGTCTTGAGTGACGACCAGCCCGCCAAGGCGTTCGTGCGCGAAAATCCGTCGCTCCGCATTCTTGACGAAGTCTTTGTCGAAGAAATGTACGCGGGCGTTGTCGCGAAGGGGAACGAGGCCCTGCTCGATTCTGTGAACCAGGCGCTCTCGCAGATGAAATTCGACGGAACGTACGACTCGCTCTTTAATACCTACATCTACCGCACCGGCAACTACCATTATCAAAAGAAGGTGACCGAGGGGCGCAAGCTTGTGCTCTCGACGAACGCACAGTTCCCGCCGTACGAATACTACGAAAATGCGAAAATTGTCGGCCTCGATATCGAAATCGTGAACTATATTGCCGACTACCTGAATCGTACCGTTGAAATTCAGGACATCGAATTCGATGCGATTATCAATGCGGTTTCTTCGGGCAAGGCGGATGTCGGCTTCGCAGGCTTTACCGTGACCGAAGAACGCAAGAAGTCCATCAACTTCACGACACCGTATACGCTTTCGAAGATTGTCGTGATTGTCCGCGGTGACGAGGCGGTGGAAAGCGACGAGAGCTTTGCCGAACACTTCCGCAAGAATTTTGTGAAGGACTCACGCTGGAAGTTTATCGCTCTGGGTCTTCGCAACACCCTCATCATTTCGCTCTTTGCGGCGCTGCTTGGCATTCTGATTGGCTTTATTGTGGCGCAGATTCGCACTGGCAACGAATTCAACGGTCGCTACAAGGTGCTGAACGCACTTGCTAAAGTCTACCTCGCCGTGATTCGCGGCACCCCGATGATGATTCAGTTGCTCATCATTTATTACATCGTTTTTGCCTCGGTGAACGTGAACAAGATTCTCGTGGCGATTGTCGCTTTCGGCGTGAACTCGGGTGCATACGTTTCTGAAATTATCCGTAGCGGCATCAAGGGCGTGGACCCGGGACAGATCGAAGCTGGGCGCAGTCTCGGCCTCAAGTTCCGCACGATTCTTTACAATATCGTTTACCCGCAGGCGTTCAAGAACTCGCTCCCTGCGCTTACCAACGAATTTATCACGCTCATCAAGGAAACGTCCATTTGCGGCTACATCGGCCTGATGGATTTGACGCGCGGCGGTGACATTATCCGTAGCATGACCTACGAGGCTATGCTCCCGCTCCTTGCCGTGGCTGCCATTTACTTTGTCATTGTTGCCGGGCTTTCGGCCTGTGTTGCAAAGCTTGAAAAGAGGTTGAAGAAAAATGAACGCTAATGCAGA
>JAFXLS010000095.1 GCA_017530965.1 Fibrobacter sp.
CGAGCTGAATGGATTCGCTAACGGTCTTGTTCATCTTCCAGTTACCAGCGATGATATACTGACGCATAATTAACTCCTTGAGAGGTTTAAAATTTAACGCGCCTAAATTTAGTAAAAAAAGACCGCCCCCGGTAGTCCGAGGGCGTATCTTTTCGCATAAATCCTTTATGTCATTCCCGCGAAAGCGGGATTCACTACCTTAATTAGTAGTTAGAGGAATGCTTGGAGGTCGGAGCCGGAGATCCACCGTAGCGGTCGCCTTCGATCTTTTCCAGGATCCATTCTTCTTCGTAGCCCTTCAAGCGAGCCTGGTCGGGGTGCTTCCAGAAAAGGCGGGTAATGAGTTCGCCTTCGCGGGTGTAGTATTCCCACACGCTCTGCTTTTCGGTAGTTCTTTCGTGATCAGGGGGGCCCCACAAGAGGTTCACCATATCATTGGTCATGCCTTCTTCGATATAGCCCTGCTTGAACACGTCCTTCAGGCGCTTGTCGATACCCATGCTTTCCTTGACGGCAAAGTATTCGCGTTCGTATTCGTTGCGACCTTCGCCGCGTTCAATCAGGATGGGTGAGGAATAGCGGTTTGAGCAGGCCCAGAACATCAGGGCGCTTATGCCAAGCACGCAAATATGAGAGAGCTTCATAATGACTCCTATAAATTAATGCCTACAAAATAAGAATTTATGGCGCAAATGGGGAAAATATTTTAAATTTTATTCCGAAATGACTTATTTTAAGAAATTATTGGCCTTTTCTATAATTTTTTTTACTTGTAACGTCGCGTCTTTTGCCGATGGTTTCAATGAAAATGCGAATTTTGGATTCCGCTATGGACCCAACCTCTCCTGGAGCTTGCTAGGGAATACGCCGTTCGTGTGGGGACAGTGGCTGCCTCAGGCTACCGGCATGCTCCATTACACCTGGCTTGAACCTCTCGATGAACTGGCGTATGGTGAACGCTTGGAAAGCCTGCCCTCTTACTTGCGCATGGATGCCGCCATCGAAGTTTCTCCGTTCTATGCGGGTTATCTGGCGGGCATCGGTATTCGCCCTTTCAAGACCAATCCGCAAATCGAAGCGAATGTGGTCTACGAAAGCTATCTCTACATGCGTTCGAACCTGGAAATGGTCACCGCCGAAGTGGAAGGCGAGGGACGTATTGCCGAAAGCTGGAATGCGGACTATGTAGTGGACAATATCTATAAGGATGATGCCGCCTTTGACTACACCCAGTTGATCGATATGGCCTTCAGTATGAGCTATTCCTTGCCTAGGGGCTCCGTTTTGGGATTGAAGTTCCATTATATTTTGATGGACGTCAGTACCGATTTCGAGGGCAAAAGCTACGATTATCGCAGGAATATCCCCGTGTTTAACCGCGATTTCTTGCTAGCGTTGGATGCCTACGGCCGAGTTCCCCTGACAAACCATTTTGCGGCCATTTTCGAATCTAATTTCTACAAGACCGGTTTCTTGCGCGAAAAGAATACTGTCCGAAAGGAATCCCTCGGTTACGGCAAGGCGATGCTTGGAGCCCATTTCTTCTGGAAAGATGGGTTGCAGAATATTATCTTGGAAGTGGGTGGCTGGAAGCGCACCGAAGAACGTTTCTACGGTGGATCACTCGCGCAGCAGTTCCTGGTTCAGCTTGAGTATCAGGGGTATTTTTCTTTCCCCTTTCACAGGAATTTTTCTGAATAAATCCGGCAGTGGCGGTTTCGGCTTGCCCTCGACGCTGTTTTTGAGCGGGTCGGCCTGCAGTGCCTGAATGGTGTAGGCGGAACGGATCCAGAGTTCGCCGCTGTATTTTTCGCTTTCCAGCTTGACCAGGGTTGGCAGCATTTCGCCGGAGTAGTTTTTCCACTGGCGAATCCAGAAGCTGCGCTTTTCTTTGCGGGCGCCGTTCATTGTCACCTTGGACGGTTGCGGCAGGCTGTCTGCCACAAGACTCCACCAGGCCATAGAGAAGGCGGTTGAAAGAATATTGGGTTTCTGGATGCTGGAATCCCTGCACAGGAACTGTCCGTTGGCCAGGAGTTCCATGTCGTCTAGTTTAAGCGGTGTTTCGCCGATGTTTTCTTTCAGGTGGTGGGTTCCCAGCTGGCGCTTGACCTTGATATCGGGAAATTCCATGTAGCGGTATTCACCTGCGGTCACGAAGTTGAATTTCGGAACGTCCGGCTGGTTTACGAAGAATGTATCCAGGGCTTCGGGGTGGTGTCGCCATTCCACATCGAGACTCACTCGGGACATCTTCTCGTTCACGAAGAAGCCTTCAATGTTTACCACCATGGGGCTGCTCAGCAAAAAGTGCGGACAAGATGTCTGGGCTTGGCAGAATGCCGCCGCTCCAGCAATCGCTATCATCGCACTTCTTATTTTGTTGAACATGATTATAAGATAGAAAAAAAGGAAAACCCCGACCCATCCCAATGGCTAAAGGATAGGCCAGGGTTTGTTGCTCTTCAGGAAGAAAATGCTTGGATAGGGGACTATGCGTCTTCGCTTACGCTGACTTCGCTGTCGTCGTCAGCTTCGATGGCGTCGCCTTCGTTCAGCTTGAACAACTCAACGTCCTTCATGCTTTCACGAATCTTGGCTTCGATTTCGTTGCAGAGTTCCACGTTGTCCTTCAGGAACAGGCGGGTGTTTTCACGACCCTGGCCAATGCGTTCGTTGTTGTAGCTGAACCAGGAACCGCTCTTCTGAATGATATCAAGTTCGGTAGCGAGGTCGAGGATAGAGGCTTCGCGAGAAATGCCGCAACCATAAAGGATATCGAATTCGCACTGGGTAAACGGAGCTGCCACCTTGTTCTTCACCACCTTCACGCGGGTGCGGTTGCCGATGACTTCTTCGCCGTCCTTGATGGCGGCAATGCGGCGAATGTCGATACGCTGGGTGGCGTAGAACTTCAGGGCGTTACCGCCGGTGGTGGTTTCGGGGTTGCCGAACATCACGCCAATCTTCATACGCAGCTGGTTGATGAACAGCATGCAGGTGTTGGACTTCGAAAGGATACCGGTGAGCTTACGCAGGGCCTGGCTCATGAGGCGGGCCTGCAGGCCGACGTGGTTGTCGCCCATTTCGCCGTTGATTTCGGCCTGGGGCACGAGGGCTGCCACGGAGTCAATCACGATGATGTCGATGGCACCGGAACGGACGAGAGTTTCGGCGATGTCGAGGGCCTGTTCACCAGTGTCCGGCTGGGAAACCAGGAGGGATTCGATGTCCACACCGAGCTTGCGGGCGTAAACTGCGTCAAAAGCGTGTTCTGCGTCGATGAAGGCTGCCACCCCGCCAAGCTTCTGGGCTTCGGCAATGGCGTGTAGGGTCAAAGTCGTCTTACCGGAAGATTCCGGTCCGTAAATTTCGATAATGCGGCCGCGAGGGAATCCGCCTACGCCAAGAGCCATGTCGAGCTGGATACAACCCGTAGGAATGACGGGAATGTCTTCGACGGGCTGCTGGCCGAGTGCCATGATGGAACCTTTACCATAATTCTTTTCGATTTGGGCGATGGCGGCTTCTACTGCCTTGGCCTTGTCTGCGGAAAGGTTGCTAGTCGGGGTGTTTGTTGTTTTCTTAGCCATTTTGGACTCCATTTTGTTTTTTCGTTTTTAAATATAACATTTAGTGTTCACTTGTGCAAGTGCTTTTTTGGTTATTCAGTAAAAAAAGTAGCTTGCCCAGTACACTATACACGCTTTTTTCGCGCACCTCGGTACGATTTCCTTCGAAAATTTTACAAAAAGCCTCATTTTGCAAACTATTGGCGACAGCCATCCATACCGTACCGACAGGTTTGCCGGGTTCTGCCCCGGTGGGGCCTGCGATTCCGGAAGTGGCTATTGCCCATTCGCAACCGAACTTTTTGCGGGCGCCTTCGGCCATGGCTTTAACCGTTTCAGCCGATACTGCCCCCTCTGTTTCGAGTACTTGGTGCGGGACACCGAGCAGGGATTCCTTGATCTCATTCTGGTAGGCGACAATGCCGCCGGCCAGAATGGCGGAACTCCCCGGGATATCTACAATGTGGCTTGCCACAAGGCCGCCCGTGAGCGATTCGGCGGTGGCAATCATTTCACCACGTTCCAAAAGCGCTTTCTGGATTGCTTGTGCAAGTGCCTTGGTGCTCATTTCGATATCCGTTTCGTGTGTCATACTGTTTCCTTTACGTGTTCAAATATACATAAAGATTGTGTCATATTTTGACAATAGAGCCAATCTGCTAAAAAAGTAGAAAAAAAGTGCGATTTCTTTCGTCTTTCGTCTCTCGTCTCTCGTCTAAATTCTATCTTTCCCTGCGATGAAATTTCGGTCGTTTGTTCTAGGCGTTATTCTGTCGGTGCTGTTTGCAGTTCCGCTTTTTGCCGACGACAGTGTGGCCGAAAACGTTGTAGAACAGCCCGCGGAAGTCGGGGCTGTGCCCGATTCCGTAGTGGCGGCAGATCCGTTGCAAAAGGGTAAGACTGGCATTACCGCTATCGACACGCTCTCTGTAAACGAATGGGATATTCCCACCAAGCGTAATTCACTTGCCATGACCATGCTGTTCGCCATCTTTCCGGGTGGCGGTCAGTTTTATACGGAACATTACGTACGTGGCGGCTTTATTACGGGTATAGAACTTTTGCTTCTGTACGAGGTTACGGCGAACAAGAGCTACCAGCATCGTCGTGTGCTCGAACAGGCTCAACCCCTGCGTGATTCCGTGGCGTTCTATACCAATAAGGTCTTGCGCGAGAAAAACCGCGATAGTCTTGCGTACTATCACGAAAAAAGAACCGAGTTTATTGCCCGTGTTCACGAAAAGAGCGACAAGAAAATGGAACAGGAAGACCTGCGAAAGGCTGAAACCGCCTGGATGTATGGCCTTTACCTGTACAGCTTCTTTGATGCCTTTGGAATCTGGTACAACAATAATTACCGCAGCGTTGAACTCAAGAGCATGAAGACGGCTTTGCTATGGTCCATTATCCCCGGCTTTGGACAGATGTACAACCGTGAGTTCGGCAAGATGGGCCTATTGTACATGGCGTTCATCGGTTCTGCCACCAGTATCTGGACATCCCAGAACATGGTGGAATATTACTTGGACCGAAAGCATATCGTGGAACAAGAAAGTACCACTTCCGAAGAATACGAACGTGTTGCTGAACGTGTGACTTATTACCGTAAGAACCGCAACCAGTATATTTGGGCAATTGCCTTACTTTATTTGTATTCCGTGGGTGATGCCGCTGTCGATGCTTTGCTCAGCGATTTCGATAACCCCATGCACCTGGCCGTTTTGCCGCGTCTCGAAGGCGGCGTCCAGGCCCTTATGACGTTTGACTTCTAGCCAATCTTCAATGGCGCCATCTGGATGCCGTCATGAATCTTCGTAAACGTTCCGCGGTAATGTCCGTCTGCGTTACGCTTGAATTCAAAGCGAGTCACCATGGCGTAGCTGAATGCCCCTTCCACGAAATCTTTGTCGGGGAGCCCGCAGGCGAAGTGCTGCAAGGCTGCGATCACGCCCGCATGCGTAATCCACAAAAATTCGCCATTGTCATCGAGCGTGTCCAGCAAGGACTGCACACGGCGGTCGATGTCGTAAAAGCATTCGCCGTCCTTGAATTTATAGCCGCGTAAGTCGTGTGCCCATGCCGCCATTTCTTCACGGGGAACTTCCGTGAGCTTTTGACCTTCCCAAGATCCGAAATTCATTTCGATGATTTCGTCGCGCTTTTCCATGGTAAGCCCGGTGGCCTTTTCTGCCTTTTCTGCCAGTCGCAGGCAGCGCTTGAGGGGGCTTGTGAACATGCGTGTGGGTCTTGCACCTGCGCCCTTTAGGGCTTTTAGGGCTCCGTCGCTTTCTTCTTCAAAAGTAGGGGAGACATCAAAGTCCAGTCTGCCGTAGCAGACGTCGTTCGGATTGTAGGGCTTGGTGTGGCGAATGGTCCAAAGAATCATAAAATCTCAACAAAAAAAGCCCTGATAAGGGCAAAAAAAGAAATCCTAGGCTACCTGAGCACATAAAAATCCGCAAGTCCGTTGCTGCTTTCGCCCTGGCGATTTGCCCGCAAATAGTCATTGCGCAGGGCCTAGGAACCCGTAATTTAGCAATATATCGTGATTTTTGTCAAGATAAAGTGGGTTAAACTGCAAAAATCCATGACTTTGGACATCCAATCCATGAAATTCGTCTAGAAATGTGAAAAAAAAGTAACCTATGTAAATAAAATTAATTATTTTTGAGGTTAGGAGTGCAAAACCTGTGGTTGCAGGGGGTAAATCATGAAGAATGTAAGAAAAATGTTAGATAAATTATGGGTAATTTTCGCCATGGTGGGGACTGTCTCCGCTATGGATATCGCGCCATTTTATTTTGAACATGCATCAGGATTGGATCCAGAATCCCAGGAAGCAGAATGGGACTACTTGATGAAGTACAAAATGTTCGGTGCTAGTCAAATCAATTTTAACAATACTTTAATTCGTGTCACGGATTCGGTGGGGTGGTTTGGAACCTCTCACGGAGATTTGAATTTATTGCATAATGGTCTTGATACCATTGGTGGCCCGATTTTGGTTGGTGGAGACCTCAATCTTCATATGGGTCCCGAAGTGTTTACGAATGGTCCCGTAAATGTGACAGGCAATATCACTGTTGATGCGGCAGTTGATTTTTCTAGTAAAGGAAACTTATTCAATGGAGAACAATGTGTTAAGGGAAGTGTACACTATTTGTATAACAACTTTGTGGCTCCTATAGGTAATGATCCTGATTCTGTTGCTGCACGCAATGCAAAAATGCATTTTGGAGAAGATAACTATAAAGATTGTTTCGATGATTCTAAAGGACTTAAAGTTCCTGAAGTGAAGTCAGATTTGTTTATTCCGACGTTAAAAACAGAACCTGCAACGTATTCTACGACGTTGAGAACTCGTGTTCACAAGATTGAGGGCGGTGCACTTGTATTAGAGCAAGGCAAAACTGGTACTTTTGTTTGGGATTCTCTTAATCCTAACAATCAGGTTCTGGAAGTTTATATCCCTTGGGGAGATTCTAAAGAATATTACGATATTTATTTGGACAGTATGAATTTCTCGAATTCTGCAACTTTGTTGTTTAATATGCAACCGGGAGGCCGACTGACTCGAGTTTTCTTGAAGAAAGGCATTACGGGTTTTTCGTCGTTCTCAAATATCGCTGTTCAATATGCTGAATACGATGATGATGGAAATGTGAAAAAAGAATCCAATGGTGATACCACGTATGTAAGGCAGGCAAATGCCGATTATAACGGAACCTTGCTTTTCTATACACCCAAAGATATTGTGTTCCCGTCGTTTGCAGGAGGTTCTTCAATTCAAGGTTCGTTTATTTCTGCCGGCAAAATTACCATTGCTGACCATATGATTCTTGCGGGTCAGTTGCTTGCAGATGTTATTAATATTAACGCAAACTTTGATGGCAAAAACTTCATTTTTGTTCCCTTTAATCCGGCTACATTGGACTTTGACCCGACTGCCTTGGCCGAAGGCAAGTTCATCGAAAATAACCAGACGGTTCTTGTACCCATTAAGCTCGATACGCTTGCATCGGTGGATGTCAGCTTTAAATACTGCTTTGACATAAAGGATTCCAGCCTTACGGATCCGAATTCCAAGATTGCGTCTATTCAGGACTTTAACAATATCACTCCTGTTTGTGGGAAGGATACTGGTTCTGTAAAGATCCTGGCGGACGATACAATTCCCCGTGGTATTTATAATGTTTACATCAATGTGGCTATAGATACCCTCTTCGAAGGACAAGAAACTCTTCCTATGAAGGTGTTTAGTTTGGCCGGTGCCGTGTTGCCGGGCAACAAGCGTCAGGGCTCGTTCTCCCTCCCGATTATCGATGATCCGACTCCGGCATCTCTTAAGAAGATTGTCCTGGATTCCGTTCCCGAGAATTCGCCTGTCGGTACTCGCATCGATAGCCTGATTGCAATCCGTGGTGACAAACTCTGCACCCATTGTAAATTCGCACTTGTCGATTCTACCGATTATGTGAATGTGTCTGAATCCGGCTTGGTGACTGTTAAGGATAGCTCTATTTTGGACTACGAAACGATTACTGAAATCAAGATTCGTGTATTTGTGATAGATACCTTGTATCAAAAGACTTCTGATACCACGGTTACAATCCCTGTTCTCAATGTGAACGAATCCCCGATTCTTGATGCTCAGGAATTTGATATTGCCGAACATATGCCGCCTAAAACTCGTGTTGATTCTATAAAGTGGAAGGAACATGATTCCATACCTGAATTTAGGCTGGATATTTTTGAAGCAATCGGTGGGGCTACAGATGTGTTCGCTGTTGATTCGACCGGTGTAATCACCACGAAGAAAGAACTGGATTACGAAACCATGGAAACCACTTATATTTTGGTGGTCAAGTTGGTTGACAAGAATAATCCGGCACTCTTCGATATCGACACGATGACGATTCATGTGCATAACGTGAACGAACCGCCGGTTATTACCACCGATACGTTGCATGTCACGGAAAACCCCAAGAAGGGTACGGACGTGGGTGTTGTTGAGGCGAAGGATCCTGATGTGGGCGATACCTGGACCTTTACTCTGGTCAAGGATGATAGCGATTGCTTTGAATTGGCTCCGGACGGTTCTGTTACAGTCAAGAAGGACAACTGCCTGGATCGCGAAAAGACTCCGTTTGTTCAGATTACGGTGAAAGTCACGGATGTTGGCGGACTTTCTCATGTAAAGAATGTTACCGTCGTGGTTGACGATGTTCCGGGTCCGACCATTGATATTGTCGAGGCCAGCAACGAAGACACGACTTGGAAGTATCCTGAAGTCATCTATACGAACAAGGATTCTCTCAATGTATGCTGGGAAGTGAACAAGGTAAGACAGCCTTGCGCCGATACCACTCTGAAACCGGGCATAAACAGAATCTGCAAGGAAGTCTGTGATGTGGACGGCTTCGAGGGGTGCGCCCAGGATTGCTTCACCGCGTACTACAGCGATATTTCGCCGGTGGTTACGGTTTCTGCAGCAAACGATGCCAACTTGGCAAGCAACATCTATACGATTGTGGAACGTCCTGCCGATTCCGATACCAATGTGTATGTCAAGGATACGGTGAGCCGTATTACGGTGACTATCACGGACAAGGATCCCATTGACGGCGATACCACGTACAGCTTTACCATCCCTGTGGACTTGACCAAGAAGGTAAATGTTACGCAGACTACTTACGATGCTCTTTCCGCCGTGGCGAACCAGACGGTGGCCCTTGACGTGCTGCATGCCAATACGACAAGTACGCCGATCAATGGCAACAGCGTGCTGAATTCTTACCCCACGAAGGTTGCGGGCCTGGATGTGACTGTCAGCTATGTTACCGACAACAAGGGCAACGTGGTGAAGCAGGCTGTTGTAAATGAGAAGGGCAAGGTCGACTCCATTGAAGTTATTACCATCTCTTACGAGACGGTGATTGACGGCCAGACGGTGAAGATTTCTTACCAGGCTGATGCCGAAACCGGCAAGGCTCTCTACGTGGACGGCAATGGCGGCTTTATCGCTTCCAAGAACGCAGACCGCTCTAGCGGAATCTTCAAGGTCTCTTACGACTATGTGGACAAGGCTACGGGCAATTCTGTGGAACTGACCTATGTCGTAGACCGAAAGGGCAACATGGTCAAGAACCCGGATGGCGACCGAGGCTACCAGGTGTCTTACACCTATGTGGACAAGTATGGCAATGCTGCCAAGCAGGCCGTGTTCGTGGTACTAGACCAGACGCTTCCGGTGGTCGAAATCCTTTCTCCCACGAACAAGCAGGTTGTCCGCTCCAATTCTGTGAAGGTGGAATGGACTATCGACGGCGTGAAGCAGGATACCCTCGTGTTGCAGGGCCTTGAAAAGGGACCCAATGTAATCGTGCGCTTCTACAAGGATAAGGCCGGTAACGAGGCCTCTGACACCGTGTACGTGATCATGAAGGACAGCAAGGATATCGATATCTCGGTGGAACAACCTGTAACGGTTGTGACCAAGGATAAGGTTGATGAATACTATGCTGCTAATCCGCCCAAGAAGGGCCAGACCTTTGCTGTAAGCATCAGAAACCCCTCTACCGAAGAAGAAGTGGAAACCTTGATCGGTGGCAGCTTCAAGACCCAGGAGGGTAGCGGCGAGACTCCGTACCCGGGAGTCAAGAGCTCCAAGCATTTGGGCCCGACTCTTGCTCTGGATGTCAAGTTGCCTACCGTAAGCGGCGTTGGTGGCCTTGCCACCCTTGACGACTTGATTCTTCCGAATGGAAAAATTTCGAATAAGGGTATCGGCGTTGATACGACGGGTCTTGACGAAGAAGCCAAGGCTGGCTACAAGGAATACACTGTCGAAGAATACGTATCGACCTTCTGCGAACCTGGAACCACTGTTCCCAGTGATCTGAGCCAGTTCAACCTGTACGA
Source organism: Fibrobacter sp. (assembly GCA_017530965.1). Taxonomy (GTDB): domain Bacteria; phylum Fibrobacterota; class Fibrobacteria; order Fibrobacterales; family Fibrobacteraceae; genus Fibrobacter. Next base: position 10,494 of record JAFXLS010000095.1, read on the forward strand.
TATCAAGCTGAAAACCAGGGTCTGGGTCTATACCTCGTTGGGCAACTACGTGAACGATATCGGATTTACCCAGGAACTGAACGATCCGAATTTCGCAAATGAGGCCGGCATGACGCAGATGTTCCTTGAACTGAAACCGGATAAGGATGGCTACGTACACGCCGGGAACAAGAAGCTTATGGCTACCGGTGCTTACGTATACAAGGTCGATGCGAAGTTGACCAACCACCTGCGTTGCTCCATTCCGCCCTTCGACGGCAACAACGCTAAGGTTGCTGGCGACACCTTCAGCTCCAACGACGAACTCCTGAAGCCCTTCGGCTACAAGCGCCCGTCCCATAAGAAGAAATAGTCCCTTATTTGAGGTGCCCGCTTAGGCGGGCTTCTTGAATTCAGACGAAAAACGGCGGTTTGTTTCCTTAACTTTACAAAATGACTGCCGAAAAAGCGTGTCTCTGGTCACGCAATTTTGCGCTTTTGATAAAATGTGAGTTTCTTGTGAATAAGTTGGAATAAATATGAATGCTTTTTCTATATTACTATTGTAATAATTATAAAAGTTTTGTATCTTTTATAATGGTAAAATATAGGGGTGTTTTATACACTTAAGCTTTTTAGGAGTTTATTATGTGGTTTGGAAAGAACATAATGACAAAACTCGGCCTTGCACTGGCCATGGCGGTCCCCGCTTTTGCTGCGGACGAAGAAAATGAAGTTTTTACTCTTGCTCCATTGACATTTCCTGGCGTGAGCGGTGATGAGGCTCAGGAACTTTGGAGCGAGTTGATGAAGTACAAACTTTGGGCTACAACTGGCTTCGAAGTTAATAATCGCCTAGAGGTAAAAGAAGAAAAGGGGTGGGTCGGTACATCTAAGGGTGATTTTGAGATTATTGGCCCGGGTGCATTAGTGGGTGGGCCCGTTATTATTGGTGGCGACGTTAATCTGCGTGGCTCCGATCAAGCGAAACAGACTGAGTTCTTGACTGGGCCTCTCCGTGTTGAAAAAAGGCTGACGCTTAGTACAGAAAGCCATTTTTATGGGACTGTTTGTGTTCAGGGCGATACTGTAGCCCCTTCGGGTTTACCATGGAATAGTGAATTTATTGGTGGTGTATATCAAAATATTCATGGAGAAATGAGGGTTGGTGCTACTCCGGCAACAACGGGGACATGCTCCAACGATAAAGTTGCTTTTGTTGAAAAAAAGATGACGGTTCCTTCTTTGTCGGGTGTGACGTATAAAGATGGTAATCTTGTTGCGTCGGGAAAAGACTTTAAACTTAATGTTCCCGAAGGAGAGGGGGCTTATGACCGCTTTTATGAAAGTGTTACAATTAACAGTGATTCTAGGTTGAATATTAATATGCCCAAGGGCGGGCGTTTAACCCGAATTTTTACTAAAAGCATAACGTTTAAGGATCAGGCTGAACTTCAAGTCATGTATGATGGAACTCTTTTGTCGAATGAAGAGTACAAAGGGTTACTGATGATATACGTGTCGGGGGATATTTATTTTGAAAATACAAACGATAGAAATTTGCAGGGAACTTTTATTAGCTCGGGAACGATTCATACAAAATGCAATATGAAATTTGCTGGGCAGATGATTGCTAATAAAATTATTATAGGAAATGAGATTCGAGGTGATGAAGCTTTTAGGTATGTTCCTGTTGTTCCTCCTGTTATAAAACCTACAGCATCTGCAATGGGTGGGTTTGTTGAAAATAATACGACTGTGATTATTCCGATATCGTTAAATGCCGTAACAAAAAATGGTGTTAGCTTTAAGTACTGTTTTGATTTGTCTAACTCTACGGCAGAACTTGCTGACTTTAACGTGGCTCCTAAAAAAGATAAAAATGGAGTTGAATATCCGAAGTTCCCGGTGTGTGGATCTGGGGAAGGATCTGTAGAGATTCCTCGAAATGCAACAGAACCGGATAAGAAGGTTTATCTTAATGTGTATCTTGATGATAATGGTGATGAAGAAACTGAAATTCTTAAGTTGAAAATTTATGATTTGGAAGGTGCTGTGCTGCCTAAAAATAGTGACGGCCTATTTGATTTGAACATTTTGAATGTTCCCTTATTTGATTTTGGTAAAGTTAAAGAAAACTATTACATTGAGGAAAACTCTGCTCTAGATGATATTGTCGCCGAAATTCCTATTGAGGGACAAGATTTTACGGATTTTGTTATCAGTATGGTTGACAATGCTTCTGATACACATCCTGTCAAGCTTAATGATTTATTTAACATCTCTATTGATGAAACAAAAAAATTAGTTGTGATTACGGTTAAGAATCATGATGAATTAAATTATGAAAGTGATAGAATAAAGAAGATGTATCAGGTTACATTGAGCCTTCAAGATAAGGGTGGCGTAGAGGGTTGTAAAACTGTAACCGCACAAACAACCATTAATATTAAAGATATAAACGAACCTCCGTACTTCGTTAATTTTGGACCGTATGAGGTTAAAGAACATTCTCCTAAAGGAACGTCTGTTGGTTTTGTCTTAGCGGAAGATCCTGATGATGATCCTGCGTATAACACGCTTGTTTACACAATTCCTGTAAACGAAGATAACGATAAAACGAATGATGTCCCGTTTGCCATTAATCCCAGCACGGGTGAAATTACTGTTGCTGAGCCCAATAAAGAAAAGTTTGACTATGAAACACATCCGTTACCTTATGTCTTTAATGTTGAAGTGTTTGACAATCTAAACCGCGTTCCGCAAGAGATTGAAATCAGTTTGATTGATATCAACGAACCGCCAATCGTGATAGACACCACTCATGATACTATCTCGGTTGCTGAAAATTCGCCGGTTGGTTTGACGAAGATGGCTTATTTTGAAGTTTCTGATCCTGATGCCGCAGATAAAGCCAACCTGTTGACTCAGATTGTTCCGACCATTACAGATAATGAAAAGAAGAGCGGAGTTGTCTCTGCGGAAGATTTGTTCGAAATGGTCATGGAAAAGGCGAAGGATAAAAATGGCGTGGACAAGTATTGGGCCGTGCTAAAAGTTAAAGCGGATCTTGACTTCGAAGCCATTATGGCTGCTCGTGGAGATTCTGTATTTGACGTAACCTTGACCTTTACTGATCATGGTGGTACGGGGGCAGATGCCAAGGATACCTCGTTCGTCAAGAAAATAGCCGTAACCGACGTGAACGAACCGCCTTACTTTACGTATGTTGGCCCGTTTGAAGTTAAGGAGAATTCTGATGAGGGAACTCCTATTGGTGAAGTGATAGCTGCTGATGATGATACAAAGTCTAAATTCAATACACTTTATTATACGATTCCGGTGAACGAAGATGCCGATCCGGATAACGACGTCCCGTTTGCTATCGTAGATAAAAAGTCTGGCGTAATTACAGTTGCTAATAAAGAGGCCTTGGACTTTGAAGATCCCAGCATTCTTGAACACAAGTTTGAATTCAAGGTTCAGGTGACCGATGGAGAATTCCTGAGAGATTCCCTGGTGACAATAACCTTGATTGATGACGACGAACCGCCGCATATCATTCCTGAATGCGAAGGTGAAAAGTGCATTGAAATCTGCAAGGGCGATAAGTGTGAAGTTTGCGAGGGTGAAAGCTGCCATGAAACTTGCATCGACCACTGCGATGAACCTCGTAATCCGGCTAAAGTCTTGACCGTGACCGTGGATGAAAATTCGCCGACGGGTTTTGAAATTATCAACTATGCTGTTAGTGATGAAGACCTTCTTGTCAACCATACCAAGTTGGAAGTAACTTTCGATAACACTAACAACTCGGACGCCAAATCCCTCTTTGTTGCCGAAATGAAGAAGGTGAGTGGTCAATGGCGACTGATTATTTCTGTGAAGGATGGCTCTGCGCTAGACTATGAAAAGATCAAAGAAACTCATGAGTTGACAATTTACGTTAGAGATCCCGATGACCGGGAGGGCTTGCGAGACTCGCTCCTCCGTATCATCAAGGTTGTCGACATGAACGAAGCTCCGAAGATCACTGGCGTTGAAGACCTGAATAATGATATTAAGGCTACAGATAAGGAGGACAATACCTTCTATCCGAAGGAAAATCTCGTAGCTGGTGGCTCTGTGGGCTACGTCCATACGTATGATCCGGATACATTGCATAAGGATGAATTCGGCTATCGCGAATTCTCGCTCGATAATCCCAATAACTATCCGTTCGAAATGAAGGACTCTCTGCTGGTCCTGACGAAAAAGCTTGACTATGAGAATGATTCCAAGGAATACACATTCGATGTCATTGTAAATAACTGTGAACGAGCAAAGAATAGTGCCGGCAAGTATGAAAAGATTAATCCGCCGAAGTGCACTGAACCAGTAAAGCAGACCGTAACTGTTAAGATTCAGGATGTCCCCGAACCGCCGCATATTATTCCTGAATGCGAAGGTGATAAGTGCATCGAAATCTGCAAGGACGATAATTGTGAAGTTTGCTCTGGAGAAAGCTGCCATGAAACTTGCACCGAAAACTGCGATGAACCTCGTAATCCGGCTAAGGTCTTGACTGTGACGGTGAATGAAAATTCGCCGACGGGTTATGAAATCATTAACTATGCTGTTAGCGATGAGGATCTTCTTGTCAACCATACCAAGTTGGAAGCAACCTTTAGTAACACTAACAATTCGGACGCCAAATCCCTCTTTGTTGCCGAAATGAAGAAGGTGAGTGGTGAATGGCGACTGATTGTTTCTGTGAAGGATGGTTCTAAGCTTGACTACGAAAAGATCGAAGAAACTCATAATGTAACGATTTACGTAAGTGATCCCGATGATCCGGATGGTATGTATGATTCGCTCCTCCGTGTCATCAAGGTTGTCGACGTGAACGAAGCTCCGACTGCCGAAGACGCTGACTTTAAGCCGGAAGAAAACCTGCCGGATAGCGCAATCGTGGGTGAGTTGAAGGTTGCTGAGCCGGATACCAAGCATGTTCCGGAATTTGGCCATCTGGAATATTCGATTATCGGTAAGGACGAAACCTTCGTATTTGCAATGGACTCCAATAGGGTTATTGTGAATGACCCGTCCAAGATGGATTATGAACTGCCTGTTCATTTCTACACCTTCGATGTCTTGATTGCAAACTGCGAACTGAATTCGACCTCCGGCAAGTATGATGGCGCATGCCTCTATGACACCGCCAAGGTGACGGTCGATATCCAGGATGTCAACGAGAAGCCGGAAATCATCATTGACGGTCCTACTCCGGACGGTGGTGACGATTCTGAGCCGTTCTGCGTTGCCCATTGCGATACCACGGGTCGTGGTGTTTGGAAGGATTCTATCCTTACGGTAGGTGTCAAGGAAAATACCGACGATAGTTTGCTCTCTAAGACGGGTATGGTCTTGTTCCAGTACCATTACGTCGACGAAGATACTGGCCATGTTGCTGGTGCCAAGGTTACCTGGTTCGATGCTGGCTCGACAATTTCGAGTGTGTCTACGAAGGGTTCCGACCTCTTTAAGATTGAGGGCAAAAACGGTGTGATTACGGTGACCGTCAAGGACCAGAAGCTGCTCGATTACGAAAAGCTCAGAAACGCAACGTCTCGTGATGATCCTGATCCGGAATACACGATGGGCATTGTCGTGACAGACCCGAAGGGATTGAAGGATACTCTCTATCGTATAATCCGCGTGGTTGACGTGAACGAAAAGCCTCTCTATACTGCTGAACCTTGTGTAGTTGTCGAAGGCAACCATCCTGGCGACTCTATTGGCCATGTGGAACACCCGAGCGATATCGACTCCTTGTCCAGGAATCCGGCCTTGTATGATAACCAGTTCAAGATGACTGGAGGCGATTTCGATCGCTTTGAACTGAGAAAGGATTCGACGGACTTGATGAGAGTCATGCTTGCCGCTCTTGATTCGATTGACTGCGAAGACGGAAGTTATATTTGCGGCGTGGATTCCGTCTATTGGGTTGAATTGACCTATGGTGACACCACACTCAAGACTGTTTATAACAACATTAGAATACCGGTCAAGGTGCTCGACTTGAACGAACCTCCTGAGTTTAGGACCGATACCATCGGTGTCGCTGAAAATTCTCCGAAGGGTACCGTTGTCGATACCATCAAGTGGTTTGATTGGGACCGCTTCGATACTACAATGCACTTTGAAATTTCCAACGATCCGAGCGGTTGTTTCGATATCGACGAAAAGACTGGTGTTGTAACGGTTAAGAAGGACAACTGTGCTGATCTTAACTATGAAAAGAACCCGACCCTAAAAATCGAAGTGGCTATTACGGACATGGTGGATGTCACGGATCGCAGCCTGATTTCTGGTGGTCCCAATACGGTCAAGAAGATTATTACGGTGAATGTCCACGATGTGAACGAACCGCCTTCTATTACGGATAAGACAATTACCGTCAAGGAAGATACCAAGCCGAAGACGGTTGTCGATACCGTACGTGCTACCGATCCGGATAAGAATCCGGAATATAGGGACCTGACCTATACGCTTATCGGTGGCGATACGGCTACGTTCAAGATTGAACCGAAGACAGGAGCCCTGATTCTGAAGGATACGCTTGACTACGAAACCAAGAGCAGCTACTATGTGACTGTTCGCGTGGATGACGGTGAATTTGCTGATACCGCCAAGGTCAAGATCAATATCGGTAACGTTAAGGAATGGTCCAAGGTCAAGATTACCGAAGCTGAATCCAAGAGAAAGAATTGGGAAGATCCTGATGTGATTTACATCAACGAAACGATCCACAAGATCTGCTGGACTCAGGATGGCGATGAAGTTTGCAAGGAAGGTCTGAAGATTGCGAAGGATACCACGATTATCGTGGAATGGAGGAATCCGACCAAGGATTACGCCGGTCGCGATACGTTGCGGATCTACTACAGCAACTCTATCCCGTCTGTGACGGTTACGGGCAAGAAGACTCTGGTCGATGCCGACAACGTGTTCACCATTGTGGAAGACATGGGTGAGGCTGATACCAATATCTATATCAACAAGTCCAGGGACTCTATCTGGGTGAAAATCAAGGACCCCGCAAGCAAGCTTGATACCGCTATTGGTATCGAAGTCAGCCTCGGACCTGTTGAGGCATCCAAGATTCAGGGATCTTTGGATAAGATGACCAAGGTTGCCGATAGCAAGATCATGCGCGACGAAACCGCAAAGAATGTGGTCGAAACGCTGGTGAACCGCAACCAGTACAAGTATACTTACAAGGAAATCGTTGGTAAGGATACGGTGAAGGTCTCTTACATGACCGATAAGGACGGTGAACCCATAAAGGTTCCGGTGATCAACGAAAAGGGCAAGGTTGATTCTGTTGAAGTCATCACGGTGACCTACACGACAACTATCGACGGCAAGGAAGTGGAAGTCTCTTACCAGGCTGACGCCTTGACCGGTGAAGTCTTTGTGAAGGGCCCGGCAGGCGAACTGATGGAACAGGGTGCCTCCAAGAAGATCTACGGTTCCGACAAGAATTCCAAGTCCGGCAATAGCGTGACCGAAGGTATGTTCACCATTACTACGGGTGGCAAGGATATCCTCGGAAACGACAGGGTGATTTCTTACGCGGTCGACAAGAACGGCAAGATGGTCAAGAACACCGAAGGCGATGTCGGTTACTCTGTAATCTATTCCTACATGAACAAGTACGGCAACGTTGCTACGGAATCCGTGTTCATTGTGGTTGACCAGGTTGGCCCGAAGGTCGAAATCCTGTCGCCGGTGAACAAGGAAGTGGTTCGTTCGAATTCTGTGAAGGTGGTATGGACGGTTGATGGTGTCGAACAGGATACGTTGAACCTCCAGGGACTTTCTAAGGGCCCGAACGTGATCGTGCGCTTCTACCGCGACAAGGCTGGCAACGAAGACTCTGCTGTGGTTTATGTTTACATGAAGGACAGCAAGGATGTTGAAATTTCTGTTGAACAGCCGGTGACCGAAATCTCGAAGGATAAGATTGAAGAGTACTATGCTGTGAACCCGCCTGAAAAGGGTGAAACCTTTGCTGTGAGCATCAGGAACCCGACTACGGGCGAAGAAGTGGAAACCTTGATCGGTGGCAGCTTCAAGACCAAGGAGGGTAGCGGTAAGGAACCCTATCCGGGCGTGTCTGGGTCTTCTCAGCACCTAGGCCCGACCCTTGCCATGGATATCAAGGTGCCTGTGATCGACGGTGTGGCTGGTCTCGCTACGTTGGATGACTTGATTACTCCGGATGGATTGATCGCTCTCGAACGTACGGATGCCAAGAAGGCTCACAAGATTACGGTTGAAGAATACGTCCAGGAATTCTGCGAAGATGGCTTCAAGATTCCGAGCGATGTAAGCCAGGTGAACCTCTTCGACACCAAGCTGAAAGCCCAGATCTGGGTGTACACGTCGCTGGGTAACTTTGTGGATTACTTCAGCTTCACTCAGGAACTGAATGATCCGAACTACACGGACGAAGCTGGTCTCTTGAAGATGTACTTCGAAATGAAACCGGACAAGGACGGCTTTGTGAAGGCTGACAATGGCAAGCAATATGCTACGGGCGCCTTCGTTTACAAGGTCCAGGCTACAATCCATTCTAAGGCTCGTTGTACAATTCCGGATAATACCTACGACCCGGAAAACAAGAAGAACTGCGACGCCAAGGAACGTGACTGCGATGGCTACGGTGAAACGACGAAGCGTAAGGGCGACAACATCAAGAATAGCGATGAGCTCTTGAAGTCCTTCGGTTATCGTCGTCCGAAGAACAAATAAGTCAAACCGTTGAAAATGTTGGAGATGTCATGCCCGCACAGGCGGGCATCTCCTATTTATAGGGAAAATTTCTAAGTTCTAAGTATGAGTATTGAAGATCGTTCTACATTGGTATATTCGACGGCTCTAGGGGGCCGTGTAAAGCAAGAAAAGCCCAAGGCCGAGCGTCCCCAGGGCGATGGCGTTGTGCGCATCCAGTTAAAGCGTCTGGGTGGCGGAAAAATGGCCAGTGTAGTGACCGGCGTGCCCCTCGACGAGCCGGAACTCAAGGAATTGGGCCGCGAACTCAAGCAAAAATGCGGAGTTGGCGGCTCAGTCAAGGATTTTGTCATAGAAATCCAGGGTGACAAGCGAAATCTGCTTAAAACGGAGTTGGAAAAGCGCGGTTATACGGTAAAGTTGGCCGGTGGCTAAAAATTGCGGGAAGGGAGGCTTGATTTATATCACCAGATAAAAAAAGTCGGTGCTTTTTTCAAAAAAAAAGAATATTTTTTTGAGAGATAAAAGAGGGCTTACGATGGTCAGATATTCCGATTCAAGCAAAATGTTTTTACGCTCGTTGATGATTCTTGCCGTAGTGCCAGCAATGGTTTTTTCTGCTCCGGCAGTCGGTAAAGTTCGCATGGCATCGGGCGATGTGGACCGCTGGAAGGCAAAACAGAGCACATGGAAGGCAATCGGTACCGGCGATAAGATTTATCAGTCCGACAAGGTGCGCACGGGCGTAGAATCCGAAGTGGTATTCGGTCTCCCTGACGGTAGCTCTATCATGATCGGCGAAAAGACCATCGTCGAAATGGAAAGTCTTTTTGAACCCAACGACGAGGGCGGCTTCGAAACCAAGATTGACGTGGAAAAGGGGTTCTTGAACTTTGCCGTACACAAGCTCAAAAACAAGAAGTCGAAATTTATCTTTAAGACGGGAACTGCAACTGCATCGATTCGCGGTACCGAAGGTTATATCGGTGGCGAAGGGACTTTCTTTGCAGGCCTGAAGACGGGTAAGCTTGAAATTGAACCCGTTGGTTCTAACAAGTCTGTGATGATTGGTGCTGGCGAGACTACGTTTGGTAGGGATTCGCTGGTGGTGGTAAGGCTTGCGTCTTCGGGTGAAGCCCGCTTTGCAAAGCGCCTTATGCAGATTCTTGCAGACAAGTCCAAGTCCGTAAGAGAATTGCAGGCCGAAATGCAGAAGGCCGACAAGGAATTCCAGGAACAGCTGAAAGAAGAAGCCAAGCAGGCTGCCGCTACGGTACCTGAGAACGGCTTTGTCGTAAGTACCAGTTCTCCGGCAGAAATTTGCGAAGACGGTCTTATGGTTGACGGTTCTTACCGCACTTCCGACGAATCTGCTTCTCTCATCTTGAAGGTGGGGAACGGCTTTACCTCTAACAACCTGGTCCGTGCCGCTGATGGACAGATTCATTCCTTCTCTGAATCGGTGATAATCAACGACGAAAACGGTCTTTGGACTGCGGACAAGGCTACCTTGGAATTCAAGGGCGCCGGTCTGACTAGCACCAAGAACATTGATTTGCAGGTGAACAAGGCTTGCTCTGGTGTCAACACGAAATCGCCGACGGTAACGATCGCCTCTTACGACTCCTTGCGCTGTGTTGCCAATGTGGTAGTGGGCGATATGCAAAACGATGCGGGCGTGCTGTCCTATGAATCGGACGGAAGCAGAGTCTCTGAAGAAACGGTGACCAAAAATTCTCAAAAGAGACTCAAACTGCAAAAGGGGCGTCACGAATATGTGGTGCGCGTCGAAGACCAGGCTTCGAACAAGGTCGAAGTTTCCAAGGTCATGGGGTGCTACCCGAACAAGAGGTTTACGGTAGAAGTCCTGGGGGGTGCTAAGGAAGTCTTGAGAGTTCCGCCTCCGCCCAATGATATTGCGGACCACATTTCCCAGACGCTTCAGTTTAGAATCCGAATTTCCGAAAACGACCCCGAATTTTTGTACAAGGTAACGGTTCGACAAAACGGCAAAGTTATCTTGCAGGAATCGCTTTCGCAAATCCACAACTTGGATTACCAGATTCCAGTAACCCTTTCGCGTGACGTAAGAAATCATTTTGATATCGAGGTCGTTCACAAGAGTGGGTACACATCAAGAGCTAAGAAGGACTACGAGGTGCGTTGATGAAACTTAGGGTTTGGATATCAACAGCAATATGTATGGCAGCACTCCATGTGAGTGCTTTTGCCGTTGATAAGGGGAGCCAGCCGGGGAGTATTATTGGGGGCGAAATTAGCGGTTTTTTGAAAAAAGACAGGTCGCCCTATTTGGTTCAAGAGACTTTGGTGGTGCCCGAAGGCAAGGCCTTGGTCGTAGAAGCGGGAACCGAGATTTTCTTTAACGAGGGAACTGGAATTGATGTCCGTGGAGGTTCCCTTGCCGTGATGGGTGAACACTACAATCAGGTGGTGATGACCTCTGCCGAAGGGGATAAACCCTGGAACGGCATTGCCGTTACGGGTGCGAAGCGTTCCGAAATGCAAGGAGTCTCGATTGAAAATGCCACCTTTGGCGTTGCAGTGGAAAGTGGTACCCTGGAAATTCGCGACGGTATCGTCAGGAATGCGTCTAGGGCGGCCGTCTATGTGCGTAATGGTGCTGTTTCTATGCAGTGGTCCCAGGTAGAAGATTGCCCCAATATCGGTGTATGGGCCACTGCCAGTGCTGTGGTGGATATCGATGCCACATCTTTATCGAATAACCGGATTGCCTTGGTTGCTGGTGAGGGATCTACGGTGAATTTGAAGCGTGCCCACCTGGATGTAAACGAGGTGGCTATTCTTGATTTTGGCGAAAACAACCTTAAACAAAGAAGTTCCGTTATTGACGGGAATGAAATTGGCGTTGTGTCCAACGATATTCCCCCTGAAGATATTCGCCAGTCCCTGGAAAAAAACAAGACTATGTTTTCGAGGAATTCCGGGTATTACCAGAATACATTGGGCGAAGAACCGGTTAACCCTTATGCCGATGCGGTTAAGTATGCCATGGGTTATAATGAACCTCCTATGGATTCATCCTGGACTGTTTCGGGTAGCGTAGGCATTGAACTGGGCTACCACAAGGTGCTCACTCGTCACAATTCCACAGGTGAAGCCTACGTTTCTGACAAGGATACGGTGCAGCCGGGCGAGCGTTTTATCAATTATTTCCAGGTTCCCGGTTTCTTTACGAACTGGAATGCGAACTTGTCCATGAAATCTCCGTCGGGAGCCCTCCTGGAATTTACGGTTGACGCTTCCAGCGATTCCTGGGATAACCTTAAGCTGTATCAGCTGCAGGCAAGCTATACAGACGATATGCAGCGTTTGATTTTGGGTGATTTCTTTACGAATGGGGGTGAACTCTATTTGGCTGGAGTCAATGCCTTTGGTGGCATGTACGATTTGTCCCTGTTTAAGAATTCGGCCAATGATCCCATGTTTGTAGGTTCCGTATTTGCGGGTGAAATGAATGCCCCTAAACTGGTAGGTAACCGCAATTACGATGTGTATCAGGACTATATTGACGATGGTGAAGCCGAGGCCCAGAGAATGGTGGTGGGCGGAAAAGTCCGCTGGAATATGCACCGCCGCTTTAATGGAACCTTGGGCTTTGTGGCAAGCAAGGATTATCTGGAAGATCCCTTCCTGAGAGATGGTGGGTTGCCCGAAACCAATACGTCGAGCCCGCTGATTTCATCGAGAACCTTCTTTGCTGACGGAAACTGGCTCTTTTACCCGGGCGATGTCAAGTTGAACGGCCAGATTGCAGTGGGTGGAGCCGATACGGTGAATGCCGCCAAGATTCGGGCTGTCAACCAGGTGTTCTCGGACGCAGGACTTGATCCGTCGAATTTTGCGTTGCTGAACAAGTTGATGGGCAACGAGAATCAGGTGAATTCCTTGACCACCTCCCAGTTAGAATCGATCTTCGGTGAAAATTCCATGAAGACGCCTTCTGAAATGCGAGCTGAATTGAAGAAGCTGTTGGCGAAAGCTTCTAAGGTTGCAAAACAGACTTATGTGAATGACAGCAGGCCCACGGGCGGTGAATTCTGGGGCCATGAACATTGGGCTTTTGCCGGATCGTATCAGTGGTCTAATTCGACTACCTTTATCGAGGGCTTCTTGAGGTTTGTGGGTAGCGAGTATTATAGTGCCGGTTCCGAAGATTTGTTACAGAACACCCGCATGATTGGCGGTAACTTGAAACATCAGGTCTATGATTTCTGGAATCTGGGTTTTGGCTATACCATGAATATTGAAAATGCGGCCGGTGAAGGCGACGACTACAACATATTCGGTATGGGCGAAGGTTCTCGCTGGGGCTTCTTTACCGGTGCCGATGATGATTGGCTTAAGGATCATGAGCAGGACCCGGTGCGTACAGTGTATATTCATGATGGTTACTTGAAGAACGACTTTGAGTTGAATGAACTAGTGGGCCTGACTTTCAAGTATGCCTTTAATTACAGGACTCGTAGCACGCCCCAGCGTTTGTATGCCAATTATTCGGCCACTTCGGGTGTCTATGATGATCCCTGGTTTAGCCCCAGGAGTGGACGTCCTACGTTGAAGGTGTTCAACGGCAAGGATTCCCTTGAAATCGATTCCATAAGTGCCGCAATGTACTATGAGCTTGCTGACGAAGACTATTTGGCAACCCAGTTCGAAGAAAAGCTGATGAAACATACCCTTGAATTGGGATTCGCATTTAGGCTGCCCAAGAACGTGTTGAAGGTGGGTGCTGCTTTGGTGGCCTTTATGGATATGTCGGAATTCAAGCAAGATGAATTGCTGATCCCCTTTAATTTCAGGAACGAGACCTATGGTGCTCTAGGGTATTATTTCCACGGCAGCGATTACCTGGAACAACGTTATCCGATGTCTTTGACGACAACACTGGATGGATTGAAAAATACGCTTTCGTTGATGCCCAGGTACAAGATTTATAACCGAAACGAGATGCGGGAATTTGAATGGAGTTTTGGGGACAATATGGAAATCGAACTGTCTCCTGAATTCATGGAGCTTACGTTGTCGGGAGGCTTGCGCCAGAATTTCTTGTCATACGAAATCGATGACACCGATTACGATGAAATGGAACTGGATTTAGATGCTTCTGCAAAATTGCGGATACATCATTCCCGTTCCCTTTATTCAGACTGGACTTTGGGCTCGATTTTCAATTATCGACCGGATAATAAAGCCGACCAATATAAGGATTTTTATATAATTGCTGCATTGAACTACGATTTTTAGTCGGTTGCAACGGTAAACAGATTTGTAAACACAGGAACTTCGGAATTTCACATGAAAAGCTATTCTTGTAACATGAAGATTCCTGTTCGCTATAACCATGTCGGTTACGCTCCTGATTCTGCAAAGATTTTCTTTGTGAACCCCCAGGAGTTTATTCCTGCTTGTGAAAATGTGAATGATTACATTTTCCGCGTGGTGCGGCGTGTGCAGTGTATAGAACCGCCGACTGTATGGGAAGGCTCTCTTGTCGAGGGGACATTTGAGCATTCCGGTGTTTGCGAGTATACTGGAGAAACGCTTTGGTCCGGAGATTTCTCGGTAGTTCATGAAACGGGGATTTTCCTTATCCAAATCCTGCGAAAGGGTGGCGTTGAGAAGGAGACGCTCCTTTTTGAAACGGAACCTTTCGAAATATCGAACGACTGGCTTTTTCGCCAGCTGCTTGCAAACATCAAGTCTTTTTATTACCAGCGTAGCGGGGTGGAGCTGCCGCCCGAATTTGCGGGGAAATGGGCACGGCCTGCTGCCCACTTGGATGATTGTATAGGGTTTCACCCTAGCATGCACCGCGAAGGGACCTGGAATGCCCATGGTGGCTGGTATGATGCCGGTGACTATGGCAAGTACATTGTGAATGGCGGCGTATCGGTGGCAACCCTCTTGCTTGCCTGCGAGATGGTTGACGGCTGCGAATGTGAAAGCTTGGTGAACCAGTCCATAAATGCGACGGAACCCTTTGTGGGCCCCGATGGGCTCAAGATGTATAGCCTTAAAGACGAAGTCCGCTTTGAACTGGAATTCTTCTTGCGTATGCAAGATACAGATGGCGGTGTGTTTTTCAAGGTGACGCCGCAGCGTTGGGACGGCTTTGTTTCTCCAAGCGATTCGGACTTGTTGCAAAAACGCATGATTTTAGGGAAGTCTACGACTTCGACCCTGAATTTTGCCGGTGCATTGGCGGCGGCTTCGCGCGTGTATCGCAATCGCGATACGGCGTTCGCAGAACGCTGCTTGCAATCCGCGGTATCGGCGTACAAGTGGGCGGTTTCGCGCCCCTTCGTAGACTGGCCCCATAATACCGAAGGCAGTGGCGGTTACGGCGACGAACATGCGGAAGATGAATTTTTCTGGGCGCGCGCCATGCTATACCGCGAATTGCACGCCCGCGGCGAAGCCGTAGACGGTGTTTCTGCCGAAAGCTTGCGGCCGCTGCTTCTAGAAGACATGAAGGTGATTCCGCCTAAGTCGGGGCTGGACTGGCGCGATACCCAGAACCTCGGCTGGATTGCCCTTGCCTTGCAGAACTTTGACAGGGAATTCCAGCTGTATGCCCGCACGACGCTTAATATGACTGCCCGCGAAATCATTGACTTGCAGAATTGCGATGCTTACGGTGTCCCGATGCGCAAATTCATTTGGGGCAGTAATGGCGACATTGCAAACCATGCGTTGACGCTTGCTATTGTAAAGCGTTGGGCTCCCAGCCTAGGCGGAAATTCTTTGGATTTCTGGTGCCGTGAATTATTGAACTTTATTTATGGACGTAACCCGGTAGACGTGAGCTTTGTAACAGGTTCCGCCTGGAGTTCGCCTAAGGATCCGCATCATAGGTTAAGTCATTCCGATGGCGTGAAAGATCCGATTCCGGGACTTTTGGTAGGGGGCATCAACAGCGACCGCCAGGATATGCATCGTGCTCCCCATTACCCTGGAGAACTTTCCGGTTATTCATACACCGACGAACGCTGCTCCTTTGCGAGCAACGAAACGGCCATTAATTGGAACGCCCCGTTGACGGCTGTACTTGCGTTACTTTGTTTCTAAAGAATCTTTCTTTGTCGAATCCGAGACCGTTGTATCTTTTTTTACGGTGTCAACAGCGGTTTCTATAATCTTCTGCGGTTCTTTGGGCAATAGGGATTGCAAGTCTACAATGGGATTTTTTTCGGCTTCGTATTCCTTGGCCGAAATGATGGGCTTATAATAGAACGAATCTTCTGCGGTGAGGTTTCCTGCCCTGAACAAGTCGATGTAAGAAACGGCGAGGGCTGCCCAACCTCGGAGCCATTCCTTGCGGGATTCTCGGTTGGTGTACCATGAATCGGCGTTGTAGAAATAATGGTGCACGTCTTTGGTCAAGTAAACCGGAGTGTCGCCCGAAAGTTTAGAGAATATGCGCTTGACGCGGTAGGTGGATGAGGCTCCCGTCAGGATCAATACGGTGTCAATTTTACGCTTCTTTAGCCAGGGAATAATGGTGTATGCTTCGCCAATGGTAGAGGGGTCATCGTGGCGGGCGATATAGACTGCATTGCTGTCGAAATCCCCGAGACGCATGAAGTCTTCCAGGTACAATTCGGCGTTGCTCCTGTTGCGCAGAATACGGCGGCCGAGAATCAATACGGAGTCGACCTTTCCGCTGGCCATCAGTTCGGCGGCGAGATCTGTTCGTTCCATATCGGCCGATTGACCATCGAGGACAACGGCCCATTTTACATGTTCGAATTCGTCGTCGTCGATAAGCCAGTGGCCGCTCTGCGTCATAATTAGGTAGAATGCTATGACTAGTAAAACGGCTGCGACCGCAACGATGCTCAAAATAATCTTCTTCTTTTGAATCTGTTTTTTGGTGGGTAGCTTAGTCAATTTTAGCTCCTTGGGTGCGGTACAGAGCCGCATTTTCGCCGTCGGCGTAATATTTTTTGCGGATTCCGAACAAGTTAAATCCGTGATTTTCGTAAAAGCGGCGCGCCTTGATGTTGTTTTCTCGGACTTCTAAAAAACAACAGTCTTCCTTGTCCAGGCTTAGTTGTACGAGTCCGGCTTGCAAAAGCTGAGAGCCGATTCCGCTGCGTTGAGCCGATTCGCTGACGGCAATAGATAGCAGCTCGGAGTCTGCCCCCAGTAAGTGAAATACGGCATACCCTAAAATTCCGCTTTCGTTTTCGTAAACGACGGCGTAGGTGTAGGGGGCCTTGATTTCTTGCTCGTATTGTCGTTCGTTCCAGTCCTGAAAAGCAAGTTCGCCCTGAATTCTCAGTACGGCAGGAATGTCGGCGGAATTCATCTTGCGGATGGGCATAGGACTTCCTATCAGTGCAGTTTTTCGAAATAGGACGGCTGGATGTAGTTCGCTTCTTGCATGAGGCTCGGGGCAACTCTTTCGAATAGGCGGGCCCAGTCGCTCAGGGGCTTGCCCTTGTCGATAACAGTAGTGGCACCGATCTCGCTGAACAGAGCTTTTAAGGTTTCATCGGAAGCTGCACTTTCGTCTACTACCACGTAGTTCACGTCGCTGGACTTGAGTGCCTTTACCACCTGCTCCGTTTCGATGAAACTTTCTTTTTCGTTTAGTCGCAGGTACCAGTAGTCCTTGCGAGCGCGAATGACTACGGCTGCCTTGTCGGGCTCTGCTGCGAAGCAGGAGAGTGCCTGCAGTGTCGAAACGCCGTAGAGCTTACGTTTGCCGCTAAAGCTTAGGCCTTCGCAAAAGGCGACTCCCGTGCGCAGTCCGCTGAAAGAGCCGGGGCCAACAGTGACCATGACGCGCGTAATCTGGTCGAGGGTGGCACCTGTTTTTTCCAGAAGGGCATCCAGCATGGCTGAAGCGGTTTCGCCGCGGGCTGTTTCGTCGACGCTTTCTGTATAGCGGGGACGTGGCGCATCTGATTCCAGAAGCGCCATGGAAATGCCTTTGCGCGAAGTGTCTACAAATAGGTCGAAGGTCATGATTAACGCTTGATGTAGAGGCTCTTGTCGATAATCAGGTCAATCAGCTGGCTGTAGGTGATGCCGTTGCAGGCAGCCTGTTGCGGCAAGAGCGACGTGGGTGTCATGCCCGGCAGCGTGTTGGTTTCGATGGCGAACAGCTGCTTGTCCTTGGTGATGCGCACGTCGGTACGGCTGTAGCCTGCACCGCCGAGGGCGTAGTGTGCGTTCTTTACCAGTTCCTGGATGCGAGCCGTAAGGTCGGCATCGAATTCGGCCGGAGTGATTTCCTTGCATTCGCCGTTGTACTTAGCTTCGTAGTCAAAGTATTCGCGGGTGGTCATGCGCATTTCGGTGGGCGGCAGGGGCTTTTCGCCTTCGATGTAGCCGCAGCTGGCTTCTTCGCCGGCAATGAACTTTTCGCAGAGCAGACGGTTAGAATCCTTGAACAGGTCCTGGGCAATCTTGCCTGCTTCGTCCAGGTCCTTGGCAATACCGATACCGATAGAAGATCCGCCCAGCGGGTCCTTGATTACCAGCGGGAATCCCAGTTCGTCGGAGACGGACACCAGCGTGTCGCCCGTAAAGTCGTGCTTCCAGATAACGCGGTAAGGCGGAGTCGGAATACCGTTGGCCTTGTAAATTTCCTTGGATTTTACCTTGTCCATGGCGAGGGCCGAAGCCAAGAGGCCGCAACCGGTGTAGGGAATGCCCCAGTTTTCGAGCAAGGCCTGAATGTGACCATCTTCGCCCCATTTGCCATGCAAGGCGAGGAAGGCAATGTCGGCGTCGGGAAGTTCAGAAAGGGCCGGGTTCTTTTTGCAGTTGGCGGCAGTACCTTCGAGGCCGCGGAAATAGTTCACCGAGAAGTTGTCCTTCTGATAAGGAGACAGTTCGCGGGAAGACCAATGCCAGGTGCCGTCTTTGTCGATGAGCACCGGGTGAATGTTATAACGGTCCGGGTTCATGGCACGAACAACGCCGGTGCCACTGACAACGGAAACATCATGTTCGGTGGACGGGCCACCCATTAAAACCAATACGCGCATACGAGCCATCGTAAACCTCTTTAGTAAAAATCTCTGTGAATAATGTAGTAATTTCTTTTTTTACTGATTGTTCACTTGCCCTAAATTAAAAAGGTTTGTATTTTGTAGGTATTAGAGAGGTATATGTATGCGAGTATTCGTTACAGGTGGGACAGGGTTCATTGGTCATTATGTGGTTAAGGCTCTTTTGGAAAAAGGGCATGAAGTAGTGATTGCTACAAGGCATCCTAATAAGGTTCCGACACTTAAGGCGATGCCAAACGTTTCCTTTGTGGAATGCGCTTTGACAGATTTTGACCAGATGGCCGAAGGCCTCAAGGGTTGCGATGCGTGTATCCACATTGCTCTCGGTTGGGGCGATACTCCCAGCACCATGCTGACGAACGATACCCGCGCAACGGTAATGCTGCTTGAAAATGCTGCAAAGGCCGGTTGCAAAAAGTTCATCTATACTAGCAGTACTGCGGCAATGGGCCGTATGCGCCCTACCATGCGCGAAGTGACGAGCAATTTGCCCGTGGATCTTTACGGTGCTACCAAGGCCGCTGGCGAAGCTTTTGTACTGGGCTTTACCCACGGTTACGGAACTCATTTCCCCGAAGTCAAGATGACTCGCAATATTATTCGCCCGGGTTATACGTTCGGTAACCCTGCTTGGCCTGATGGCTGTTCTCAGCCGGACCGCCGTTTCTTCTCGATGGCTCAGGCCGTCAAGGAAAACCGCGACATCAACATCATCAAGAATGATGGTACCCAGTTTATTCACGCCAGTCAGCAGGCTAAGCTCTACATGAGCGTTCTCGAATCAGACAAGAACGAAGAAATCTTCCTCGGCCTTGGCGAAGTCTGGATGAGCTGGAAAGAAATCGCTGAAATGATGGTCTCGATGAAGCCCGGCTGCAAGTCCAAAATCATCGAAACGGACCTCGGCTGGGGTGACGAGCCCATGCTCTTTGACGTGAGCAAAATCCAGGAACAGTTCGGGCTTGCCTTTGACGCCCACGAGTTCATGCTGGATCACGTCAAGTGGACATATAACCAGATTTAACCGCAGCGGGTCTTTGTCGTGTCTATTCCGATGTAGTCGGGGTAGTCGTTGTCAAAGCAGGCGGCGCAGTAGTTTTCACCTTCGCCGGTACATTCCTTCATGCCTTCGACACTCAGGTAACCGAGACTTTCGACGCCGAGCATCTTGGCGATTTCGGGCGGCGTCATGGAACTTGCGGCAAGTTCGCCCTGGCTCGGGAAATCCATGCCGAAGAAGCACGGGTGCGCTACAGGTGGCGATGCAATGCGAATGTGGACCTCGAGGGCGCCGGCATCGCGCAGCATCTTGGATAGAATCTTGAGCGTGGTGCCGCGCACAATAGAATCTTCGACCACGCAGACGCGCTTGTTCTTGAGCACGCCCTCGATGGGGTTGAACTTGAGCTTGACTTTCTGTTCGCGCACGTTCTGCGTGGGGTCAATGAAGGTGCGGCCTACGTAGTGGTTACGGAGGAGCCCGATTTCGAAGCGGATGCCGCTGGCCTGGGCGTAGCCGAGGGCTGCGGTAGTTGCGCTGTCGGGCACCGAGATGACGATGTCGGCATCGACCGGGCATTCCTTAGCTAGCTGCTTGCCCATTTTACGGCGGACCTTATCGCAGCTCTGTTCGAAAATCTTGGAATCAGGGCGGCTAAAGTAGATGTATTCGAAAATGCAGTGGGCGAGGCGATCCTTTTGCACGAAGCGTTCGGAATGCAGCCCGTTCTTGGTGATGGTCAGGAATTCGCCGGCCTGGATGTCGCGAATGTAGTGTGCGCCGAGCAAGTCGAAGGCGCAGGTTTCGCTGGCAACGCACCAGGCTTTTCCCATGCGGGCAAGCGACAGCGGGCGGAATCCGAATCCGTCGCGGGCGACGTACATGGTGTCTTTACTGATGAAGACGAGGCAGAAACTGCCGGTAAATTTGGTGACGGCCTTCTTGATGGCTTCGCCTAAATCGGCAGCCTCGGTGCGTGCGATTTCATGCAGGAGAATTTCGGAGTCGGACGTGGTCTGAAAAATATGGCCGTCGGCTTCCATTTCGGCACGGAGCTCGGCGGCGTTGGTGATATTACCATTGTGGGCGACTGCAATCTGGCCCCATTTGCAACTCACCAAAATCGGCTGCGCGTTGGCAAGCGTTGAGGCGCCTGTGGTGCTGTAACGCACGTGGCCAATGCCTGCAAAGCCGTCAAATTCATTAATGTCGTGTTCCCGGAGAAGAGTCGATACAAGTCCCATTGACTTGCGGACGCGAATCTTGTCTCCGTCGGTGACCGCAAATCCGGCACTTTCCTGCCCGCGGTGCTGCAGGGCGTAAAGCCCCATGGTAATATTCCTTACGACAGTGTCGCCATTGTAAATGCCGATCACGCCGCATTCTTCGTGCAATTCGTCGAGCATAACGCCTCTTTGAAATGTATGTTCCCTCTACCTCGAAGGTCACAGCCCACCCAGACGGGTGCAAGCAAAGGAACGGCCGCCCTTGTTAAGCAAAAAATGTGCCTAAATGGCGTTTTTGAGTGAAAAATGCCGTTTTGGAGCGAAAATAAGGTGGATGGTTGGTTGCTAATGACGCATTGTCATTGCAAGGAGCTTTGCGACGAAGCAATCCAACCCGTGTATTACATTTTATGGAATTTCAAAATATGTAAAAATTTACAGATTTTGTAAAGTAGGAGCCAGGTTCTAGCAACTCACGACGAGGGCGATAAGGCCTGCGAACATGGCGATTTTCACTAGTTTTTGAGCGTTTCGGTAGTTACGCTTGTTTGCAAAAACGAGAATCGCGATGACGGCGGGGGTAAAGGCGATTCCGGTGATAATCAAGAAAAGCATGGGGTAGTAACCCTGCGCGACAGGCAGCGGTAAAATGGCCCAGGTGAAAAGACAAATAAGGCCGGCAAGTCGCCTTGCGGTGGGGGCGCCTGCAATCAGCGGGAACGTCATGATGCCAGCCTTGAGGTCGCCAGTTTCGTCTTCCAGGTCCTTGTAGATTTCGCGGGCGGTCGTGAGGAGTATTGCGAACAACATAGCGGGGTAGAGAAGCCCGATTTTGTTCGAAATGCCAAGCGTCGATTCGATGGATGCTTTGAGGCCCGTGGGGTAGAACAGACAGAGAATCAGGGGTGTTGCGCAAAGGAAGGCGACGGTCATGTTCTTTAAAAGCGGGATGTGCTTGAGCCACTTGTTGTAGGCGACCAGAAGCGCGCTGAGTAGCACAAAGAAAATGCAAGCCGTGAAGTTCGTCTTGGTCATCAGGCTGTCGGCAAGGCCCGCCGCAACTGTGAGCACAAGAAGAATAATCCACGCCCTCCGCGCCGCCGCCACCGAAACCTTTCCGCTCACCAGCGGACGCTCCGGGCGATTCAGGCGGTCGCTATCCAAGTCCCAAATGTCGTTCTGGATGTTTGCAAAAGCGATGGCGAATGCAAAACCGAGCGCCTGCAAAATAAGTGAAATCCATTCGATACCACCCGCTGTCGTGGGCAACGCCGAAAGCAGGTAGTAGCCGATTACGAGCGTGACCATCGCAATCACGATGTTCACCGGCCGGGACATTTTAACGAGGGCTAGGAGCATGCTGTGAATATAGAAATATTTGATGAAATGAAAGGATGTTCTCCGGCCTGCTTGCTGTTTTGGAAATTTTACATGCGAAAATGGTATTCAAGTGGCCGAAAAAAGCGTGTTAGTAAAGAGGGAGTGAGCCTCAACTTAACACGAAAGGAAACACATGTCTGACAATACCAATCATTCTACAAAAAACTACATCGTCACGAACGAACAGGGCGAAGAATTTCTGTTGCCCAAATACGCGGCGACATTCCGCATCCTGATGGATGACAAGGACACAATCCGCGACGTACTCAACAGCCTGCTCCAGCTGGACCGCGACCATGAAATTGTAGACCTCGAATATGAATTCGAGAAACCCATCGACATCTTTATGCCCGAAAACGACCCCGCGCGCCTCGACGTCTGGGTGCATACTAGGGACAACCGCTACTTGAATGTCGAAATGCAAAACAAGGTTCACGCTTTCTTTTTCGATCGTATGCAGCTTTACAATTCGTACCTCACGCTGCGCGGCAAGTACGAGTTCAACCGTTCGGATTATTTCATGGGCCTGCCGGAAGAGGAACGCAAGTACCGATACTACGAACTCCCGGAAACGGTATCCATTTGGCTCTGTAACGATTCCGTTCTCAGGACGAAGGATATCTACAAGGATGTATGGTCCACTTACAGCGAACATGAGGTCAAGTCAGGGAACGCCCTTCCCATTTCGCGGAAAAATAGGTATATTATCGTTGATCTGCCTAATTTCGTGAAACTGCGCAAGGGCGTGAAAACCCGCGAGGATTTCTGGCTCAGGCTTATCTCCAGAGGACCGCTCCAGGTTCCCGAGACGGTGGATCCGATTTTTGCGAATGCGCTAGACCGCCTGCGCGTAAGTCGCGTGAACCCTGAACTCTTGAAAGCCTTGGAGGCAAACATGTTCGACCATCATGAATACGAAGTTCTCGAAGCCGAAGCCTACCTCAAGGGCCAAGCAAATGGCGCACGGCAGGAACGTGAAAAAAACGAAGCTCGCGACTCAAAACGGGCTGACTTCTTGCGTTCGCAGAATGTGCCTGACAACGTGATTGCGGCAATGCTAGCCTTGAAATAGCATTTTTTTATAAGTCCGAAATTGGGAAGCCGATCCTTGGGGTCGGCTTTTTCAATTCCTGCGACATTTAACTAAATTTGTCAAAAACGATTGAGGTTACTGGAGGTTCTGTGAAGATTTTTAAAAGCGTCATTGCGAGCCCTGTAAGGGCGAAGCAATCCATTTTTGGTCGGTTAGTATTTGCGCTTGTCTTTGCGTGTATTTTCATTGCGTGTGGCGATGAGTCTGGTAGCTCCGCTCCCGATCCAATCGGTGAAATCTCGTCGAGTAGCAATGAGGACCTTGGTTCCAGTTCTTCAGTGGCGGAGAAAAATTCTTCTAGCTCTGTAAAGCCTGGAGATGATTCGCAGAAGAGTTCTAGTAGCAAAAAGAATAATTCCAGTAGTTCTAGCGGGGATGGAAACTCTTCATCTTCTAGTAGTACAGAAACTATATGTAACGATGGTGATTTGGATACGCTTTATTCTGGGCTATATATTATATACAGAAAATGTGAAAATGGAACATGGGTGAAGGATCATTATGATGTTTTGCCTGCTTCATCGTCCTCTTCCTCTGATGCTCATTACGATATGACGGAACAATTCTATTGCAATGGGTATCCAGAATGTGAATATGCGTCGGAAGATTTTACGGATCCAAGAGATAAGCAAGTGTACAAAACGCTAACGTATGTATTCCTTGATTCGGGTCATGTTTATCGTGTCTTTGCCGAAAATTTGAATTATGGTAAACAGATAACGAAAAATTCTCTAAATTTTGACGACAATGCCGTAGAAAAATATTGCTACAACGATGATGAATGGTATTGTGATAACGGCTTTGGTGGCATGTACACCTGGAGCGAGGCCATGGGACTCCCCAAGGCATGCGATTCGCTATTTGTGGATAGTAGCAGTGCTTGCAAGGATAGCTTTGTTCCGCCTGAGGGACATTCGGAAAAATTTGGTTTTTATGTTCAGCGTCAGGGAATTTGTCCTGAAGGCTGGCATGTAATGAATGGTCGAGAATGGTTGCGTTTAAATGATGTGTCCCATAGGGGTTTGAGCTCTCCGATTGTTTGGCATGGGTGGAATAGTCGTGGCTTTTCTGCGCTTCCTGTTGGTTATTTAAAGGATGGGGAGTTTGTTGATTTTGGTGGATGGGCTGTATTCTTTGAACCAGAAGAGTTTAATGCGGAAGGAGCGAAAAGCCATTATATATCGAAGCAAGCTCATCATGAAGCGAATGATTACAAAAATATCGCAGCATCCATTCGGTGTGTAGAAGACTACGAAGATACTCTTTGGGAGTAATCCCTTAAAATCACAAACCTAAAAATTAAAAAGAGTGTGCGCAGGGGTGCACTTTGAGAAATGCGGAGGCGAATGCCTGGCCGCAAAGCGAACATTCGTCGGGCGAAGCCCGAGGCCATGCGAGCGTGCGGAGCAGGCTGAGCCGGAGCGTTTTTTTTTCGGACATGAAAAGCTGATGCCGATTTCCATCGGCATGACGCGGCCGGGAAGACAAGTAAGAAGAATAACGCTTGGCCAACCAAAAAAAGCGTCGGCCAAGGAAAGGGAGGGTGCAGGGAGGGAACCGTGCGGCCTTCGCAAAAGTGTGCAAGTGAGTGTCGCACAGGCAAGTTTACTTGCCTGTATGACTGAACGTAGCCACGGACGCATAGCGTCCACTCCGAGCTGGGTTCCCTCCCGCATTATCGGGATCTTAAGGGCAGAGCCCTTTTACTATATTTGCGGTATGCCGTTTTTTACCAAAAGCAATCTTGTGGACTTGCGGGCGGAAGCCGAGCAGCTTTCGATTTGCGTGGAGCATTTTCTGTATGCGTCGGAGCGCGTAGTCGAGGGCGACTACAAAACGAAGGGCTTTTACGACAATTGCATCGAAAAGTGCAATGGGCGCCTGAAGGCGATTCATTTCTTGATGGAGTCCATTCGCCAGAACAGGCCCGTTTCGGAAGAAGAACTGGAAGAAACTTTGCCGGATTTTCTAAATTGCCAAAAGAACGCTAAAGACAAAAAGTGATGCTTGATAGCGATTTCGAAGATGAACGCGAACCTAGACGCGTAAGGCCGACCCGCCGCGATCACCGCAGCAGGCGTATCGATGTGATGCGCGAAATGGAGTCTGGCGTTGTTGACGAGCGCCCGGTCAAGGAGCGTTTCAGTCGCGAATTCAAGAATCCCCGGATCAAGAAAATCAAGGACCCGCTCGAAAAGATCGACGAGAAGGATTGCGTCGAGGGCTTGGTGGTCGAAGTGCATCGCCGCACTTGCGAAGTGCGCTTGCCGGAAGAAGGGACTGTCACGGCCATGTACCGTGCGACGACTTCGAAGGCGCTGGGGGAATTCCCGGCGGTGGGTGACCGCGTGCTTTTGGGGCAGGTGAACGAAGACGAAGATTCTGGCGAAGGCGTGGGCTCGCAGAAGTATTGCGTGGTGCGTGTGCTCCCGCGAAAGAGCGAACTCAAGCGCCCCGGCCCCCGCGATAGCTTTAGGCGTAAACTCACCCTGGCGGCGAACATTGACCAGGTGGTGATTGTCGCAAGCGTGACTCAGCCGGAATTCAACTACGGGTTCATGGACCGCTTCTTGCTGGCAGCGAACCTGAATAACTTGCCGTTTGTGCTGGTGCTGACCAAGATGGATTTGCTGCCGAATGGCGAAGCCGATCTGAACGACGATATCCGCGACTTCATGAGTATCGTGGACAAGGTGATTCCCGTGAGCGTGAAGTCGGGGGTCGGCCTTGAACGCCTGCGCGAAGAACTCCTGGGCAAGTCGTCTGTGTTCAGCGGGCAGAGCGGCGTGGGCAAGTCGACGCTGGTGAACGCCCTGGTACCGGGTGCCGAACTCGAAACCGGTGCCGTGCGAGAACGCGACGGAAAGGGTCGGCATACGACGACTTCTTCGAGCCTGTTCGATTTCCCGGGTGGCGGCTACGTGATCGATACGCCGGGCATTAGGAGCATTGGCCTTGCCGACGGTGACGATGATATGGACGGCGAGACCTTGGCGAAGATTTTCCCGGGATTTTTCGAGGGTGACTTGTTTACCTGCAAGTACAGCAACTGCAAGCACCTGAAGGAACCGGGCTGCTCGGTGCGCGAAGCGGTAGAATCGGGCAAGCTTTCGCGGGCCCGCTATGCGAGTTATTTGAGAATTTTGAATTCTAGGAACTAGTTTTGATGGATATTGCTGTAAAAATTACCTTGGTGGCGTCGATTGTGCTGGTGGGTTACAACCTGCACCAGTTGGTGACGAGTTACGAGGCAATTTGCGAAAAGGTCAAGGAATTCAAGGCGATGGCGCTGGAAAACGATTCGGACGAGAGTGCCGTGCGCCGCTCGAATTTTGTGCTGACGGGAACCCTTTCGCTTTTGTTTATTGTACTGACGTACCTTTCGGACTTTGCTTATTGGGTGGTGGGCGCCGTATTCTTGAAGCTTGCCGTATCTATGTACTTGTCGCATTTGGAAATTTCGCAGATTTTTAAGGAAGATTCTATCCGCCCGAAGTTCTTCAAGATGACCAAGGTCGATGCCGCGGTGAATGTCTTGATGGGGCTTGGGGTGGCGGTGATTTCTGTGTCGTGAGGAGCCTATGAAAAAGATAATCGCCTTGCTCGTGTTTGCGCTGTTTGCCTGCGTTCCGTCTTGGTCCCAGGATGCTATGTCTATGGAACCGATGGGTACTGGTGGCGCAAGTTCGCAGTCTGCAGGACCGTTGCTTAACGGAATTCGTACGCCCTTGATTTTGGGCGGAGCCCTTGGCTTTGGCTCGGGCACGGGCGTGGGTTCTGACCGAGGAATCGGACTTTACCAGATTGAACCCATGATTGGTATATGGTACCCGGGACTTGGCGTGTTCCGTGTGGGTTACGGCATGTTCTGCTACGACGAAGATATGGAAAACGGTGATGAATACGACGTGGACCATTCTGAATTTGATTTTGAACTGGGTATCCATTTGCTGGGTGAAGTTTACTTGATGGGTAGCTATTCTCGTGTCAAGGAATTGAGTGATTTGGGCGATGTCGCCTGGAATGAATGGGGCGTGAGCTTTGGTTCGCTGTTCTCCATATTCTCGAAGACCCTGCTCTTTGCCGAAGTGGGTTACCGCTGGGTGTTGACCCATTATGACCCGTTTAAGGACAAGAAGGTTCATGGTGGGCGCCTGCAGTTGAATGTGGGTTTTGCCTCTTACGTGTTCTAGTTTTTTTGCGGGACCCTTTAGGGTTTGAAGCAATCTGTGTTTGATTTCTGAGGATTTAAGTTGTCTGAGTTTAAGAAGAATGTTGCTGTTTTAGGGGGGGCGTTCGATCCGGTTCATTTGGACCATATTAGGGTAGCAAAGACTTGTCTGCAAAAAGGATTTTGCGACGAGGTGTGGTTTATGCCGAGTCCTGACCGCTGGGACAAAAAGCTGAATGCGAGCCCCGAAGACCGCTTTGCCATGCTGGAACTCGCCATGGAAGGCGACCCGCGGCTGATTCTTTCGGATTTGGAAATACAACAGGGTGATTTTCGCGGTTCGTACGTGTTCTTGTGCGGACTCAAGGAAAAATTCCCGGAGATTAACTTTCGCTTGTTGACGGGTGCCGATACCTATGACGGTATTCCGCATTGGCGCGACCCGATGACGTTCTTTGGTACGAATTACAACGGACACTTGTTGTTGCGTGACATTGAACTGATTGTATTTGCCCGTAACGGTTACCCGAAGCCGGACATGGAGGCTCACAAGGCGAAGGGCTATGCGGACTTGTTGTGGCTAGGACCGGAGCAGGGCTTTGAAGGCGTGTATTCGAGTACCGCGATTCGCAAGGCGTTGCTGTGTGGCGAAGAGCCCAAGGGATTGCACCCGAAGGTGTACGAGTATATTAAGCAGCATAATCTGTATAGAGAATAGATGGATGGTGTGTAATGTGAAGTGTGAAATGAATAATGACTAATCACACTTCTCACATCCCACATCCCACATCCCACATTTGAATCCTGTAACCCGATTTTTCTTATGCCAGTACCTTCAGATATGTACTTTGAGAGTGTGGTGCAGCCGGAGCATGAAGGCTGGCTGTTGCTCGATTCGCTCTGCAAGCGCTTTACTTACCACAGTCGTGAACTGTGGGGCGAAAAGATTGTGAACGGCTTTGTGGCGGTGAATGGAGAAGTCGCTAATTTGGAGACTGTAGCGCACCGTGGCGATAAGGTGGTTTACCACGTAACGAACTACACCGAGCCCGATGTTCCGACGGATTTTAAGGTCGTGTTTGAAGACGACGAATTCATGCTGGTGGCAAAGCCTGCGGGCGTGCCGGTACACCATACCGGCCATATATTCTACAATACCTTTACGGCGATTGTGCGTCGCGGAACTGACTACGAGACCGCGACCCCCATGCATCGCCTGGACCGCGATACGGGCGGACTCATGCTGTTTGCGAAGTATGCGGAGTCGGCGGCAAGATTCCAGAAGAATCTGGACCGCATTTTGCTGAAGAAATTTTATATGGCGGTCGTGCGCGGGGACTTCCCGTCTGAACCGGTAGATTGCACGATGCCTTTGCGCGAAGACCCCGCAGACCGCTTGCGGCTCCGCATGCACCACTTTGCCGATGGCAAACCCTGCCACACGCGCTTTAGGAAGGTGGGTGTGGGCGAGTTATCGCAACCGGTGGGCGGCGAGACGAAATATTCCGTAGTCGAGGCCGAACTTTTGACGGGCCGCAAGCACCAGATTCGTGCACATCTCGCCGAGCTCGGATTCCCGATTCTGGGTGACCGCCTGTACAGCTTCGATGGCGTCTACTATGAGAAGATGTCCCGCTCCTGGTCTCGGGATTCCTCTGTCGACAATTCCGAAGAAGGCCTTACCGCCGAAGACCTCGCGGCCCTCGGCGGCAAGTCCCAGATGCTGTATGCGTACAAGGTGGAAATTCAGTTGCCTTATTGGAAAGAATCCCGCGTTTTCGACTGCGCTGACTATCCGGCAGACATGGCGGCGCTTGTCCAAAACGCTAAAAAGAATGCTTGAATTGCGAAAAAGCTGACGAAAATGATTTTTTTTCAAAAAAACGCAAAAAAATCGCCCTTACCCCTTGACGAAATATTCTGAATATCTATATTTGGTGCCGTCGATGAGAGCAATCTCAAAGACAAAAGTCTAACGACTAGATTGCTTCATAGCTCAGTTGGTAGAGCCCGCGACTGTTAATCGCGTTGTCCTTGGTTCGAGTCCAAGTGAAGCAGTGAAAAAGGTTCCGATGAAAGTCGGGACCTTTTTCTTTTTCGGGGTCTCCAGATGGTTTGTGCCTAGGAAATGGAAGAAATATTTCTATTTTTTAACAAATCAGTTCTGTTTGGAGAATAGCACCATGCGTTTCCTAAAAACTTTCCTCTTTTTAATTTTGTGGGTGGGGATTCCCTCGGTGTCTTTTGCTGACGTCGACCTGTGGGGAGATGATAGCGAACAGGGCAGTTCAAATGCCGGAAACGATCTGTGGGAGACACCCGCTCCCGCGCCGAAGCCTGTTGAAAAAGCGCCTGCTGCAAAACCTGCCGCTAAACCAGCTGCGAAGCCTGCCGAAAAGCCTGTGGCTAAACCGGCCGAAAAGCCTGTGACTAAACCAAAGCCTGCAGAGCAACCCGTTGCGCAACCTGTAACACAACCTGTTGCCCAGCCGGTCGCCGAGCCAGCTCCGGAACCGATTATTCGCCGTGGTGATCCGCTGCCTCAACAGAATGAACCTGTTGTCAGCGATACCGCTCCTGTTGTTGCTAAACCTGTGCAAGAAGAGCCGGTCGCACCTGTAGCCGCAGAGCCTGATTCGGCTTCTACGGAATTCGGTACGGCGATGCTTTCCGAATCGGCGGAATCGGTTGTGGATTCAAATGCCGTTGTAGATTCGTTGCAGACCGATTCTTCCAAGACCGATTCGGTGGCTACGCCTGTGGCTGCTGTTGATTCCGCCGCTAAAGATACGGTGGCGGCAAAGCCTGATTCTGCCGCAGCCGCTGTGGTTGATGGCTATGCTTTGTACGATTCTCTCCATGCGAATCAAAAGGACTCTCTGCGCTTCTGGGGAATGGGACTTGTGGTAGATGGTTCCTATGGACTGTTTAATCAAAAGTTGATGTCCAATTCCTTTATGGTTCCGAGTGCTGGTGCCGGTATTACGGCTATGATTGGCTATTCGCATTTTGCCTTGCGCCTTGAAGGTCTTTTCAAATACGAGAGAATTTATGTGAGCGAAGAGGTGGGTACTGTTAATGAAGGCTTTTGGCGTTTGGGCGGCGGAGCCTTTGCCCGCTTTATGTCTGGACTGGAATGCGGCTTTGTTGCGGAAGTGGGCGCTTCGATCTATTCGTCCTTAACCAATGACATCGTGCTTTACGATGACCAGAAAACAGTGTGGACGTTAAAG
The DNA here is from genome assembly GCA_017530965.1 of Fibrobacter sp. Classification (GTDB taxonomy): domain Bacteria; phylum Fibrobacterota; class Fibrobacteria; order Fibrobacterales; family Fibrobacteraceae; genus Fibrobacter. The sequence goes on from JAFXLS010000095.1 coordinate 41,421, forward strand.
TCCTCGACTGAAATTCCCCTTGAAGTTGCGGTTGGTTATAAAATTCCTGTAAAGCCTGTATCTTTTGAATTTGCGGCCTTTTTCGATTATGAATTGACTAAATCCATGAATTTTGCCTTTGGCGGTGACTATAAGGCTACTGCCTGGCATGCCGGAATTCGTGCCATTGCGTGGTTGTTCTAAGGCGGGCTTGAAAACATGTTCTATTTAGGAAAAAAATATTGGACCGTTGCCACATTGTTTGTGTTGGCTTTTTGTGGTTGCGAATCTACGGATATTACGACTTTGATTGAAATGGAAAACGCCAATAAGCCTATGGAGGTGAAGTCGGTACAGGATATATCTTACCTGGATGATTGTGATGGTTCGCAGGAAGGGCAAATCGTATATGTAAAGACCGATGACAATTTGGTTGTATGCAGCAATGGAGACTGGGTTAAATCCGACAGTTCCGTATTGCGGACCTCTGTTCCGACAAAAGACTCTGTTGTAAATCCCTCGGAACCTTCTAAAAATGAAACGGGACTAAAATCTAGTTGCCCGGTTAACAAGCGCTCTTCTTCAAATTTCTGCTTTGACGTGGTTATTCGAGATTTCCAGGCGAATCATCCTGACTTCGAAAATTTCGTAGAAGAATATGCCGGTGTTACCGGAAAAGGTGAAATCAAGAGGGATGCTATTTATGCGTCGGGTTATTCCGGATATGATGGATTATGGTATAGTAATGACTATTATCACCTGACTTGCGGAAACAAGACTACTCTTGCAGGAATGGCTATCGGTACGGATGGACTGCCTCTATTTGCGAATCCTTATTTGCCCGCGTATCTTCAGCAAGTTTCTACTCAGCCCTCTTTGACTTATGGGGAATGTGAAGAGGGTGGTCGTATTCGGAGAGGCTTCTACAATAATTACATAAGCAACCCGGATATGTTGGCGAAGTCTTGTCTGTCTTCCAGGATGTCTTGGTCGGACGAAGTGTACTATACACCTGGCATGGTTGCATATGGCTTGTCTTTTGTTCCGAACAATGATGGTGAATATGACATGCTGGAGGGTGCCCGAATTGCAAAAGCGGCGGAACTCTGCGATAACCAGTATTTTGATCAGTGGTTCACGGATGTTGCCGGCGTTAATAAACGGTCCAATACGACGCTTAATCTTGAACGTGTCGATGGCGAATTAGGCAACTTTGTTGTCGATTACGATTACAACAATGGCGGTTTCTTCCCGTTGGATTCCATTGATCCTGTTTCGGATATGTGGGTTTCCTCAAAGTCTTGTGAGGGTTGCGATCAGTATGGGCCTCAGAGTCTTTCTATTTACTGTCCTCCATACAATTATGAGTATGCATCGACTCAAAGCGACCGTTTTGGCTATAATACCCGAGATCTTTGCTCTAGCTGGCTTTCATTTGGCGGCCCCCGTGCTGTCGAATCGGATTTCGGTTATAGCGCTGCATGGAATGCCGCTGCCGCTGCAGGAAATCTGGGCCTTCGGCATTTGCGCAATTATCATTTTACGGTACAGGCTTATGCTCAGTTTGTGTATAAGGCTGAAGATGAAGGCTATCTGCAATTCATGTCTATTGATGACATGTGGGTCTATGTGGATGGTGTACTCGTTCATGATGGCGGTGGTGACCACCAGCCGGTTCCGTCTCCGCAGATTAGCCTGAATAAGCTGGCGGAAAACAATCACGGTTGCCATGATGGGGAACCTCTTAAGTCGAAGATGACTGATGAAGGCGCGTGTAATGAATACACATGGGTCGATGGATCCGTTCATCGCATCTGGGTTTTCTATGCAAACCGTCAAACAGATGGCTCTACGTTCTTTATTCGTGCAAAAATCTAGCCTTGGTGTGGGATAGTTTTTGTATATTGTCCATAGGGAGACTTTATGCTTAAGAAGTTATTGATTGTCTTGTTTGCCTTTGCTGTTTTCGCCGTGGCAGATCCTATATCTATCGAAGGCCGCTTGACCGAGATTCCGGGCAAGATGCCGAGCAACGACCTGTATAGCTACGTGTACGTGTTCAAGTACAAGGTGCTCAAGGTGGAATTTGGCAAATTGGATGCCAAGGATGTGCTGGTGGGGGTCTACAACCCGCTGATCGCTCGCGGCAAGGTGAAAGACAAGATGGCGGACAAGTCCAAGGGCAATGTGGGCGAGTTCAAGGCCAAGGCCAAGCATAAGCTTAAACTGGTGCCACTCGAAGGCAACTGGGATGGCGCTGTGGAAGACGAGTACTTTGACGACGAGTCTCCGCGTTACTTGGCTATCGAAGTGAACGAGTAGTTCGTGGTTTTTTCTTCTCAGCTGTTTTTGTTCTACTTCTTGCCGACTTTCTTGGTCGGCTATTTCGTGCTGTATAAGTTGCACGCGAAGCATTCGTTGTTGAATTTTTTCATCACGGTTTTCAGCTACATTTTTTACGGTTGGCTTGAACCGTGGCTTGTTTTCTTGATGTTCAGCTGCACCCTGGTGGTGTATGTGGCGGGCCGCTTTATTTCGGCTTCTGGAGCATCTAAATTACAGAGAAATTTGGCGCTGGGGATTGCCGTTGCGGTGAATCTTGGAGCCTTGGGCTTCTTTAAGTATTACATGTTTGGCATGGGGGTGCTGAACGATGTGGTTACGAAGCTTGGCTGTGAGCCTTTCTCGGTGATGACGGTGCTTTTGCCGGTGGGTATTTCGTTCTATTCGTTCCAGTCCATGAGTTATGCCATTGATGTGTGGCGTGGAACGGCTCCTCCGGTAAAGGATTTTGCCACTTTTGCTTGTTACGTGGCGCTTTTCCCGCAGTTGGTAGCGGGACCCATTGTTCGCTACAATACGGTGGCCGAGGAACTGGCGACCCGTGAGCATACGCTTGAAAATTTTGTGCGAGGCATGGTATTTTTCTGCTTCGGCTTTGCCGAAAAGATTTTCCTTGCGAACCAGGTGGGGATTATTGCAGACCGTGTGTTTGCCGCCGACGCTCCTGGCGTGCTCAACAGTTGGTGGGGCGCCTTGGCGTACATGTTCCAGATTTACTTTGACTTTTCGGCGTATTCCAATATGGCCATTGGTCTTGGCCTTATGCTTGGGTTCCATTTCCCGCGTAACTTCAATGGCCCTTACCGTTCCAAGAGCATTACGGAATTCTGGAAACGCTGGCATATTTCGCTAACGAGCTGGTTCCGCGATTACCTCTATATTCCCATGGGTGGAAACCGCGTAGGTACGGCGCGCCTGTATTTTAACCTGTTCATGGTGATGTTCGTGAGCGGCGTTTGGCACGGGGCTAACTGGACTTTCGTGTGCTGGGGCCTGTACCATGCCTTCTTCATGATTCTGGAACGGGCAAACAACAAGCAGGCGCTTTACTACAAGTTGCCTCTGGTTGTGCAGCTTATGATTACCCAGGTGATAGTGCTCTTTGGTTGGGTGCTGTTCCGCGCCGACAATATCGGTGAAGCATGGCGTATGTGGAAGTGCATGCTGGGAATGAATGCGGTGAGCTCCGCCGATGCGATTCTATCGGCTGAAATCTTTACGCCTAGTTGCCTGTTCTTTATGGCGCTGGCCTTTATGCTTTCGTTCTGGCGATTCCGCAGTTATGACTGGTGCGACAAGGTGTCTCCCTACCGAGTGGCGGTTGCCTTTGTCATCTTTGTGGTGGCTGTCCTTGCGCTGTTTACCCAGAGCTATAATCCGTTCCTTTATTTCCAATTCTAACGACGAGTTGGGAAAAAGAGTTCTATTAAAGTAAAAGAATGTTTGTAGAGTGGGCGTCAAGCTGCGTTTTTTCTAAATTTACGCCCGATGAATTATTTATTTCGTTCTTTGCTGACTTTGTGTGCATGCTCGTTTATTTGCCTGACGGGCTGCGATGTTCCATTTTCCAAGGAAGACCCGGTGGTGGTCTCGGTGGGAGAGTCTAAGCTTCGCGAATCCGAAGTTTACCGTCTTGTCCCTGAATGGGATTACATGACGGATCGTGAAAAGCTGACTTTCTTGGAACATTGGATTGATGAAGAAACCATTTACCAGGAAGCCATTGCCAAGGGCTTCTGGAAGGATCCTGCCTTGCAGGAACAGATTAAGCGTACTGAACGCAAGATAACGGTGGATTTTTATTTGCAGACCTTTGCCGATACCATGATGGTCGGTGACGCCGAAAAGCTGGATTATTATCATGCCCATCCGGAATTTTTCGTGCGCGGCCGCAACTTGGTGACGGGTGCAATCCTCTACTTTAAGGATTGGCAGATGGCTGACATGTATTACAAGAGCCATAAGAAGTTGACCTATGAAACTTACCCGGCTGCCAACTGGATGGTGAAACGTATTGAAACCTTTGATACGGTTTCGGTTAGCCCCGACAGTTGCATGATTCCGTCTCTTGCAGACGCTGAACTGGGAACGCTTTCGACCATCAAGGTTTGCGGTGGTGCAATCAAGATGGCTGTGGTGGTGTCTAGGCTTGACTCCGCCGATGTGCTGCCCTATGCCGAGGTTGCCGAAGATGTGGCTGCCCGCGCTTGGGTAGAACACCAGAAGACGGTTCTTTCTCGCCTTAAGAAGGAATGGAAAAAGGCCCGCCCGATTTTCTCGCAGATGAATGTTTTTAGTGAAAAGGAAAAGTAATGAAGTTTCCTGGTCGTTTGGTTTTTGCTTTGTGCATTCTCGGGATATCTTTTGCCGAGGCTGAACCAGCATTGATGGAAGGAATTGCTGCGGTTGTTGACGGTAAACCGATTATGCGTTCGGAGTATTTGAATAGCCTGTATCGCTTTCAAGAAACTCCCGAAGGAAACGCCATGTCGGAAGCGGATCAGCGCAAGTATGTGCTGGACCAGTTGATTGAGGAAAAGGTCCTGCTCAGCCGTATTGACCGCGATTCCATCGTGATTACCGATACCGAAGTGGATCAGCGCGTGAACGCCCACTTGTCTCAGCTTGCTGCAAGCCAGAATACGGATTTGGCGACTCTTGAAAAGGCTATTCGTGCTCAGCTTGGCATTAGCATGGCTCAATACCGCGACCAGCTGTCTAAGCAGATTCGTGGTCACATTGAAATGGCCCGCGTACGCCAGCGACATGTTGGTTCGATTACGCCCACCAAAAAAGAGGTGGATGCCTTTTTTGCGAATTACAAGGATTCGATTCCGCAGCAGTTCAACTGCGTTCTGTTGAGCCATATTCAATTGCCCATTTTGCCTGATTCCATGATTGTGGATTCAGTGAAGCGCATTGCCGATGCCTTGATTGATACGCTTAACCTGGGCATGAGCTTTGAACTGTTGGCCAAGGCCCATTCGCAGGATACTTCTGCTGCCAAGGGCGGTGACCTGGGTTATTTCAAGCGCGGCCAGTTGGATCCGGCTTTTGAACGTGCTCTGGACGCCTTGAAGAACGGTCAGTACTCTTCGAACCCGGTGAAGACGAAGCTGGGATGGCACATTGCCCGTGTGCTTGGTCGTAAAGAAGATGGTGTTCGTTCTGCCCAGATTTTGCTCCGTACGATTCCGACCGCAAAGGATACCGCTGCTGTGATAGCTCTTGCGGATTCTCTTCAGAAGAACATCAAGTCTACGGAAGCCTTTGCTGCCGCCGCGAGAAAGTATAGCGAAGACAAGTCCAGCAACTTTGCCGGTGGCCGCCTCGGTTGGTTCCAACGTAATGAAATGGAACCGGCTTATGTGGAACCTGTTGCGAATTTGAATGTAGGCGAAATTTCGGAACCGGTTTTGATTGATGGCGCTTACCACTTGTTCCGTCTGGATGATTCTCGCCAGACCCGCGATTTGAATTTGGAAGAGGATTACGGTAAGATTGAACAGATGGCTGCAACCCATCTTGAAAATCAGAAACTTGAAGCGCTGGTGAAAAAGTGGCGCGAAGAAGTGCATATCGAAATCCGCATGACGGAATAATTTATTTTTCGTTAAAACAATAAGTCGCGAGCCTTATGATTCATTTTAACCACGTCACTAAATCTTACGAGGATAATTGGAAGGCTCTTTCCAACGTGACGTTGCGTATTCATAAGGGTGAATTCGTGTTCTTGACGGGGCATTCCGGTGCCGGTAAATCGACGCTATTGAAGTTGATTTACATGGACGAACGACCGGACGAGGAACGCGGCGGCCAGGTGATGGTGAAGTTTACGGGTGACTGCCTGTATGACAGCAAGAATACGCCGGACAACAAGATTCAGGCGCTCCGCCGCAAGATGGGTATTATTTTCCAGGACTTTAAGCTACTACCGGATCGCAATGTTTTTGAAAATGTAGCCCTCGCTCTCCGCATTGTGGGAACCCCCAGCAAGTTGATCAATGCTGCGGTGTTTGATGCTTTGGCCTTGGTGGGCATTAGCCAGAAACGCTTTGCCATGCCTTATACGCTTTCTGGTGGTGAACAGCAGCGTGTGGCGATTGCGCGCGCCATGGTGCACAATCCGTATCTTCTCTTGGCTGACGAACCGACGGGTAACTTGGACCCGAAAAACGCTGAAGAAGTTTTCAGAATTTTCAAGGAAATCAATGCCCGTGGTACAACCGTCGTGATGGCAACGCATAACCCGGACTTTTACTTGAATAGCCCTTTCCGCCGCCTGGTTCTTGACCACGGCGAACTCTTGAACAGAGATTTGATTTAATCTATTTAGAATACAGAGGGGCGGGATTGGGTTCTTTGGTTAAGAGCATTGTTTGCTTGCTACTTGTTACCTTGTCTGTATTTGCCTCTGAAGAAGATTCAGAGCACGAGTATAGGCGGGAAGATAAAAGCCATAATGTGGCTTATTTTGGAGCCGATGTCTCTGCATGGTCCGATCATGTTGATTGCAATATGGTGGTTGAAGGGGGATCTCCCATTTTGAATCGCCTTTATTTGACGGCTGATTTGTTGAATGTCCATATTATGTCTGACAAGGACAGGGAAGATTCTGATTCGACTGCAAGAATAACGGGCATGAGTGGCCTTGTGTCGCTGGGATTTTTTCCGCTTGTTTTTGTTGGCTATATGCCTGAAAATATTTGGTATGGGGTGCTGGCCCTGATGAATCCAACTTTGGAGTATTATTTTTGGGAAGGTCTTACGACCGTATCGGTTGGAGTAGGTTATAAGACGGATTGGTTTGCTTTTAGTCCCGGCCGTGAGTTTTATTTTAGACCCCATGCAGATGTAAACTTGAATGTATTCTTGATTAGGATTTCTGCATCGTATGCCTATGTGGTCAAGGATACCTATGACCTGAAAAAAGGTTCCCGGTTTTATCTAAGAATTTATATGGGGAATTGGTATTAAGCTAGGTCTGGATGACCTTGATTTCGCCGGGCTTTAAATCGCCGAGGACGTATTTGTCGAATTGGATGCGCATGAGACGCATGACTTCGTAGCCTAAGTGGGCGAGCATGCGGCGGATTTCGCGGTTCTTGCCTTCGGAAAGGGTGAATTCGAGCCAGCAGTTCTTTTCGCCTTCGCTTACGAGCGTGACGCGGTCGGCGTGCATGAATTCTTGTTTTTCTCCGAAGACGCGGGCCGCGACGTTGAAGCCGGCTTCCATTTTCGCAAGGTCGTCAGCGGTGGGGTGGCCTTTGACCTGCACACGGTAGATTTTGAGGTGTTGAGTCAAGCCTAGATCCTGCTCCTTCGAACCTAACTCGACTAAGGGGCTGAAGCCCCTAGTCTTGTTTATCGACTTCGCTGGCGCTCCGCTCAGGATGACATCTGCCCATTGCGTGTCATTGGTAAACAGCAGCAAGCCTTCGCTTGCGGCGTCGAGGCGGCCTACGGGAGCGATGTGCGGCATGGGCTTGCCGGGGTAAATTTTGTTGTATTGTTCGCGGAATAAATCCATCACGGTCTTGCGGCCTTTTTCGTCGCTTGCGGTGGTGACGATTCCGCGAGGCTTGTTCATGGCGAAGTAGACGAATTCGCTTGCGGTAACGGGGGTGCCGTCAACGAGAATTTCGTCGTTTTCGTAGGCGGGCGATTCGGGGTCGCGTACGGGTTTGCCTCGGAGAATCACGTGGCCTTCACGTACTAGTTTTTCGGCCTGGCTGCGGCTGCAGTAGCCGCGTTTGGAAATTATGCGGGCAACGCCGTGGGCGCCTTGCTTTTGAGGTTTGCGGTTATTGAATGCCATGGAGCCCCGTGAGCATGCGGAAAAGCTTCTCGTTTAGTGCGTTGTTGAGGGCGTCAGCTGCGGCGGTGTCTTCGAATCCCATGTCGCGGGCGCGTTCCCCGCAAATATCGATGCCTAAAATTTTTCGGTTCTGTGCGAGGTGTGTAAGCGTGGCGGTGAGTTGCTCAAACGTGAGCGAGCCTTGATCCCAGTTGGTGGCTGCCTCGGCTGTAGAGAGGGCATCCTTGTCGATAGAAAGGTAGATGTTAGACGAGAGATTTTCTGGATGTTTCTTCAGTTCGCTTTCTTTCACGAATTGCACACGGTCCAGGATTTCGGTGGCGTTTGCTTGGGTGAGATCTTCGCGGATTTCTTCAACCAGGTGGTCGGCGACTCCGATAACAGTTACATTCTGCACGAACTTGTTGTGGTCTAGAACTTCTTTAATCCAGCCTCCGCAACTCAAGATTCCCTCGAATCTAGGCGGTTGCATATCGGGGTGGTGGTCGAATACCACAAGGTCAAAAGGCTCTTGAACGCAGTCCGTCCAGAGTTTGCTCATGTAGTGGTAATTGCCGTTGTCGAAGAAATGAATGCCGATCGTATTATTACCAACGCTTTCGATTTGTTGGCCGAGAATCGCTTGTGCTTCGTCGTCGCAGTAGCAGTCGGAGCCGTCAATTTGAGTGCAATCAAACCAGCGGATTTCGCCGTCGGCAGTAGTAGACCTCCGCAGCTCTTGCATAAAGGGCTGCTCGGCGTAAACGCCTGTGAAATCTTGTATCGTAACCTTGATCATTTCGCTAGAGATTGCCGCGCTATGGCCTTCATAAAATATAAACTTATTTCCCGAAACGCTTGCAGAAGGTGCAACTTTGACAAAGCGGGTGGCGTAATTCGTGCTTTTCGAATCCTTCGCGGAGACTCTTGGCGGTAGGCGTTTCGAGAATTTCGGCAAGGCTTTGGTCTTCAATGTGCCCGAGCGTGATTTGCCCGCTATGGTCAAGGCAACAAGCGACAACACGACCGTCGTGCAGAATCGCTACATGCGTATCGAGGGCGCGGCATGTTCCTGTTGCGTTTCTCTCGTCTCTCGTCTTTCGTCTCTCGTCTAATATAGGCCATTCAAAGCGGGAATCTTGATGCAGGTAAATTCTTCCGACAACGGGAAAACTCTTGTGCCGACTGCAGAAATGTTCCAACGAAATTTGCGCGCTAGGTTCGGCGCTGCTTGACGTGCTACTGAAAGCCTCATTTACTTTAGTGAGCATGGAGCGATTCCATGCGTCGCTAGCCGCATCGCCTACGTTCCAGAGCCTTAAATTAATGTAGAGATCTGGGCGAATGGCATTGGCCATCTTGCAAAAGTCGAGTACATCTTGGAGGTGGCGCGTGGCTATCTCTGGCGGAAGTTCGGCGTAGGCATGCGTTGAAAAATTCACCTGTCGCACGGCGGGGGAGGCAAGAATCAACTTGCCGGTGCGTGTAATGGTGGTGCCGTTTGTGGTCAAGTTCAGCTTTAGCGGAGTGGTTCCCAGTTTTTTCAGGAATAGGCCGAATCCCGGATGCAACGTGGGTTCGCCAAGCACATGAAAGTAGACGTTTTCGGCTACGGTTGTCGATTCGACAATACAACGCTCGAATAGTTCCGAACTCATGAAATCACGCTTGCCATGCGGATTATCAGAAGAATCCTTTCCGCAAGGACAAAAGCTGCAATTCAAATTGCAAACATTCGTGATTTCGATGTAGACCGCGTTCATGTTTTATTTGAGTCTCAGTTTTTTCTGGGCGTAAATGCTTTGCCCGCCGTTGCAAATGAATGCGAATACGCATACGATAAAGAACGCGGGCAAGGTGTCGAATCCAAAAATTTCGGCTCCGATAAAGATGGGTGCCAAGAGCGTGTTGGTTGCTCCGCCAAAGACGGCAGCATAACCGAGGGCTGCTGCGAGCGGCAGGGGAACACCCACCATGGCGGCAATCCAAGCGCCGAAGGTTGCGCCGATGGCGAACAACGGCGTGACTTCGCCGCCCTTGAACCCGACGGCAATCGTTGCAATCGTGAGTGCAAATTTCAGAATCCAGTCGCAGGCAAAAACCGTCGTGCCAACGGCGGCCCCGTTTGCAAAGCAATAATCAATCAGGTTCGTGCCCAGGCCCGCGTAGCGGCCCTGCCAGAATAACAGCAAAAGAAGGCTGATGGCGATGCCGACAAAGGCGATGCGCTTGACTGCATTCGGCAACTTGTTCGCGGCGAGTTTCTTGGCGAGCGAAAGCAACTTGGCAAAACCGCCACCGACGATGCCGAAAAGCACTCCGAGCAATGCAAGCTTCAGCACAAATTGAATATTCAATCCAGTTTCGTTCCACAGGAGTCCGGCCACATTCCAATCCGGGAACAGGGCGCTCAAATTCACAGAGAACTTTTCAAGTCCGAGCATTTCGGAAACCTTGTAGGCTGTAAATGCGGCGACTGTGGCGGGGAGTAATGCCGACAGATTCAAGTAGCCCACAAGCAAAACTTCGAGCGCAAGCGCAATGGCGGCGAGCGGCGTCTGGAAAAGCCCGGCAAAGCCTGCGGCCATGCCTGCAATCAGCAAAATCTTGCTTGCGTTTTCGATATGAATCTTTTTGCTGATGTTGTGCCCGAGAGTCGCGCCAATCTGAATCGCGACGCCTTCGCGGCCGGCGCTACCGCCGAACAAATGCGTAAGCCATGTGCTTACTGCAACCATCGGGATCATGCGCAGTGGAATTTCGCCTTCTTTGCCAAGGGCGACCCCGAAAACCATGTCCATGCCGCGTTCGGTGCCTTTGCCAAATTTTTTGTAACCAAGAACAATTGCAACACCAATCAAGGCGAGCCCCGGAATCCAGTAAAGTGGGTTGGCGTCGCGCACCGTGCTCACAGCCAAGAGTACCTGACCAAAGAAAGCCGTAAGTGCCCCCACAATTGCGCCTAATAGAACGGCGACAATCGTCAAAATCGGGAGGGAAAGCCATTTTTGAACAAATGCGCTGATTCTTGCCTTCATTTGTTCCTTCGCCATGCGCATCATCTGTTCCTTCATTTCGGGAGACATGCCGGCGAATTGTTCCTTGAACTGGTTGTATTTGCCAAAATCTCTAAAATTCATGGATAATCCTTGATTGCGGCGTAAATTTAGAAATTTAGATAGAAAAACAGATTTAGTATATTTTAATTATGAAATTGGATTCCCGCTCTAAAAAATCTTTAGTTAAAGTTTCTTTGGCGATGTTGATGTCGTCACTCTTGGTGGCAGGACTTTCTTCATGCGCCTCGAATAAGCCGGATGCAAATTCGCCCGCGACCGAAAACGTGTCTGCGGAACGCCCGGCGGCACTCCCGCCTCAGCCTTCGACGCCTGTGACGGTGTTCGAGATGCGTTTTATCAATGCAGATAAGCAAGTGCGTGTGGTCAATAAGCCCACTCTTGCGGCGCTTGATTTCGCGGCGTATTTCAATAACCCGATTCGTTTGGCGGGCAAAGAAGAGAAACCCGAAAATTATACGGGCAAAATGGCATCGGCAAAGCTTGCGGATTATCCGTTCCCGATGCTGGATTCCCTTTCGGAATACGAACCTGCCGCTGTTGCGGGCCGCCAGCCTTTGGCATGGGAACCGCTTGCGAAGATTCTTTATGCTCAGACTGGAAACGATTCCCTTTCGCAGGTGTTGAATGCCGTTGAAGCGGTGAAGTGGGATGAACCCGATGTGTTCAGAGCCTTCCAGACGGTAACCCGTATGTGGGGTGTTCCCCTGAGCGATGGTTCGGTAGACTGGTGGGTCGAAGTGATGCCCGCCATGTGGACGGAACGTTCTGTGTTCTACGGAAAACTGAAGCTGTCTTCGAAGGGTGAAACCGCAGAAATCCTGAATTATTACTTGACCGGCGAAATGAACATTGACGATGTCATGAACTGGGCTCGTACTTTGTCGTCTTACTGGTATCCGACTTTGAATACCGACTTGGAACCGCATACGGCCGGAGCCCCGTGGGAAGGTGACAAGAATAGGCCTTTTGCCGTGATGCGCGGAAACCCGATGGGAACTCCTATGTGGATTGCCTTTGAAGTACCTGCATTCCGCATGAATGATGAAGCCTTGCGCGCCAAGCGTACCGCGGATTCTTTGGCAGAGGCGGGCGAGGTGGTTCCGGTGAATCGTATACTTGATACGAATTCCGCATTCAGGCTTGAAACGCTTGCTTCGCTCGAAGGTTCCTGCCCTGAAAATGCAGCGACGAAAAAGTTTCGTGATGCGCTCTCGAAAAAGCTTAAAAATCTGCCTAAGGAACAGAACGCTTGGGCTGGTGGCGACATGCTTTGGTTTAGACGCAACGCTAACTACCTGCTTGCAGATAAAATAACCGGTCAGGATAGCTTGCATAATCCGCTCCCGCGCCTGCTGGAACTCAAAAAGTATCTGGATTCTCTGAATGTGCAACTTTTGGTGGTGCCGGTTCCTGTGAAAGAAGAAATTTATGGCGAACGCTTGGTCGAAGGCACCGCTGCGGACCTTTGCGTGAACCCCGCCGGTCGTGAATTTACCCGCGAAATGCTTGCGGCAGGGCTCGATGTGCTTGACCTTTACCCGGCCCTGATGGCGGCCAAGTCAGGGGATGAACCTCCTCATTACAGCTACCAGCGTTACGATACTCATTGGGCTTTGCCCGGCATGATTGCGGCCATGGAATTGCTGGCTTCTCGCGTGACGCAGTACTCTTGGTACGCCGAATCGGGCGCACAGCCAGGTTCCTTGAATCTTCAGGAAACTAAGACGCTTAGAGAAGGTGATTTGGTGGCTCATTTGCCCGATGCCGAAAAGTCCAAGTATCCGGCAGATACCTTGCCGGTTATGAAGGTCTTCAAGGGCACCGAAGCTTATAAGGGTGGCAAGAATTCGCCGATTCTTCTGATGGGAGATTCCTTTACGGGCGTATTTGAATCCGTCGATCAAAAGAGCGGCGGCCCGGGCTCGCTTTTGGCTTATGCGACAGGGCTCGATGTACAGGTGCTTACCAGCTGGGGTGGCGGCCCGGGCGTGTACCACCGCATGATGAAAATGAAGAAGGACATGCAGAGCAAACGCCTCGTAATCTACATGATGACTGCTCGTGACTTCTGGCAATCTCCCATGGAATGGGACGGTCTTTAGTCTCTATGCTTGCTCGTCTTTCTGCTCTCGCTAAGCGATTCTTTTGGCCGATGCTGATTGTTGTTTTTGCAGCATCATTGGCGTTGGTGCTTTGGAGCGGACAAACTGAGAGAATGAGCTTTAGAGATGCAGCCTGTTCTTTTGAAGACAAGTTGCCCGGTTGCTTGGATGCTGTTTCGGAGTGGAATAGTGGCCTTGCTTTTTACGACAGTGCTTTGAAGGCAACCGGTGATACGTTGCAGAGCTTGAAAGCGTTGCTTTGGGAATACTGGAATTTGAAATTTGCCGGAGCGGGGGAGCCTGCGGTGGCGCAAAATTCCATATTGCCTTTGCGCGTTCTTGAAACCCGAAAATCCGGTTGCATGGGCCTTTCGTGGCTTGCCATGATGGTGGCAGAATCTAGGCAGATACCCCTTGCGGTTATCATGCTGCCGGGTCATGTGTTCTTGCGTTATGGGGACTCTGCGAATAGCGTGAATTTGGAACCCAATCGAGAGGGCTATTCTTACACCGATGGCGAATATCGAGAAAAGTATAAAAAAGGCCCTTGGACGGGTCTTGAATTTAAGCCTTTGACCCCCACTCAATTTGTGGGACTAGCCGCCTTTAACATGGGTAATTTATATTTGGATAGTGATTTGCGCCGGGCTTTAACCTGGTACCGTATGGCCGAGGAATTTTTTTCGGAATATCCGGGCATTAAGGCGAATCAGGAAATTGCCAAAAGCCGCCTACCAGACCATTTGTAGGCAGGCTTAGTGGCTGAATTTGCTATTTTTAGTAAATGCGGCTATTTATTTATATTGCAGTTGTTTTGTTGCTTTGCGCCTGCTCTAATTCGGAGGGTGTTCCTGCTTCTCCGCAAAGTTCGCCGGTTGATGTCGTTGACGATTCCCTTGCGGGAATGGTACGTGTCAATTCGATAGATGCAATAGCTGTTTTAGGAACCACGGACAATGATGCTCGTGCTAATGAACAGCCTGAAATGAAGGTGAAATTCAGTTATGATTTCTCTATTGGTCAGCATGAGGTGACTTGTGGGGAATTTGATTCCCTGATGAAATCGGCTTTCGGATTGGTTCTGAATTGTGCAAACGACCAATTTCCGGCTACAAATGTGACCTACTACGATGCTGTTCTGTATGCAAATGAACGCAGCAAGGCCGAAGGTTTTGATACGGCCTATACCTATACTTCCGCAGATTTTGACTTTGAAAAGCACTGCACTAATCTAGAAGGCTTTGCATATCGCTCCGAGGCGAAGGCCTATCGTTTGCCGACTGAGGCGGAGTGGGTTCTTGTTTCCAGTCAAAATTGGAATAATCGAAATGGATGGAATGCTGAAAATTCGGATTACAAACTGCATCCGGTTTGCAGCAAGCTGAATGCCGACGATAAATTTTGCGATCTGATTGGCAATGCCATGGAGTGGATGAATGACTGGCTTGGTGATTTCCGCGATACGACTCTAGAAAATTATGTGGGTGCTCCCGATGGGGGAGCACTAGGCCAGCGTATTGTGAAGGGAGGTAGCTACCGCAATACGGCTGAATCTATCAAATGGTATAGTCGAGGCGATATTTATACGGTTACTTCATCTACCCGAGCCGATTATGTAGGCTTCCGCTTGGCATTCGGTGCCATTCCCGAGGCCGTATGGATGGGAAACGACGGTCGTGCGAATGATTCTCGAATAGTTTCGTTGGTGAATTCTGCGACAATTCGTTCTCTTGTTGGCACATACAAGGCGAAACTCGCTTTTAGAAACGACCTTTCTGGGAATCTTGCCTACGTCGATTACTCTGGCGGAATTCTTTCTGTTGTGGAAATTGTTGATACGATTGAAGTGTTCCATCCGGAGATATCTCCTGATGGCAGGCGTGTGGCTTTCTGTACGGGACTTGAAGGAGTGTCGGGTTCATCTTCTCTCTATGTTCGTGACTTGAATGCTGAAGGCTCAAATCTCGTGAAGCTCAATGTGGAAAGTGCCGTAATTCCCCGCTGGCGAGTTCTTGAAAACGGCGATACGGTAATAGTCTATGTGACTGATGCTGGTAACAACAAGGATGAATCCTCTTTCAAGTCGGCTTCAACCTGGCAGGTGAAATTCGCAAATGGCAAGTTTGACGTTCCTCAAAAACTTTTTGACGGGGCTTATCACGGCGGTATCAGCGAAGACAATGCTCTGGCTATTACGGGGGCTCGCCTCCTTCGTGCCCGCGTTTCAGGGCGTGATACGGTATGGTACGATGGTGAACAAGCCTGCAATGCATCCCTTTCAAAAGATGGCAGTGAACGAATACTGTTCCTTGATTTCGGTGGAAAGACGGGACAAGCCTTTGTCGGGACAAACTATGGTACTCACGAACGCTTGTTGGTTACAGACAGCAGTGGAAAATTGATACAGTCCGTGGGGGCTCCAACCGGTTTTTCTTTTGACCATAGCGAATGGGCTAAGGCGTCTGGCAATCTTGTGGTTGCGACTTTGACGAATTCGAATGGCGCCCATCAGAAAATTGTACTTGTAAATCTTGCCGATAGTTCGATTGTTGCTCTTATTGAAGGTGATGAACTCTGGCATCCCTGTCTTTGGGCGGCAGAAAATTCTTTTGTCAACGATGATACTTCGCTAGATCTGGATAGCGCCGGAATTTATTTTAATAATTTGGGTGGAGAAGCGGCAATAGTTCTTCGCTACAAAATGGAACTCTTGTGGGATTATAGGGATTCTGCTAATGTCGTGGTGGTAGGGTCGTCGCGGCCGCTTAATGGCATCAACCCCATGGAACTGGGTGAGCCTTTTTTTGCGATAAATCTTTCTAATATCCCCAATATGATGGTTACTTCTGAATACCTGTTGCTGAATTATGTGTTCCCTCACGTAAAAAATTTAAAATACGTAGTTGTTTCTCTTGATATTGATTTGTGGTACCATAGTGAATCGGAAAGCTATAACGTTTTCTATCAGGAATATCTGAATTATCCTGGCTATGTTTATGACATGAATCATAACTATTGGAAATATGGTTTTCCTGAACAATTAAGCCGCTTGACTAAAGAGTCCCTTGGGGCGGAGTATTATCAGAATCTTCTGGTAAAATCTCGCGGCAGTGTCTACGAAGAGTCGAATTCGTGGGAGGATAATCCTTCTTTGGATAATGACAGTACATGGAGAGATGAGCTTTTTTATAATTACGAAGCGAGTTTAAACCACTTGAAAAATATATTACGTGAATCGGAAAGAACCGGTGTCTATGTAATTGGAATTGTATTCCCACAGAGTCCGAATTTTAAGAAAACAGGTTCGTTCGGAAGATATGGTATTCGAAGAAGTGAAGCCCCTGCGTTGTTGGATAATCTGAAAAAACTTGAAAAAGAATATCCTCATTTTGTTTTCTGGGATGAAAACAAAATGGGCTCGCATGATTATAAGGATGAAATGGCTATGAATAGGGATCATTTGAGTGTCCTTGGTGCATCGAAGCTGACATCACGCCTGGATTCCCTTTTGAGGACGTTGAAATGATGAAATTGTTTTTCGTTTTGCTTGTTTTTTGGCTTTGTTCCTGTTCGAATTCGGACTCGGTCTCTGTATATCCGCAAAACACATCTTTGGAAATCGCAGAAGATTCCCTTGTTGGGATGTTCCGCGTCAGGACCGCCGAATCTGTTGCCATCTTGGGAACGGACTTGGAAAAGGCGAAGGCCAATGAAACACCTGCGATGGAGGTGAAATTTGATTATGATTTTTCAATTGGCAAGCATGAGGTTACATGTGGCGAATTTAATTCTCTGATGAAGCCTTTGACGGGGCATTCACTGGACTGTGAGGGCGATAGTCTCCCTGCCACAAATTTGACATACTATGATGCGGTTCTTTATGCGAACGAACGCAGCAAAGCCGAAGGTTTCGATACGGCCTATACCTATATTTCGGTGAGTTTCGACACGGAAAAGCATTGCACAAATTTGGCTGGGCTTGTCTTTCGTCCCGAGGTAAATGCGTATCGTTTGCCGACTGAAGCGGAGTGGAATCTGGTGGCTGCTTCGAACTGGAAAAAAGGTTGGACGGCCGATAATGCAAAACAAAAATTGCATAATGTTTGTAGCCGCGATACGGCTGCAAGAATCTGTGACATGGTCGGAAATGCGATGGAATGGGTGAACGATTGGCTCGGAAACTTACGCGATACGACTATCGTAAATTATGTGGGGGCTCCCGATGGCGGAGCCTTGGGACAACGCGTGGTAAAGGGCGGTAGTTATCGTAATGCCTCTAAATCCATCAACATCTATAGCCGTGGTGACGTGTATACGGTCACGTCTTCGACCAGGGCTGATTATGTCGGGTTTCGTCTTGCTTATGGGGCTATTCCCAATCCCATTTGGATGAATGCGAAAGGAACTGCGGCAACAAGCCGTATCCTTCCTTTGGCGACTCCAGCGACAATGCGTTCTTTGACGGGAACCTACAAGGTAAAACTGGCGTTTCGTAATGACTTGACGGGGAACCTCGCTTTTATCAATTATGGCAGTGGTTCTTTGTCGGTTATTGAAATTGAGGATTCCCTTGCTGTTTACCATCCTGAAATTTCTCCGGATGGACAGTGGGTTGCCTTCTGTACAAAACTTGAAGGCGTATCTGGAACATCGACGGTCTTTGTGCGTCGCTTGAATGCGGATGGTTCCGATTTAGTAAAGTTGAATGTCGAAAGTGCTGTAATTCCCCGTTGGCAGGTTCTTGAAAATGGCGATACGGTTGTCGTTTATGTGACTGATGCGGGGAATAATAAAAACGATGCTTCTTTTAAGGCCTCATCGACTTGGCAAGTGAAATTTGCAAATGGCAAGTTTGGAACTCCGCAGAAGCTTTTCGACGGGGCCTATCATGGGGGCTTTAGCGAAGACCGTTCCTTGGCCGTGACGGGAGCGCGTCTGCTTCGTGCCCGCGTTTTGGGGCGTGATACGGTATGGTACGGCGGCGAACAGGCCTGCAATGCGTCCCTTTCGAAAGACGGTTCAAAGCGCACCCTGTTCCTTGATTTTGGCGGAACGACCGGTCAAAAGTTTGTTGGTGAAAAATATGGGACGCATGAACAGTTGCTGATTGCTGATTCTCTTGGAAAACTAATACAGTCAATACCTGCTCCGGCGGGCTATTCCTTTGACCATAGCGAATGGGTCTTTGGATCGGATAATCTTGTGGTGGCGACGCTTTCGAATGATGATGGGGCCCATACGAAAATAGTGTCGGTCAATTTGCAGGACAGTTCTATTGTTGATATCCTTGAAGGCGATGAAGTTTGGCATCCGAGTCTATGGGCCAATCCCAATGTGATTCCGTCGAATGAATTCTTGCTTGATTTGGACAGTGCGGGAATGTATTTCATTGAAGGTGGATCTGATAGGTCAAAGATTTTGCGGTACCGCATGGAAATGATGTGGAAGTACAGGGATTCTGCAGAACTGGTGGTGCTTGGATCTTCGCGTGCGGCAAATGGAATAGATGCTTCTATAATTGGAGTGACCTCGGTTAATTTGTCTTATTTCCCGAACTCCTTCTTTGATGTATGTCATATGTATGAACGTTATGTTGAAAAAGGTTTCAAGAAATTAAAATATATCGTTGTCTCGATTGATATTGATTTTTGGAATTTTTCACCTCAGTTTAGTTTCTTCAGCTCGGAATACGAACAATTCCCGGGATACGTTTACGACCAAAATCATAATTATTGGTTAGATGAAGATTGTAGTGCAATTTACGCAGCTACGCAAAATGCCCCTGGCCTAGATACGTATAAAGGAATGTTTCTAGGTCTAAGAAGTTCCGAATTTGCAACTTCCCAGGGATGGGGCGTATCTGAATATGAAGATAGCACTTGGATGGACAAACAGAGGGCTGCTTATGAAGAAACTTACGTTGCCTTCGTGGATTTTTTGAAAGTTACTCAGCAAAAGGGGTTGACCGTAGTAGGGATTGTTTTCCCGCAATCTCCGGCTTATCGCAATTCGGGCATCTGGGGGCGACATGGCTTGCGTCGTAGTGAGGCGGTCGAAATCCTAGACAGTCTGGCAAGATTGCAAAAGAAATATCCCCATTTCATTTTTATGGATGAAAATAAAATGGGATACCACGATTATGATGACTCCATGGCTCAGGATTGTGATCACATGAATGCACGCGGTGCAGAACAGCTGACGGTTCGTTTGGATTCGTTGATTAAAACTTTGAAATGATAATAGCGGTTTTTGTCATCCTGTTCGCGATTTTCCCGCTGACCGATACCGATATCTGGTGGCATTTGGCGTGTGCTCGCGAGTGGGTGATTACGTGGACGCCTGTCCGTGCGCCCGTTGTGAATGTGCATGAATATTTTCAGCTAGTTGTAGGCTTTGTCTATGGCTTGGGTGGAACTCCACTTTTGGTGGCTTTCAAGGCGGTGTTGTGGGGCGTGGTCTTCGCACTGTTTGGATGTGGGAGAAGTCATGGTGCCCCCCCTAAGAACGTCATTGCTAGCCCCGCAGGAGGGCCTGCCACGAGCGTAGCGTGGTGGTGGCAATCTTTAGTAGTCGTATTTGTCCTTTTTGTTTTCCGTTACCATTTCGAAATGCGCCCGGTGCTTTTTTCGCTTCTGTTTCTTGGAATATACTGGAATGCGATTCCGTGGCTTGTAAAAAAATACAGAGAGTCCCGGCTAGATGTAAAACAGGTTGCATGCGCTGCGCTGATTCTTGCTCTTCAGTGGTTTTGGTGCAAGTGTCAGGGGCTTTATATCTTGGGCCCGATTTTTGCAACTTTGGTGTTGTGCGTCAGTTTACTTGAATCAAAAAAACAGGGCCGATTTTCCGCAAAATACATTGTTCCGCAAGTTGTTTTTGTTCTACTCCTCTGGGCAATGCCGTTCTTGCATCGCGAAGGTTTGGCTTTGTTCCTGTATCCGTTTGGGTTGCTGGATCGCCTGCTTGGCCTTACTCTTTCTGCCGCGGTATTTGCAAGTCAAATTTCCGAGAACCGTTCTCCTATAACGCTTTTAATGGCGGGGGAGAATATACTGGAAAGCGTGCTGATGGTTTTGCTCTGCATGGCAGGAATTTTTGTGAGTATAAAAAGAATCTTTAGAAGTGTTGTTCCGAATGGGGCTCTTTTTGTGACAGCGATTCTCGCCCTTGTTGCCGAACGTAACTTTGTGCTGTTCTTGCCGGTACTTTTAGCGACTTTGCCTAATTTCCCATTTCACACTCCACATTTCACATCGTGCCGCCTACTGTCTACGGTCTACTTTCTACTTACTTTCTTCATCTTGGGTCTTTGGACCCGCTCACTTTCCGCTTACGATTTTTCGATGGTTGCTTATCAGCGTGTTCCCGTAGATGCTGCCCGATGGATGCAGGAACATCCGCACCAGGGACGGCTCTTCAATGATGACCGTGCGGGCGGTTACCTTGCCTTTGTAAATCCTGCCGATTCTATTTATATCGACGGACGATTTATCTTAAAGACGGCGGATTTCTTTGAATGGTATCTGAATTACGCCAAGGATCCCGCCTTGTTTATGCATGACGCCGATTCTTTAGGCATCGACCGTGCCTTATTCCCGTTGCTGTATTACGCCCGCTGGGATGAACTAATGTTTGCCCTTAATCAAGATTCCCGTTGGCACCAGGTTTACCGCGACAAATACTTCGCCGTGTTCGATAAATAATAAAAAAGGTCCGACCCGTAGGTCGGACCCCTTTCTCTCTCGTTGGTAAAATGAAATTCAATAGTCTACTTGATCTTGAATGCACGAACCATATTGGTTGCGTTTCCGTGAACTCGTGCAAAGTACTTGCCTGCAGGGAGCTTGGTGAGCGAAAGCGTGCCGTTCACGTTATCTATTGCCATAAGCTTGTCTCCCTTCAAACTGAAGATTTCGACAGTCATAGGAGAGCCTGCGATGTGTAAGGCGTTGTCTGAGAAGGTTACGTTGGAATTCTGCTCGGCCTTTACAAAAATTGGGGTGTCGTTGCCGCCGTTCGGGCATTTGGTGTAGCTAGTGGGGTTGGTGGCGAGGTAACCTTTTACGAGGTTGCCGGAGGTCGTGTACTGGAGCGAAGTCTTGGTTGAAGAACCTTCAAATGCGGCGGTACCTTCGCTGATTTTGGAGGCAGACCAGTTTGCCCAAGAAAGCTTGTGCTTGTTGATGTATTCCTGCCAACTCTGGTTACGGCTCTGGTCCGGATTTCCGCCACCGCTAGCATCAGCCGTGCCCCATTCCGAAACAAATACGGAAAGGCCTGCGTTAATTGCTTGTTCGCCGTTGGAGCCTTCGCAGGATCCGCCCCAGTCGTAGGTGCCGCTCCAGCAGTGGCTATTGGCGTAGTAGTGCAAGGTGTAAGCGGTATTCTTCTTGGGGTCGTTGACTTCGTTTCCGATTGCTGCTTGCGGGTTCTGATCCCACTTGGGGGTTCCCACGAGAATCAGGTTGTCGGAATATTCGCGGATGACTGGAATGACTTGGTCGGCGTAGGTTTTAATGTCGCTCCAAGAAATATCTTCGGGTTCGTTGAACAGTTCGAAAATGACGTGGTCGTATTTGCCGTAGGTCTGAGCCATTTCTTTGAAGAAATTCTTGGCAGCATCCGTTTGTTGTGTGGCTTTATGAGAATGCCAGTCGATAATCACGTAAATGTCGTTCTTGATGGCGGCTTCGACGACCGTTTTCATGAATTGCTTTTGGTTGGTTGGGTCGACTGCATAACCTTTGAGCTGGATTCCGTTGTATTCACCGGACCAGTTTTCGTCTCCGGTTGCCATGGCTGCGCGCACAATCTGGATGTTCATGTCGCGAACCATGGTGGAAACGCCTTCTTCGCTCCAGAATTCAACAGCCTGCGGCATCAGGCTCCAGTAAAGGCTCATGCCACGCACCTGCACTTCGGCGCCGTCCTTGACGCCTTCGCAGCTGCCGTAAATGCGGCCCTGTCCCTGCGAGTTTTTGCCTGTCATTAGCTGCCCGTATTGGCTAACAGGACCCACGCGGGTGGGGGTGATGTTTTGGGCGAGGGCAAAGGAACTGCCCAGAGCTATTGCAGACAAAAGTGCGATTTTTGATAAATGTTTCATCATGAACATCCCTTTTTTTATTGAAAATAGGTTTTCTGCGCCAAAAATGGAAAAAAAAGAACTTCTTTTTTGTTTACATGTGTGTAATTTGTGAGCGTAATCAAGTTTTTGGGGCTTTGGGTGCCGTTTTTAGGCGGTTTTTGGGGTGGAAATTACTAGATTGCTGGGCATGAAGAATGTGATGAAATTTGCTGTTCCGGCCTTATTGGCTTTCTCGACTGTTTTTGCCCAACAGGGCGCTCCGACGGGTGCCGCTGTCGATCCTACTGCC
The DNA here is from genome assembly GCA_017530965.1 of Fibrobacter sp. Classification (GTDB taxonomy): domain Bacteria; phylum Fibrobacterota; class Fibrobacteria; order Fibrobacterales; family Fibrobacteraceae; genus Fibrobacter. The sequence goes on from JAFXLS010000095.1 coordinate 64,099, forward strand.
GACGAACAGAAGGCCCTTTCTGCCCTCAAGGGTAAGCTCGAAGGAGCTATTGTCTGGGCGACAAGCCGTGCAGATTCTCATCATGATATTTGGATTATGAACGCCGATGGCACGAACGCCCGAGCTCTTACGCAGGGAGATAACGTGGACTGGTTTCCGCGCATTTCTCCGGATGGCTCGACGGTGCTCTTTAACCGCAGCAAGGGCGGCTGGGTTCCTGAAAACGATGCCAACTACCCGGAAAAGTGGGACTTGTGGATGGTCGATATTTCGGGTGAAAATGCTCGTAAAGTCGTGGATAACGCCACTTGGGGTACTTGGAGACCCGACGGCAAGTCCATCGTGTTCAGCCGCGCCGGTAAGGTGTTCACTATGGATCTCGCCAGCAAGAAAGAAACGCTTGTGCTCGATGGCGAGAAGGCTTTCAATAAGTCCGGCGTGATTCTGCAGGAACCGAACATGAGTCCCGACGGCAAGCACTTGGCCATTACGCTTCGAGGCTCCATGCGCGAAACGGGCGTGTGGGATCTCGCCAAGTCTCAGTGGACCAAGTCTGGTGACGGTTGCCAGATTGACTGGAACTTTAATGGTAGTAAACTCTACCGTGTGAACCCGACGGGTAACGGTGGCACGGCTGCTCCGAGCGAAATCCTTTGGTTCAGTGCCAAGGATGGCAAGCAGATTGAAAAGGTGGGCTTCTTCGGCATTCCGAAGAATGTGAAACTGATGGACCTGCCCGGTCGCCGCAGTCATGAATATTTCCCGCGTCTTTCTCCCGATGGCAAGTGGCTTGTGTGGGGTGCAACCGACAAGGGTCACGACCACGACCTGTTTGACTACGAACTCTATATCTGGAAGATTGGCGAACCGGTTGAATCGGCAACGCGTATTACGTATCATACAGGTAACGACCGCTGGCCGGACATTTGGCTCGGTAAGGTTCCTGTAAAGGAATCTGTGGCTGACAAGGTTGCCTCTCAGGTGAAGGAAGCTGTCAACGGTGCCGCAAATGCAATTCAGTCAGGCATCAGCGAAGCCAAGATGGATGAACTCATTAAGGCCATTGACCGCTTGACGGACGCCGTAAAGAATTTGGCAAAATAATCTAGTCCTCGCAAAGTTCTTGCCTGCTCGCTATCCGGGAGTTACCGGAACCGCTCGCTTGTCAAGAACATTTTGCTCGAATTATTGCTTGCTGTTGTTATCCGAACGGATTTTAAAGCACATAATGGCGTAGGCGCCGGCGACATTCATGCTCGCCTTGCGGCCAGCCATCGGGATTGTCACCTTCATCGTCGCTTCGGCCATCAGTTCCGGAGCGATTCCTAATTCCTCGTTTCCGAGAATAATGAGGCCTTTCTCGGGCCATGTTACGTTGTTTATGCTCGGGATGTCTTCGCCGGTTTCGAGCGCGATGATTTCGTAGCCGTTTTCCTTGTGCCACTTTACGCAATCGAAGGGCGATTCCCAGCGCTTGATAGGAATCCATTCCTGACAGCCGCGGGCGGCGCTCTTGACCGTCACATGGTCGGGGCCGCAGCTGTAACCGCTCAGGTGGACTCCTTCGAGTCCGAAGCAGTCCGTGCTGCGGATGATGGAGCCTACGTTAAAGGCGCTTCTTAGATTGTGAACCAGGACGGCAAACGGGAGCGGTGCTTCGTTGGCGACTTCGCGGTCGCCCGGCTCTTGTTCCAGGTACACGTCGCGTTCGAACCCGAGCCCGGCTCGGGTGCGGAATGTCTTGTACAGGTCAATCATTTGGGCCTGGTTTTTGCCGGTCAGGCGCTCGCTTTCGGGGAGCTTCATCCATTCGGCGTAGGTCTCGAATTCACGCTTGGCTCGGGGTACGTCATCGCCCAATTGTAGGATGATGACACGTAAAAGTTCGGCCATGCGTTTGGCTTTTGAAGTCTCTTTAGTAGCAAGGAATTTCTTCTCGGAAAACATGCTCAAAAAGATAGCTAATGAAGCTGATTTTAACCCCCTTTTTTGAGTAAATTTTCTATCTTTTATCTTACATGCAAGACTATCCGAAGACACGTGTCCTCATCGCAAACGATGACGGAATCCAGAGTGGCTATATGCTCGCTTTGGCGTGTGCGCTCGCCCCTTATGCGGACGTGTGCGTTTTTGCGCCCGAAGTGGAGCAGAGCGGGGTAGGACACGCCTTTACGGTTCGGCGCGGGCTTTCGGTCAAAAAAGTGGAAATTGAAGAGAATTCGGCCATTGAGGCGTATTCAATGTCGGGGACTCCTGCCGATTGCGTCAAATTTGCGCTGGGCCATTTTGCCTCTTATGGGCTTACCACCGAGGGGGTCGGTCCGGGTCAATTTGATGTGTGTTTTTCGGGAGTGAATCTCGGCGAAAATTCTGGCGTGTCGTCGCTCTATTCGGGTACGGTCGCTGGCGCCCGCGAAGCAGCCCTCTGGGGTGTACCGGGTATTGCGCTTTCTCTCCGTGGCACAACCGCAAACATGCTCGAAACCGCAAAGGAATTTGCCGTGAAGGTGGTCAAGGACCGTCTGTTCGAACGGATTCCTGTAGGCGTATTCTGGAACGTGAATTTTCCAAAGGCTACCGCCGAAACCTTCAAGGGGTTTAAGGCGACCAAGATGGCCCTTGGAATGTTTACGGACCACTATTCCCATGAAAATGGACTGTGGCAATTGGATGGTGATAAACTGTGGGATGAACAGCCCAAGGATAGTGACGACTATCTCTTGAATCAGGGCTACGCGACGATTACGCCCCACCGTATCGACCAGACCGACGAAGAAAGTTTAAATGAAATAAACGAAATGCTGGTGGAAACACCGGTGGATAATTAGAGGAAAAAGAATGTCAGAAGAATTGGTACCAGGTTCGCAAATCAGGTCCTTGATCGAAAAGGACATGCAGGATTGCTACTTGCGCTATTCCATGAGCGTGATTGTTGCTCGTGCCTTGCCTGATGCGCGTGACGGTTTTAAGCCGGTACACCGCCGCGTGATGTACAGTATGCATAAGCTTGGCGTGGTGCCCAACAAGCCGACGGTGAAGTCTGCCCGTATCGTGGGTGACGTGATCGGTAAGTACCACCCCCATGGCGACTTTGCCGTGTACGAAACCTTGGTGCGTATGGCGCAGGACTTCTCTCTGCGCTATCCGCTGGTATTCGGTCAGGGTAACTTCGGTTCCATCGACGGTGACGGTGCCGCTGCAATGCGTTACACCGAAGCCAAGATGAACAACATGGGTGCCCTGATGCTCGAGGATCTTGAAAAAGATACGGTCGACATGGGTCCGAACTTCGACGAATCTTTGGAAGAACCGAAGGTTTTGCCGTCTGCTCTCCCGAACATGCTGGTGAACGGTACCACCGGTATTGCCGTGGGTATGGCGACCTCGATGGCTCCGCACAACCTTCGCGAAATTGCAAATGCAATCCATGCGGTTGCTGAAAATCCGGATATTTCCGGCGAAGACCTTTTGCAGTACGTATCCGGTCCGGACTTCCCGACGGGTGGCGTGATTTGTGGCCGCGCAGGCATCCGTGATGCTTACCTCACGGGCCATGGCCGCGTACGTGTACGTGCCCGCACCGAAATTGATGTGGATAGCCGTGGCAAGCCGCGTATCTTGGTGTCCGAAATTCCTTACATGGTCAATAAGGCCGAACTCTGTAAGAAGATTGCAGAACTGGTGAAGGACAAGCGCGTCGATGGCATTACCGACATCCGCGACGAATCTAGCCGCGAAGGCATGCGCATCGTGATTGAAATGCGCAAGGATGTGGTCGCCGAAGTTGTTTTGAATAATTTGTTTAAAAACACGCAGCTGCAGACAACCTTCAGCATTTACAATTTGGCTCTCGTCAATAACCTGCCGAAGCTCCTGACGCTGAAGGACCTTATCCAGGTTTACGTGGATCACCGCTTGGAAGTGATTACGCGTTCTACGCAGTTTGACTTGAACAAGGCCGAAGCTCGTCTCCACATTATCGAAGGCCTGCGCATTGCAACGCAGAACATCGACGAAGTGGTGCAGATTATCAAGTCGAGCCCGACGACCGAAGCCGCAAAGACTGCCTTGCAGAACCGCTTTAACCTCGACGAAATCCAGTCGCAGGCTATCGTGGACATGCGTCTCGCTCAGCTTACCGGCTTGAATATCGAAAAGTTGGAAGCCGAATACAACGAACTCGTTGCAACCGTTGCCGACTTGAAGGACATTCTCGCTAAGCGCGAACGCCGCGTGAAGATTATGCTCGACCGCCTCGACGCCATCGTGGACAAGTGTGGCGATGACCGCCGTACTTCTATCGAAGACGCTGTCGATGACTACGATTACGAAGACCTGATTGCCGAAGAAGAACAGGTGATTACGCTCAGCCGCGAAGGCTACATCAAGCGTTTGCCAATCGATACCTTCAAGGCTCAGAACCGTGGCGGCAAGGGCATTATTGGCGCAACGCTTAAAGAAGAAGACAACGTCGAACAGATCTTTACCGCAAGCACTCACAGCTACCTGCTCGTGTTCACGAACAAGGGCCGTGCTTACTGGACCAAGGTTTATCGCTTGCCCGAAGGAACCCGCAACGGCAAGGGCCGCCCGATTATCAACTTTATCGGTCTTACCGAAGGCGAAAAGGTACAGGCGATTGTGCCGGTGCGCAAGTTCGGTGGCTACTTCTGCCTCGTGTTTGCAACCAAGAAGGGTGTCATCAACAAGATGGACCTCACCTTGTTCAGCCGTCCGCGCAAGGCGGGCGTGAACGCCATCAGTTTGGACGAAGACGATGAACTGGTGAAGGTGCAGCTCGTGGGCATGTCTGCCGAAGACTTCAAGGCTAGCCAGGCTGCCGAAGGCGAAGAAGCCGATGCCGAAGCCGAAACACAGGCTGCAGAGGCCGCCATCGCCGAGGAATCCGAAGACGCCGAAGATATCGAAGGTCGTCCGATTCCGAAGGACTTGCTGATGCTTGCGACCAAGAACGGTCAGGCCGTGACCTTCCCGATCAGTTGCTTCCGCGCCATGGGCCGCGGCACTCACGGCGTGAAGGGCATTACCCTCGCCGAAGGCGACGAAGTGATTTCGCTCCTGTGGCTCAAGGCCGGCAACAAGATCGTGACGATTACCGAAAACGGTTACGGCAAGCGTAGCGAACCTTCGACTTACCGCATTACCCGTCGCGGAAGCAAGGGCGTGCGCAACCTGAACGTGACCGACAAGGTGGGCGCCGCCGTGTTCGTGGAAAGCGTCGCAGACGACTACGACTTGATCATTACTAGCCGCGAAGGCCAGGTGATTCGTATCAAGGCTGCCGATATCCGCCTTACGGGCCGTAACGCCCAGGGTGTCAAGGCCATTAGCCTGCGCGAAGGCGATGTGGTGCAAGATGCTACCGCGCTCCCGAGCGTCGAAGATATCGAACAGGATAGCGCCGAGGCGAAGGAAACCTTCGACAAGGTGGAAGGCGTCGAAGTTGATGACGATTCTGTCGAAAAGATCGAAGACAAGCCGGAACAGCAGATCGGCGTGCCTGCCCCTGAAGACGATGCTTAATTGATTGTTGTTCGGCCCCGCTAAGGGGCCGAAACAATTTTGTACAGGACTGCCACACTAATGTCATCTTGGAGTCTGACATTCTGGATGGGGGTCGCTACATGGGAACGGTGGATTCCGCACAATTCAGGAAAATCCCGTAAAAAACTCCTTATTCTGTGGAAAAAAGGACTCCTCACACACTGTTGTGGGGCGTTTTTATATACACGAAAAGAATGCCGTATTTTGGCGCAAAATTGGCTTTTTTGTGTAAAAATTGTGGATTCGGTGTTGTTTTTTACAACAACGCCAATTGTTATACATGTATTCCAATTTGGATTTTGCAGATATATCTTTGGAACAGGACTTAAACATTCAGGAGTTATAAAATGAATAGGAGTATTGCGAAAATTGCGAAGATGGGGATTGCCATAGCTGCAATTGCGTCATCCATTTCCTGGGGGCAGACCACCCTTAACTGCTCTAATGGCCAATCCCAGAAAATGGGTAGCGGCGCTGGCTATGATTACGAACTTTGGAGCCAGAATGGTGCCGGTAACGCAACTATGACGCTTAACCCGAGCACCGAAAATGGTGGTGCATTCTCCGTTGAATGGAGTGGTACTATCAACATGTTGGCCCGTTC